>QHNJ01000273.1 GCA_003218395.1 Verrucomicrobiota bacterium
GATGCCTCCGTTCTGGTCCTGGTTTGTGCCGATCCCAGGACGATGATGGTCTATCTCACCACGCGTCGACCGGGAGATCGGGAAAAGCTCTTTCAAGCGAGCGTGGCGAGCGCGGTCGAGCAGATGATGCTCGTGGCGGCAAGCATGGCATTCGGAACAGTCTGGGTCTCGGTCCGCGAGGAGATCGAGCCAGAACTGAGGGAGCTATTCAATGTGCCGCAGCCGATACGCCTGCTTTGGGTCGTGCCAATCGGCCGTGCCCGCTTCTGGCCGGGCGCCAAGCCGCGCAGAACCATCTCCGACTTCACACACTACGAATCTTATGAGCCTAAGAAACTGCGCGACGAATCTTGGATACGAGCATGGCCGAAGGGTAGAGCGCAATCCTAAATTTACCCGCAGTCATGACGTCACGGTCGGGCTAACTTACCTAGTGTTGACAGGAAGCTTAGCCGGATGATATGCGGGGAGCGTCGATTTTTAGCGCCTGTGAAGGATAGATTCTTATGGCGGCCAAATATCGCGCGGATCACATAGGCAGTCTCCTGCGGCCGGCGGAACTCCTGCAGGCTCGCAGCGATAAACAGATGGGGCACGGGCAATTGCGCGCGCTGGAAGACAAGCACATTCTGCGGCTGCTCCAGCGCCAGAAAGATCTCGGTCTAAAGATCTTCACCGACGGAGAGCTCCGCCGCCTCAACTTCATGAGCGACTTCAACGACGCGGTGGAAGGAATCGACGAGAGCGACAATCTCCTTCGCTCCTGGCAGGCGGGCGGCGCCGGCACCTCGACTCAGCCGTCTCGGGTGCCCGGGATCGTGATGGGCAAGATCAAGCAGACCCAGCGTTTGACCCAACACGAGCTCGCGTTCATGAAACAGCGTAGCCCGGGCGATATCAAGATCACCCTGCCCACCGCCAATCAATTTCCCGCGATCTATTACAAGAAGGGCCTCAGCGATAAAGTGTATCCCACTCATTCCGCCTTTCTTTGGGACATCGTGCCGATCATCAAAGCGGAGATTCAAGCGGTCATAGATGAAGGAGCGCAGTACGTCCAGATCGATGCGCCTCGCTACAGCTATTACATCGATCCCAAATGGCGAAACTACATTAAAAACGAGATGGGATTAGACCCCGAGGCTGCGCTCGATGAGGCAATCCGCGCGGACAACGCGTGCCTCGAAGGCGCCAAGCGCGCGGGAGTCATTTTGGCCATTCATCTCTGTCGTGGCAACAATCGCAGCCAGTGGTACGCCGAAGGCGGTTACGACGCCATTGCTGAGAAACTGTTCGGACGACTCCAGGTGGACGCTTTCCTGCTCGAGTATGAGTCCGAGCGGGCCGGCACTTTCGAGCCCTTGCGCTTCGTGCCGCACGGCAAGACCGTCGTGCTAGGCCTCGTAAGCAGCAAGCTCGCCGAACTGGAATCACAAGACCAACTCAAGAGGCGCATCGACGAGGCGAGCAAGTATGTGCCTCTGGAAAATTTAGCCCTCAGTCCTCAGTGCGGCTTCGCCTCCACTATGGAAGGCAACCTGCTCAGCGAAGAGGAGCAGTGGCGTAAGCTCAAGCTCGTGGTCGACACCGCCAACGACGTGTGGGGACAGGCGTAGGTTCCTGAAAGGACTACCAAGCCCTTGTCCTCGATTCCTCGGGTCGGAGAATCAATCTCGGGCACTCACTGCTGCCCCTGGTGTCGTAGGTGCTGGTTGAGAGCGCGCTCAAACGATACTACTCGGCCCCGACCTTTGGACGCCACCTGTCGAATCTTCTTTCTACCCTGTCAATTATTTCTGTAGCGACCATGCCGCTGATAGCAAATATCAGGACACCGACGAAAACCTTATCGGTTTGGAAGGTCGCGCCAGCCACTGTAATCATAAATCCGATCCCGGCGGTCGCGGCATAAAGCTCGCCAACCATGAC
>QHNJ01000274.1 GCA_003218395.1 Verrucomicrobiota bacterium
TGCTTCAGCCATGATTAATCAAATTTGGCACCCTCACCTCTGTCCTCTCGAGTCGAGGGAGAGGAGTCGAGAGTCTCCTGCGAGGAGAGAGTTAGACTGCAACCTGTAAGCGCGCTTCGTTTAGATATCAAGTGCCATCTCCTCACATGAAACGATCAAACCTGATTTCCGAGAACCGCTACCGCGCAGCAGCCAAGATTTTTTCCGTAGGGAAGGACTCCCAGTCCGGTAACGAGTCCAATCTTGGCGCCGGGGACTTGTCGGTCGCCGCCTTCGCCGCGCAACTGGCGCGCGGCTTCTAAGACGTGCAGCATTCCGCCGGCCGTAGACGGCTGGCCGCAATTGATCATGCCGCCGCCGGTCTGGATCGGCAGTTGTCCTTTGATCGTAAAGTCAGTCCGTTCGAAATAACCGATGTCGCCCTTGGCGCAAAAGCCGAGATCTTCGATCTGCAAATAAACGACGATGATGTAATCGTCGTAGAGCTCCAGGAAATTGATGTCGCCGTGCCGTACGTTAGCCATTTCCATCGCCACTTTCCCCGCATCGGCGATTCCCATGACTAACGCATCAGAGCCGGCTCGCTGGCCGTAGGAGGGATTACTTCGCTCCCCGAAACCTAGGATATAGACGGGTGGCTTACGCAATTTGTTGGCTCGTTCAGGGGACGCCAAGATATAGGCTTTGCCGCCGTTCGCCGGCAGCACGCAGTCGAGCAGCCGAATCGGATCGGCAACCAAACGAGATTCTTTGTAGCCCTGAATCGTGATCGGTTTCCGGAGATAAGCAGCCGGATTCAAGCTCGCGTGATAACGGCCAGCCACTGCGATCTTGCCGAGATGATCGAGCGTCGTGCCGTGCTGATGCATATGGCGGCGCATGACCATGGCAATCTTGCTGTTTGGTCCCATTGTTCCGAAGGGTATTTCGAAGTCGCGCATGTCGCCGGGTTGTATTCCACCGCCATGGTGTTCCGAGAAAGGAGCGGCGGCGCCGATGCAGAGCGCCAGATCGATCATGCCGGAATTGATCGCGGCGCTCATCTGGCCCAGGAGCGAAACCGATCCCGCGCCGCCAGTGCCGCCGGCAAAAAGCATCCCTGGCGTGATGCCGACGATCTCCGCTACCTCTTCGGGCCAAAAAGGTTGTGGATAAGCGGTGGGGATCGTCACGCCTAGACCTTGACCGTTGAAATCTTTGAGGCTGAGTCCGGCGTTTTCCAGAGCCAGATGTAGCGCCCAGGAAAGATACTCCGCGCTCGAATTACGTAGTTCCCCGGGTTTCGACCCCAAGCGATCGGTGGGCGTTTCACCGATACCGACGATTGCCGCCTTGCCTCGAATGCTCATGGTGGTAGGCCACGGATCATATTTAAGTGTCGTCTGGATTTCAACTGAGCCCATCCGCCGTTCGGTGATGATTCGATTTCATTTCAACACCGCGTCAATGTAGGGACAGGTCCCCGTACCTGCCCAGTCCCGGGCGACCACAGGGGGTCGCCCCTACAAATGTTTGGAAACGGAAGCACACCTGTCGGTTCCCTTGACACAAGCGAACGCTGTCTGTACAGGATCGTGTGACGCTCAAAACGCGATAGATATGACGAAGCGCGTTAATTTTCTCGCTGGTTTAATTGTGACCGCGAGCACTCGCACGAGAGCAGTCTCGAAGCTCATCATGGTCGGCATTGTGTTGTTACTTCTTCCGGCCGCTGCGCGCGCCGAGAAATTCGTGATCGCCTGGTCTGCCGTGAGCGCTCTGAATTCTCCTTTCTGGGTCATGAACGATGCCGGATTTTGGAAGCAAGAAGGTTTGGACATGGAGCTCGTCTACATCGCCACCTCCACGACCGTCGCGCGCGCAACATTGGCGGGCGACATTGTCATCTCGGGTTCCAATAGCCAGGTGATCGTCGATGCGGGATTGAGCGGCGGGGATTTGATCGCCATGGGCGCGGTCACCAATGTGGTCCCGTTCTATGTTATGGCACACCCCGAAATAAAA
>QHNJ01000062.1 GCA_003218395.1 Verrucomicrobiota bacterium
GCATGACGCTGTTCATGACATCATTTCGCACGCAGAATAGAAGATCGTTTCGGCTGGGCCGCCGCAACCAACAGGCCAGCGGCCTGTGCTCCCCCAGAGTAACAGAATTACGCGCGTCCCATGTAGGCGCCGGTACGGGTGTCGATCTTGATCGTTTCGCCTTCTTTGATGAAAAGCGGGACGTTGATCGTTTTTCCCGTCTCAAGGACGGCGGGCTTTGTCACGTTGCTGGCAGTGTCGCCTCGCAGGCCTTCCGGAGATTCAACAACCTTGAGACTGACCGACGCAGGCAACTCAACCTGGACCGGTTTGCCTTCCGCGTAGAGGACCTGCACAGAAAGATTTTCCACAAGATACTCTTTGGCGTTCCCGATCAGACTTTCCTGCAATGTGATCGTGTCGTACGCCTCCGGGTCCATGAAATGATAGCCGTTGCGATCTTTGTAACTGAATTCGAGCGCCTTTCGCTCGATCTCAACCAGTTCCACCTTGTCGGCGGAGCCGAAGCGAACATCGGCGCTCTTGCCGGTGTTGATGTAGCGGATGATTGCCTGGACGAATGCGCGCAAATTGCCGGGGGTGCGATGATGCACCTCCAGCACAATGGCCGGATTGCCGTTGTATTTGATTGCCATTCCTTTGCGAAGATCGTTTGCCGCGGCCATGGGAAAGTTGCGAGTTATTAGTTGAAAGTTGAGGGAGCGCGGACGCTACACGCGCTTATAACAACTTCAAGCGCGTGAGGTCTTGTGAATCGACGATGCCGACCGGAACGTTATTATCATCGACCACGACAAGGTCGTCGATGCGATGGCGTTCGAGCAGATTAAGGATTTCAACTGCGAGTTTGTCTTGGTGGACCGTGACTGGGTTTAACGTCATCAAGTCTGCGACCAGCCGTTCGCCGATCTTTGAATCGGATTGAAAATGCCGCACGAAATCTCCGTGCGTGAAAATTCCGAGTAATCGTCGATCTTCGTCCGCCACGACAGCCGCCCCCGCACGGACGCTGGTCATTGCTTTGAGGACGTCACGTATCGGAGTGTCGGTTGCAACGATCGCCATCGCTACCGGTGGTCGCATGATTTGATGCACACGCATGAGCAGGCTGCGGCCGATCACGCCGGCAGGATGAAACTTTGCGAAATCTTCCTTATTAAAACCGCGCGCCTCGAGCAGCACCATCGCCAGCGCGTCGCCCAATGCCAGCATCACCGTTGTGCTCGACGTCGGCGCCAGATTCAGTGGACATGCTTCCTGTTCGATATTTACATCGAGAAACAGATGCGCATTTTGTGCGAGCGTGGATTTCGGATCGCCGCACATGGCGATGATCCTGACTTGGAACCGGGCAATCGCGGGCAGGATCCGGAGCAATTCCTCCGTCTCGCCACTCGCGCTTAGAGCGAGCACGACATCGCCATCGGCGATCATGCCAAGGTCGCCGTGCAAAGCGTTTGAGGAATCGAGCACGACGGCCGGCGATCCCGTGCTGGTGAGAGTAGCGGCAATTTTTGCGCCGATGTGTCCAGACTTTCCCACGCCGACCACGACCACTTTGCCGCGCGTGTCGACGGCTTCCTTAATTAGTTCAACGGCGCGGGCGAAATTTTCGCCCAGACGCTCTCGGAGTCGGTTGAGCTCAAAAATTTCTATGTCCAGGACACGTGCGGCCTTTTCAAGATAGTCCATCGAAGTATATAATGTGGGCAGGCGTTGTGACGGGCAAGAACTTGCACGCGCTCGCAAGAAAGGAAAAACATGAAAACACTACTGATCGCGATCCTGGCTGCGCTGGTTGCAACTGCTTCGGCACAAACATACACTGCGCCTATTGGGCCACAAAAACCGGTGCGAGCAATGGCCACGCCGCCACCGCTCTTACAACGCCCCGAGGTTACGGGAGTGGTTCCGCAAGCAGTTCGCGGCGGGAATCCGTTCCAGATGCTCAATCCGCGAGCGCCTGCACAATATGGCACCTGGGTGGAACACACGTCGTTTGACCCAAACATTCCGGGAAAATGGAAGGGCATTAAGCTCTTCGAAATCATCTTTTGATAAATTCGAAATTCGAAATTCGAAATTCGAAATTGGATATCCCGGTTGTCGCCTGTTATTGCGCGACGTTTCTAAAACCGGAGATGCTGCACATCTACCGGCAAATAACCGCCTTGGAACGCTGCCGTCCGGTCGTAATCGCGCAGAAACGCGAAAATTCAGCCCGTTTCCCATTTGATAAGATCGACGTCGTCCCGAAACCGGCGCTGCATTTTCTGCGACGCTTCTGGTTTCGCCAACTGCGCGATAAGCCGTGGCAAATTTCGGGTGGCGAGCTTCGCGCGTTGCTGGAGATTTTAAGGAAAACCGGCGCTCAACTTTTGCACATTTACTTTGGCCAGATCGCCGTGCATCTCCTGCCGCTAATTGGCGCATGGCCGAAACCATCGATTGTTTCCTTTCACGGCGCCGATGTGATGGTGGACATGAACAAGCCGGCCTATCGAACTGCAACAAAGCAGATGCTTGGCGCGGTAAAGTTTGTTCTTGTCCGCTCGGAATCGTTGCGGCGCGCTGTGATTCAGCTTGGTTGCGACGAAAGCAAAATCCAAGTCCAGCGAACCGGGATTCCGCTCGACGAATTTCCATTCCGCGAACGCAACTTTCCGACCCGCAGCCGCGGGGGTGAATGGCGATTCGTGCAAGCTTGTCGTCTGATCGACAAGAAAGGTCTATCGGTCGCGCTCCGCGTTTTCGCCAATTTTTTGAGGCAATATCCAAAATCGACGCTGACGATCGCCGGAGAAGGGCCATTGCTAGGCGAACTTCAAAGGCTGGCTGGCGAAATGAAGATCGACAGACGCGTTTCATTTACCGGCTTTATTTCGCAGGACCAACTGCGCGACAGTTATTATGCGTCACATATTTTCCTGCATCCGAGCGAAACCGGGCCTGACGGAAATCAGGAGGGAATTCCAAATTCAATGCTGGAAGCGATGGCGAGCGGACTCCCGGTTTTCGCAACCCGGCATGGTGGGATCCCCGAAGCGATCGAGCATGGGGTGAGCGGCGTCCTCGTGCCCGAGCGCGATGTTGGTGAATTGACGC
This sequence comes from Verrucomicrobiota bacterium, assembly GCA_003218395.1. Classification (GTDB taxonomy): domain Bacteria; phylum Verrucomicrobiota; class Verrucomicrobiia; order Chthoniobacterales; family UBA10450; genus Udaeobacter. The sequence continues at coordinate 3,106 of QHNJ01000062.1, forward strand.
ACGCGTTGCTCGATGTAGCCGAAGATCCCGGTTTTCTTTCGCGCATTGCGCATAAGGGCGCTGAGGTCGTCCGCAAAAATTTCGACCTGCGGGCACAGGCGCGGCATTTGGAAGATATTTATCTACAAATGATTGGGTAGGTGCGGTTTACCCCAATCGCCTTTGGCTGGTGGAACGAGCCTTGAAGCTGTCCTGAGCGAAGTCGAACGGGAGCCGGCGAATCCGACAGGGCGATTGAGGTCAACCGCGCTACCTATCGTTTTGCGTTTGCGACTTGGGCAAAAAAATTTGCCAATTGCGAGCGCACCGCCTGAAAGGAAAGCCGCTCCAGTGCGTGGTGTTGCGATTCCACGACAGTCGCGGCACGCGCATCAGCATTTTTCAGCAAGTCGAGCGCCGTGGAAGCGATTTGGTCGATTGTCCGTCCGTTGCCGCAGGTTTTTGGGAAAGCGATTCGTTCAATCGCGCCATCGCCGCCGACGCAAACTATCCGGCAGAGAAGCGCGTCGCCCGCCACCTGGCCGGGCACGCGGCTGCGGTCCAGTTGCAAAACAATTTTATGCCGGGCCACTACACGCAGATAATCCAGATACGGTTTTTCCCCCTCAATCACCCGGAATTTTCCTTCTGGAAACCTTAACTCCCAAAGCAATCGTCGCACTTTAATTCCATCCAGATTGACGACTGTGACCGGTTCGCCGGCCGCTACACAAAGCTGCCGCGCGACCAGCAGAGCCGCGAAATGGTTGCGCGATGGGACATCCCATTCGCGTGTGCCAACAAAAATTCCCGCTTGTTCGTCGGGTGGCACAGAAAAATTCCATGGTCGATCTTCGATCGGATAAGGCGTCGGGATGAAAGCGATCGTGGCGGGATCATGTTTACAACGGGCGCGCTGACAAATCTCCGCAGCTTCCGGAGTGGTGGCAATGCATCCATCGGCTTGCGCCAGAATCTTCATGAAGCGCGACAATTTCGCGCCATCGCATAATTGTTGTGCAATCTGATGCAGCCCCGTCTCCTTGAGAGAAACAACGACCATCCGTCCATGCTTTTCTAAATCGCCAAGTGCGCGCTCCGAGGCCCGGAACTCGCCGCGCAAAAGGAGGAGAACCGGTGTTCCCTCTGCGATTGCGCGGCGCGTGTCATAATGAAAAGCTCCGCGCGTACACGCCGCAAAAGCGTGGAAATTGACGGGCGGATGTTCTCCCTCGCCGGGGCCGGGTGTGTCCTGAAAATGTTGCTCCGGGTCGCGACCGCCTGGATTAAGAACAGTGAGCCGAAAATCGTCTGCGCCCTGAGACGTCATTGCTTATTGGTTGAGATCGCTCGGAGCCGGCGTTGTCGCTGATTTCAAGAGCGTCTCATTCGCGTTCTCCTGATCAAGCGGTTTAACCGGCATCGCCCGCCGAATTTCGACTGGTTTTTTACCTTGCGGCTCAACCGGGATCGCTTTCCTAATCGGCGGAGCGGATTCCGGATTGATTGGCGTGCCTCCCGACTGGTCAACGCTTGAGGGTCTCGTCGATCCCGCTTGGTTCGCGCCGTCGATCTTTTGGTTGGCGGCCGTTTCTCTTGCCACCTCCGGCGTCGGTTCGGGTTTCAAGGTTGGCTTGAGCGAATTGTATGGGTCTTTGTCCGCCAACAACGTTGGGTTTTTTACGGGCACCGGCGTGACTTCGCTAAGATCCACGGCAAGCGCGGCCCGCGGCAAATCGCCGGAAGGAAGGTTGCGCACTACGCGGGCGCGGGGTTCGCCGTGGACGTTACAAGATTCGGTAGGCGCCTGCGCGGGGATCGCGATCTCCATATAGGTTGTGCGTCTTTGAACCGTATCGCCGGTTGCCGTTTTCACGGCGTCATAACACTTGTCGGTGGCGAGCAAACCGGACCTTGAACAAATCTCGACCTGCTTCAGATTTGCTGGCTGTTTGATTTCGCGCGGCGGATACTCCCGGGTGGCCGCATTCATAACGTCAACCCAAACCGGCAAAGCGAGTTCACGCCCGAACGCGCCACGATAGATCTTTTGCGGTTTGTCAAAGCCTGTCCAAACTGCGCAGGTAAAATTGGAATCGTATCCGGCGAAAAGCGCATCGGTGAAATCGTAGGCCGTGCCAGTTTTGCCCCCGACCGGCATTTTCTTTAAACCAAATTCTGTGTACGCCGCTTTTCCTGTTCCCGATTGGAGCGCATCAACAAGACAGGAATGCACCTCATAGGCGGTTTCAGGTTTGATGACTGTTTGCCGCGTGCGGTCGCGCTTTGCGTCCCACACGAGTGTCCCGTCCTTTTCTTCGATGCGCTCCAAAATGTGCGATGCGTTTGAGCGCCAGCCGGCGTTTGGGAATATCGTGTAAGCCAGCGCGAGCTCGACGAGCGTAATCTCGCTGCTACCGAGAAGTGTAGCCGGATATGAACGAAGTGGCGAACGGATCCCCGCCGCAGAGCAAAGCTGCAAGACCGAATCGACGCCCGCGTTCATGCCGATGCGGACAGTTGCGCCATTTTTTGATTTGGTCAGGGCCTGCCTTGCCGTAATTGCACCTTCGTAGCGGTTCTCAGCGCTTTCCGGCCCCCATTCGCCGAGGATCCCGGTTGTGCCGCCAATCATGACTGCGCGATTATCGAGCGGCGAATCTTCCACAAGTGATCCCGGAAACATTCCTTTTTCAAAGGCAGCGGCGTAAGCGAACGGCAGCATCGCGGTTCCGGCCGGGCGCCTGGCTTGCAGCGCCCGGTCATACTGATTGTGCTCAAAATCGCGCCCGCCTACGAGGACGAGGATGTCGCCGGTCTCATTATCCAGCCCAATTACCGCGCCTTGAAGATACTCAGGCGCGGGTTGGTTGGTCATTGTGCCGTGTGCTTTTGCTTTGCGAAAGGCGGCCGCGTATTCGGCATAAGTCTGATGATTGTAATCGGGATGCTTTTCAATTCGGTCGAGATTTGTGCGGAGAGAATCCTCGGTAACTTTCTGAAGATCGACATCGATTGTTGTGTGAATCCGAAAACCTTCGTTCATCGCGCGATCCCATCCCACCGCGGCAATTACTTGCTGACGGATGTAATCAACCGCGTAGGTTTGCCCCTGAGCGTTCTGCCGGCTCCCAATCACGATTTCTTCCCCTCGCGCCTTGGCGCATTGTTCGCGGCTGATGAGGTCAAGATCGCGCATCCGGTCGAGCGCGTAATTGCGCGCTTCGCGTGACGCGTCCCGATCAGTCCAGGGCGATAACTTATTCGGACTCTTAATCAGGCCGGCGAGAGTCGTGCATTCTGCCAGTGACATTTCACGCGCAGATTTGCCGAAGTAGCCCCGCGCCGCCGCTTCCGCGCCGTAGAGGCCGCCACCGAAATAAATCCGGTTGAGATAGAGCTCCATGATTTTTTGCTTGTCGAACTGCTCTTCGATTCGGCGCGCCAGAAAAACTTCGAGCAGCTTGCGGCGGAATGTTTTTTCCTTGAGCGAAAAACTGTTGCGCGCGAGTTGCTGGGTGATTGTGCTCGCGCCCTGGCGGACGTGACCGGCCGTCAGGTTCTTCAACGCCGCGCGGACGATCCCCTGCAAATCGTATCCGTGATGCTGGTAAAATTTTGCGTCCTCGACGGCGACGACTGCGTTGATCAGGTCGCGGGGCAACTGATCGTACGGCACCGTCTCGCGGTTCTCGACGTAGATCTGGCCGAATATCTTGCCTTTTCGATCGAGAATCACGCTCGCTGATTCCATTTGTTCGAGCTTGTCCAGATCGAAGGTTGTGGCCTGCGCTTTGAGATCGGCGACGAGACTGAAAATGTAAGCTGCCAAGCCGCCCGCGAAGACCGCAAGGACCCCGGTGGAAATGTAGAACCACGGCTTCGAATACCAGGGCGGACGAAAGCGGTAGCCCGGTGGAGGCATGAGATGGGTTACTGGCATTCTAGAATCGTCGGGATGAAAACTGATCCGGGTCGTGCAACTTAGGTGAAACGGTTCCCGGTTCAACGATTTACGAGGTGACCACTGGAAACTCTGCTTTGATCGACATTATCCGCGCGGAAATTCAAAAGCGCGGCCCGCGATCGTTTGCCTGGTTCATGGAACAGGCTTTGTATCATCCCGAGCACGGATATTATTCCTCCGGCCGGTGCGCGATTGGGCGGCACGGTGATTACTTCACAAACGTGAGCGTCGGCCCGCTTTTCGGGCAACTGCTCGCTGCGCAATTCGCGGAAATATGGGAGCGGCTCGGCAAGACCGACAACTTCGTCATTGTCGAGCAAGGCGCGCATCATGGTGACTTTGTGCGCGATGTTCTTGAGTCGGTGCGCAAACGCTGGCCGGATTTTTTCGCGGCTCTGCGGTACCGAATCATCGAGCCGTTTCCGGTCTTGAAAGATCGACAATCGCTGACGCTCGCGGAATTTGGGGACAGAATCGAGTGGCGCGCTTCAATTGATGCGCTCGCGCCGTTCACTGGAGTTCATTTTTCCAATGAACTGCTCGATTCCATGCCAGTGCATCTGATTGTGTCGGGCGAAACCAAGCCCGGGTCGACCGCTTGGCGG
>QHNJ01000275.1 GCA_003218395.1 Verrucomicrobiota bacterium
CACGTCGAAAGAATCCACCCCATCGTATTTCCGTTATCGAGCCGCTCGCAGATTCTGCCGACCGCTGGGCAGGTTCGGCCCGACGTTCGCGCGGGAACTGCCAGTCCTCCGGCTCTGCGGAACCGCCAAGATCGAGCGACTCTTCGTCCGGAGTCAGCGCGAATTCCTCACGTTTGCCGCCGAACATCACTCTTCGAGGGAGTTGTTTCGCACCGCAGTGTGGACACCACGCCTCAGTAGAGAGAATCGAGGAATCACAGTTTGGGCAGCGTATGAGTTCGTCCAAGAGAATTCCCTTTAACTATGCTAAAGAAAGCCGGTGACCGAGGCAAGCAGACCTAGCCCAGGTCTCCCCATAAGAATTGCACGAGTGAAATTGCCGTCACTGCCGCGGTTTCGGCCCGGAGAATCCGGCGACCCAACTGCACCGACCAAAATCCGTGCTGTTGAGCTAGCTTCGTTTCTTCGCCACTGAATCCGCCTTCGGGTCCGATGACGAGAAGCACCGATCGGACGTCGCCAGCCGCCGCGCGCGCCTGATTGAGCGTCTGTAGCGCCTCTCCTTCCCAGCATAAAAGCTTCAGCGCGCCGGTCCAAGGCCCGCTCAGCAGTTCCCGGAAATCGCAGAGCGCGCTGACCTCGGGGACGCGAGTACGGCCGCACTGTTTGGTTGCGCTGAGGGCGATCTTTCGCCATCGTGTGGTGCGCTTGGCGATTTTTTCTTGGTCGAGTTTGGGCACCGTGTACGTGGAGAAAAACGGCGCGATGGCTTGCACTCCCAGTTCGGTCGCCTTTTCGACGACGAAGTCCATTTTCCCCCCTTTGGTCAATCCGAGCGCCAGGGTCAGATAGAGTGGGGATTCCCGCTGCGTTTGGTAGCTGTGCAGTATTTCCAGATCGCCGTGATCAGGGCCAGTAAACCGGATGACGGTTTCATGCTCCCAGCCCGCATCATCGAAGAGGGTCACGTGATCGCCCGGGCCAAGCCGCAGCACTCTCCGCAGGTGATCGAGCTCTTCACCGACGATAGTCGCGCGCTTGTCTTGGACGTTCTTTCTCGAGACGAAGAATCGCGCCATGCCAGCTTATTTCCGCTGCAGCAAGAGCGTCGCCCACTCTTTTTCCTGCCTGCGTCTGAGCACCCTGAAATCATCCGGAGAAAAGGAACCGATGACCTCTTTTGCCTTTGGATTCAAGATCCCCGACAGAATCAGGAACCCCGCGGGCGCCACCTTTT
>QHNJ01000286.1 GCA_003218395.1 Verrucomicrobiota bacterium
GCGTGGTAGTTCCTTCTACGGTGCCTTTTGTTTTGACGGGTTTGCGATTGGCGGTCGGACGGTCATTGATCGGCGTGTTCGTCGGAGAGTTGTACGCCGCTACGGCAGGAATCGGATTTATGATCACCGTCGCCGGCGCAACCTTCCAGACCGATAAGGTCTTTGTGGGCATCTTGATTTTCATTATCACCGGCCTAATCGCGACGGATATCCTGGATAGGATCGAAAGACGCTTCGATGAGTGGCGGCCTAAGGTCGGCGCTTTGCAATAACCGCTCGCCATTTGCGGCGTGATACAGAACACGACAGAGAAGAGCCAAACGAGGCGCCCAAATCTGCTTACCCCCTTACTCCAGCTCTCTTCGTCAATTACGACACAGTCTTCAGGGGAGAGAGAATCAGAAAAGATCCCGTCGCCACATAGACATCCGCAGTCAAACACTCCCGCGAATCTAAGCTTGGGCGAGCTCTCAGCAGAACCAGGATTCTTGTTTAACTAGATTTTGTCACGGATCTGCCAGGCGCGGTGAAATTCCACCAAAGCGAATCGCTCCTGGCCGCTGTCGCGTGTGCTGTGACATGATACAATGGCGCTGTCACGCATCTCGCATCAATGGAAACCCACTCCCAGGTTCCAACGCAAGCGCTCGTCTTCTTTTTGGTCGCCACCGCCTTCACCACCGTCTACATCACCCAACCGGTGCTGCCCGTCATCGAGAATGAATTCGGCGTCAATGCGCGAACCGCGTCGCTCTCGGTTTCGATGGTCATCTTCGGCGTCGCCCTGGCGAATCTCCCTTTCGGGATGCTCGCCGACCGATATCCGATCAAGCCCATTGTTCTAACGGGCGGAGCGGTCGTCGCCGCAACCAGCCTTGTCTGCGCGATCACGCATAGCATTGCTGTTCTAATCGCAGCGCGTTTTATCCAAGGTCTTTTTATTCCGGCACTGACCACGTGCATCGCCGCCTATCTGGCGCAGAGCCTGCCCGCCGCGCGCCTCAACGTGGTGATGGGATCGTACGTCTCAGCGACGGTGGCCGGAGGCTTAGGCGGGCGGCTCCTCGGCGGCTGGATCCATCCACCGCTCCACTGGCGTTACGCGTTCGTGAGCGCGTCCGTCTTGTTGATGACGGCGACAATCGCCGCCTTCCGTTGGCTTCCCGCAGAGAATCCGAAACGTAAGATCGAATCGCCGCACGCCGGCTTCATCGAGCTGCTCGCGCAGCCGGGTCTGCTGCGCATGTTCGTCGTAGCCTTCGGCGCGTTCTTCGTTTTCTCGTCGACATTCAATTATCTGCCCTTCTATCTTTCCAAACCACCGTTTTCTGCGCGCACGGAGGTGATCACTCTCATGTACCTTGCGTATTTGATCGGCATCGTCATGGGACCCGCTTCAGGAAGGCTCAGCAATCGGCTGGGAAGCGGCGCAACGATGGTGCTCGGATCTTTGGTATTTGCCGCCGCCATCGCCGCCACGCTCATTCAATCTCTCGTCGCAATCGCCGCGAGCCTTGTCGCAATTTGCGCCGGTTTCTTTTCCATCCACGCCGCCGCAGTAGGATTACTCAACCGTAGACTCACCTCGAGTCGCGGGCGAGCGAATTCCCTCTACGTTCTCTGCTATTACGCGGGAGGCGCAGCAGGCATCACCGCTTGTGGTTACGCCTACAGCGCCTACGGCTGGAAAGGCGCCGTCGCGCTGGGAATTTCGGTCCTCTTGCTACCTTTGAGCATCGGTCTCACGGAGATCATGCAGGGACGCCGGTCGGGGAACTAAGCTAAGCGTCAGAGCAGATTTTAATGAGGCGTCGTCAATACCAAAAGTGCTATGTCGAGATGGGCTGACCAATTCATTTAATAGTTCGGCTGCACCAGAGCAGGAGCGATTCATCCCTGTGGCTCTCCAGGGGCACCACGTCAGAGAAGGAGATGACCTTGCGACCCCAGACCATTGGGCTCGTCGTGACGCTTGCCCTCGCCATCCTCATGGCACCGCTCGCCACTGTGGCGCAGCAGGTGGGGAAGGTGTACCGCGTCGGGATCTTGACGAACAACGCCTCGGACCCGGTGGAAGTGCAGCTGTGGGACGCCTTCCGGCTCGCCCTGCGGGAGCGCGGCTGGATCGAGGGCGGGAACCTGCTGATCGAGTTTCGGGAAGCCAAGGGCAACTTCGCACAGCTCCCAGCACTCGCAGCTGACTTGGTGCGGCGCCAGGTGGACCTGATCGTGGCCCGGAGCTCCCAGTTTGTGCAGCCCGCGAAAGCGGCGACCTCCTCAATCCCAATCGTCTTTCTCACGCATGCAGATCCAGTCGCGCTGGGCCACGTCGCGAGCCTTGCCAGGCCCG
>QHNJ01000287.1 GCA_003218395.1 Verrucomicrobiota bacterium
GAGCCGCCCCGCGCTACGGCAGCATACACACCGACGTTGACTTGGTTATGCTGCGCCGCCGTGCGCAGGATTCCCGGATCCCACGAGAGATCCCCCTGCGCGAGAGTGGTCATCACGCAACGTCCGCAAGGACCGGTGATGTTCAGGCGCACCGCCGTCCCGATGGCGAGCGTGTGACCGACCCAAGCATTCTCCGCAAAGCCCTTCTCGTCCGAGGCCAACTGCACCACGATGTTTGGACGAAACCGCCGGACCTCGAAGCGGCCTTGGGGATACAGCTCCCGCAGGCGATCGAGCGTAGCCGTGGTCAATACATGGACCATGGCACAGTCGAAGAACGTCCCCTCGGGTAACGTGAAATCGGTGACCGTGTCCCGGTGGTCGAGGCCGTCCATGTCCGGCCAGTATTCCTCGGCATTGACCGCCCCACCCCGAGCCGCACGAAGTGTCACCTCGCGGTTAAGTGCCTTCGAGAGGATTTGGTTGAGATCATCCTGGTTACTCGTGACAGCGGTGCCGTCGGGGAGGGCAATTCGAACCGGAGGGATTTTCGCGGCCGCCCGCGCCGGCTCGATGAAGGTGGCGCGGAAATCGAAGAGACGCGGCCATTTTCGCGGGTTCTTGGCGGTCGCCACCTTCCCGTCGGAGCTATCGACGAGGGCATACGCACGATCCCCGAGCAGCCCACGTTCCGTAACCTCAGTGGCGTTCAGCTCCTCTCCCATCATGGATTTCACGGGATACTGCCACAAAGAAACCACCGAACCCACCTCGGTCTGAATTGTATGTGACATACTCCAATCTCCTTAGTTAGCTGAACCCAATACTCACGTAAAACGAGCGACGCCTAATATACCAACGCCGACGATAGATTAGCCCTTAAGATTCAATAGATCCAAACCGACTCGGAATAGCTCTACTTGCTTTTCACAAGCGAACTTCCCAAAGCATTCAACGCACACAACTTTGTTTTGGTATTCGGTCGGAACCACGGTTTTCCAGACGTCCTTCGGTATCTCGAAATCACCCTTGTCTGGAGAACCGCACACTTTGCAGGCCCACGGGGGGCGTACTGTTAACAGACGGTCGCCGAGCTTCATTTGACCTCCCAATAGCTCGAAGGTGCACGGCGCGATGAAGTAATACTGATCTTTGGAGATCGGACTCATATCACCCTAAAATTGATAAAGCTAGGAGCGCCTAGGTTGTATCTTGCGTCACCGTTGTGGCCGTCTCGTTAAGGCCAATGAATTTTTTCTGAACCAGACCTTTCTATGTAACGAAGTCAGCGGCGATTTCGCGGAATTGTCACGGGCGGCTTCAAGGTCTTCGACGATTCTCTGGGCGGGGATGTCTGGATCAGGGAGGTTGTCGGATTCCTTGAAGCTTTCGTCTTTGAGTCAGAAGATCTCGATACTAGGAAAGAGCTATTAATTCTTTCAAGTCGATAGACTAAGACTCACGAGCCGCTGATCGTAAAACCCTTGAAGGGAAAAAAGCAAACGTCGGCTTCTCCTACAGATCTACAAGAGCTTTAGGGCAACCGCGTAACCGGTAAGGAGGCCGTGAAAGAAGGCCTGGCGCTCTTTCTCGCTGGTATTCTGATAGTGACGCGAGGCTTCCTCTAGCGCCTTCAAGAGCTTTTCGCGGCGTCTCTGGCGCGTTCCTCCGCCCAACATCTTATCCAGAAGAACATGCACGGCCTGATCATCAGCTATGATGTATTTATGCTCATGAGCCATAAAACTCACCTCCCAAACTAGCACCGCACAGGAGAGATCGTACGCCAACAAAAAACTCGATTCAATGA
>QHNJ01000288.1 GCA_003218395.1 Verrucomicrobiota bacterium
AACTCTTCTTCCGCTTGTGAAGGGTCTTTGTGAATGGGTCATGAAGGGGACAAATCTTTGGTGAGAGATTTCGCCCGGTGAAGTTGAGCCAACTGTCATCAAAGACTTCGCCTAGTAAAGGATAAATCCTATCTCTACCTGTCCCTTACGAATCTCGTAGTTTCTACGAGATATTCTTTGATCTCGATAATCCTCCTCCAGCTGGTTCATCTGGTAATGGGAGTTAGAGTCGTAGCCTGACACGGGTGTATTGTTCTCTGACGCCGATCCTCCAAGGAATTGGCAACCCCATTGACCGAGAGCGATCATGAGCGCAAAGAGCACCATTAATTTCCGCATGTCAACCTCCTTTGGTTGGACAGATTAGGAGGGTTAAGTCAGGCTTACTTAAAGAATTTCGAGTAACCTCAGAAGTGAAACCCCACGCCTAGAATTGCTCAAACTCTACACTGACTGGAGAGGGATTACTGTCTAATATGGGACCGTCTTGAAAGGAATTATCGCAGTCATGAATCCTAGCTAAAAAGGCTGGTTACAACATTCCAGGATCGATTGTACTCCACTGAATCGTCAGGACAGCGCGAAAAACACCTTCGTCTCCCCTCCGAACTCGCGCAAAAACTCTATGGTCAGGCCTTGCAGTGCCACAATGTTACTCAGATCGCTCCAGCTGTTTAGTCTCCGGCTTACCGTCGCATAGTGGACACCCAGATGCGCAGCGATCTCGATAGTCTTGCCATACACTCCCTCTAGTAGAGGTGAAGATAAAGTGTCAATATACGCAAGATCAGAAACCGCGACCGCCGTCATGGCCCCGACAGCCGCGCATGACTCAAGTCCGGCGTGCATGGCTAACCCTTCGCCGTGCGGAACTCTCATCCCGCAAACAACCCGCCGGTTTATCCCGGCGCACAAGGAGAATAAGCATGAAAGAAGATGCACGAAAAAATCGGCAGAGGCGCAAGAGACAAAAGAGGCGCCTTGCAATGAGGAAGTACATAGCGGAGAAGAAATCAAAGGCGGCGGTAG
>QHNJ01000289.1 GCA_003218395.1 Verrucomicrobiota bacterium
GAATGAATATGCACATGTCGGGCTTCGACGGTCTGCTTGTGACCGCGCCGGTGCTTGTCCAGTGCTTGGATGAGGTCGAGCTGCAGGCGCAGCAGCCGAGTGCCATAGCCCCCGTACACGCTGATGTATGCCTCCTCCAAGTGACTCTGGCCGCGCTGCAGAAACTTGAGACCGGCGAATCCCGTGGCAACGATCTGAACAGCAAGCAGGGCCTCTAGCTCGGTCTGCGGTTTGACCGAGGCAACAATTGCGATCGCCGCATTGAGAGTTCCCCGCTCCAATACATCCCAGGGTCCCGGTGCCAAGGCCGAGTCGAGCTGAGTCAGCATCTCGTCGACGAACTCGTCGGAAAGCGTCTCCCCGAAGAGCTCTCTGAACGCGGCTTTGTGCGCTTGCAACTCTGCTTTAGGCGCCAGGAGTACGTGGCCCTGCCTGGCGGGCTGACGCAGCCGCGGGGGAGCTTTCTTCACAGCCTCGTTAGCTGAGGAGCTGCGGGGCTCGTCAAGCTGCTTGTCCCCGGATTCCGACGGCAACAAATTCAAGCGCGCGCGCTTTTCATTCGCCAAACGAGGCGCGTCAACGTCAAGTCCTGTGATGTGCCTGGATCTCGGCATGTTTTTCCTCGCGGGTGGGTCAACCGCGCTCGGCCGCCGGTTTCCGAACTGCGGCGGGAAAGCGCAAGGGGAAGACAGTGCGGACGCAGCGTGGGCGGGAAGAGCCGCAGCCGGTCGGACCTGTAGGGTCGTGAGGTGCGGGAACGAGCGAAAATAGCCGTTTGGCTTCAAAGCGACCTAATCGCCCGCACCTTTCTGTAAGTCGTTGTCGGGCCGCAAAGTTGGGACTTCTCCCGGGCCCACCACGCAGTCCGATGCGAACCGATGTTTCCCGGTCTCTCAGGGATAGCCCGCAATTTGCGGGCGTTTCCGCAGGTTCAAATGCGGACGTGCGGTCTCTGCCGCTGGCTGAGGTCGCGATAGCGTCGATTTTGGCTGCCGGTCTCTGGGCTCTGCAAACCCGTTCCTGGCGCGCGACGGAGTTGCACATGAAGACTGCGAGGTTCAAATCGACAAGCCGAGCATCGCGTATTGGCGGGACCACTCGGCAGGAGCATCGCGAAGGCGAGTGACGCCGATGCCGCGAGGCAGTCGTCCTTCGACGGCAGCCTTCACGAGGTCGGGCGCGAGGAACGCGAGCGAGATCGTCATATTGACCTGTCGAATGCTGCATTTGTCGCGGGCGGCAATCTGCTCGACATCGGTCACGGTGCCAGCAACAATCTCATCAAGCCAACGCCGGCCGCGCGCGATCGATGCGACGAGTGTGGCGCGGGTCTCGGCGCGAATCGGTCGACGGTCGTGAGGCGACACGAAAGCCGGCACG
>QHNJ01000290.1 GCA_003218395.1 Verrucomicrobiota bacterium
AGGCGCTCCGATTGCTGCGTGATCAGTTGGAAAAAATCGAGACGTTCCACCATCACGTCGAACTTTTCCGCGACAAGCTCGTCCCGCAAGCGCAGCAGGCATTCGAGGCGACGCGACTGAGCTACGAATCCGGAAAAGCGACGTTTCTCGACTGGATCAGCGCGCAACGAAACTTGCGCGATATCGAAGCGACGGCACGCGAGCACCTGAGCGACTACCAGGTTGCGGTCGCTGAATTGGAGGCAATCATCGGCGCCCAACTTTATGGGCGGCCTAACGACCGGCCCAACACAGAAAGGAAATCTCGATGAGAATGTTTACACAAAGAGTCACGCTGTTGCTGACGCTTGCCACGCTGCTGTTTGGCGCGACGTCGTGCGGAAAAAATGGTGCCTCGAGCAAACCGAGCAATGTCGATTACTACACGTGCACGATGCATCCATCGGTGCGCGCAGAAGCGCCAGGCAAATGCCCAATTTGCGGAATGGATCTTGTGCCGGTGATGAAGAAGAACGAACCGGCGAAAGGGGAAATGAGCGAAACGGCCAGCCCGCCATCCGCATCAGCGCCACCCAGTCAAGGTAGCACCAAGCAAGGCATGGCTGGAATGCCGGGAATGCAAGGGGGCAAGCAACCGAATGCGCCACAAACACGCCAGTTCGTCGTTCCAGTCGAACGCCAGCAGCAAATCGGTGTGACCTACGCTAAGGTCAAGCGCGAGCCGCTTCGCCACACGATTCGCTCGGTCGGCTTGGTCGTGCCGGATAAAGCGCGCAACTGGCAGTTCGTCTCGCGCGTGGACGGTTACGTGCAAAAGCTTAACGTGACTGCGCCCGGCCAAATCGTTGACAAAGGCGCGCCACTCTTGTCGATCTACAGTCCCGACCTGCTCACAAGCGAACGCGAGTTCGTTGAGCTGTTGCGAATGCGTGATGAAGCAAAAAGCAAAGACGCGCGCGAAACACCCTCACGGCTCATCAATTCGGCAAAAGAGCGTTTGCACCTGTGGAACGTGACCGACGAGCAGATTGACGAATTGCAAAAAACGAGGAAGCCGCAGGAGAACCTGACTCTCCTATCTCCATTCCGCGGAATTGTCCAATCGGTGCCCGCAGAACAAGGCGAGAGCGTAAAGGTCGGTGACATGCTGGTGGAAGTCGCGGATCTGAGCGTCGTCTGGGTTTGGGCAGAGTTTTACGAAAACGAGCTGCCGATGTTGAAACTTGACCAGAAGATCGACATCACGGCGAAGTCCTATCCCGGCGAAAGATTCGAAGGCACGATCAGCCTGATCAATCCATTTCTCGAAGAAGCCAAGCGCACTGCAAAAGAGCGCCGTGATGCCAACAGGAACGCGCAACGTCGTATTCATCAACAGAGGTGAAGGCAAACTGGAGCGGCGCATTGTCCAGATCGGTTCGAAATACGGCGAATCTTATGAAGTGCAAAATGGTTTGCACGAGGGCGAACAGGTCGTCGCCAGTGCGAACTTCTTGATCGACGCCGAATCGAAGGTGCAACAGGCGCTCAATGAATTCGAGCCTTCACCGTCACCTAACGAGTCACCGGTCAAACCGTGACAGACGCGAACTCCAGTCAAGCGCCGCCACACGATACACTGATCGAGCGTGTGATCGCCGCAAGTGCGCGTAACAAGTTCCTCGTCTTAATCTTCACTATCTTCGCCGTCGCTGCCGGGATTTATGGGCTACTTCATACGCCGCTCGACGCGATTCCTGACCTCAGCGATGTGCAGGTGATCGTTTACACGGAGTGGGAGGGTCGCTCGCCCGACCTCGTCGAGGATCAGATCACGTATCCGATCTCCACCGTCTTCATCGCCGCGCCAAAAGTGAAGTTTGTCCGCGGCGAATCGATGTTCGGCAAATCGTTCGTTTACGTCATCTTCGAGGACGGTACCGACATTTATTGGGCGCGATCGCGCGTGATCGAATACCTCAATTCAGTGCGCGGCAAATTACCGGAAGGCGTCAACCCTGTGATTGGGCCGGATGCAACTGGCGTCGGTTGGGTTTATGAATACGCACTCGTTGACGACAGTGGCAAATACGATCTCGCACAACTGCGTTCGATTCAGGATTGGAATCTGCGCTACGCGCTCGCATCCGCGAAAGGCGTCGCCGAAGTCGCGACGGTTGGCGGATTCGTTAAGCAGTACCAGGTCGATCTCGATCCAAACGCGCTTGTTGCCTACAACATTCCGCTAAGCGAGGTCGTCAACGCCATCAAAATGAGTAACGCCGATGTCGGCGGGAAAATTTTCGAGGTTGCTACGACGGAGTATTACGTTCGGGGTCGAGGCTACATCAAAAAAATTGAGGACATTGAGAACATCGTCCTCAAGGTCGAGAACGGTACGCCGGTTTACTTGAAGAACGTAGGCGCGGTGCATCTGGGCGGCGACATCCGGCGAGGCGTTGCCGAGTTGGATGGACGCGGCGAAACCGTCGGCGGAATCGTGGTGATGCGTTATGGCGAAAATGCGCTCAACGTCATCGACGGTATCAAAAAGAAAATCGAGGAGATCAAACCGTCATTGCCGCAAGGGGTGCGGATCGTGCCGACCTACGACCGCAGCGATCTGATCAAACGCGCGATCGCCACGTTGCGCGAAAAACTGATCGAAGAAAGCATCGTGGTTGCACTCGTCTGTGTCGTCTTTCTCTGGCACGTGCGTTCGTCGCTCGTCGCGATCATCACGCTGCCCATCGCGATCATTCTGTCATTCATCCCGATGTGGTGGATGCACGTGACCTCCAACATCATGTCGTTAGGCGGAATTGCCATCGCCATCGGCGCAATGGTCGATTCCGCAATCATCATGATCGAGAACGCGCACAAGGCACTGGAACATTTTCGCGACGAACATGGACGCGAGCCGTCCGGATTGGAGCGGGTCAATGTGATCATTGCCGGCGCGAAAAGCGTTGGACGGCCGCTGTTCTTCGCTCTGCTCGTCATCACGGTGAGTTTCATTCCTGTGTTTTCACTCACTGCGCAGGAAGGGCGCCTGTTTCGACCGCTGGCGTTCACAAAAACATTTTCAATGTTCTTCGCCTCGTTTCTCGGCGTGACGCTCGTGCCGGTTCTCATGCTTCTTTTGATCCGCGGCAAAATCACGCCGGAGAAGGACAATCCGGTGAACCGGTTTTTGATCCGGGTATATCAACCATGCGTCAATTTTGTTCTGCGCTATCGCTGGTTCACGCTGGTTTGCGCCGCGATCGTCCTGATCGCAACGATCTTCCCGTACAAAAAACTTGGGAGCGAATTCATGCCGCCGCTCAACGAAGGCACGCTGCTGTACATGCCGACCGCTGTGCCGGGGATGTCGATCACCGAGGCGACGAAAATTCTCCAAATCCAGGATCGACAACTAAAGAATGAAACCGCCGGATCAATGGCGCAACGGAATGACGTGGGACAAATTGCTCGCCGAAGTCAACGCGAACATCAAAACGCCAGGCATGGCGAACATTTTTTGGATGCCCATCCAGACACGAACGGAAATGCTCACCACCGGTTTTCGGAGCGTGCTGGGCGTAAAAGTTTTCGGGCCTGATCTAGGCGAAATCCAGAAGCTCGCGGTGCAAATCGAGCGCGAGCTGGCTGATGTGCCCAATACACGCAGCGCGTTCGCCGAGCGCACCGTCGGCGGTTATTTTCTCGATTTCACTGTCAACCGCGAAGCCGCCGCGCGCTACGGCCTCAAAGTCGGCGATGTGAATGACATCATCGAATCAGCCATCGGCGGCAAAAACATCACAACCACCGTGGAAGGCCGCGAGCGTTATCCGGTCAACACGCGATACGCGCGCGATTTTCGCCAGGACATCGACGCGCTCAAACGCGTGCTCGTTCCAACGCCGACTGGCGCGCAGGTGCCCATCTCGCTCCTTACCGATATCCGTTACAAAACTGGCCCGCCCGAAGTGCGCAGCGAAGATGGTAAACCGGTCGGCTTCGTGTTTGTCGACATCACTACGAGCGATATCGACGGCTACGTCCGCGCTGCGTCGCAGCGGCTCGCGCAGCGGATTCAGTTCCCAGCAGGATATTACATTCAGTGGGCCGGACAATTTCAATATCTTCAGGAAGCGTTACAACGACTCAAGATCGTGGTCCCATTCACGCTGCTGATTATTTTCCTGCTCATCTACATCAGCACGCGGTCGGTAATCAGAACGCTCATCGTATTGCTGACGGTGCCGTTCTCGCTTATCGGCGCATTTTGGCTGCTTTATTTGCTCGGCTACAACATGAGCGTCGCAGTATGGGTCGGACTCATCGCCCTCGCCGGAATCGACGCCGAGACCGGCGTGGTCATGCTGCTCTATCTCGATCAAGCGTGGGGAAAATATCGCGCCCAGGG
>QHNJ01000291.1 GCA_003218395.1 Verrucomicrobiota bacterium
TTTAGCGCTACCGCCTCCTGCAGTTCGGAAGGCGAGACGACTTCCGGAACAATCGCCTGCCATGCCGGCGTGTTCATAGCCGCACCTAAACCAAGAGCAAACGTGAGCGCGAGTAGTATCCAGGGTGACATGAACCCGATCAGAGTCAGTACGCCGAGGGCGGCGGCAGAGAGCAACATCCAACCTTGACTCACGATGAGCAGCCGGCGGCGATCGACGATGTCAGCCAGCGCTCCGGCAGGTAATCCAACCAGAAAAACCGGCAGGCTCGTTGCCGCCTGTACAAGCGCAACCACGACAGGCGAGGGCGTGAGAGAAGTCATCAGCCACGCGGCGCCGACATTCTGCATCCACGTACCGATATTGGAGGTCAGCGACGCGATCCAGAGAGCGCGAAAGACCGGCTCTCGAAGCGGCTCCCATGCGGAAACGCCTGGGCGCGCCAATGATTCAGGTTGGGAAGTGTTGTCGAGTGAACGTTGACTCACGGCTGCCTCAGAATTTATATGACGCCCAGAGGCCCAGAAAGTCGATGTCTTTCGCACCTGCCGCTTGGAGAAATCCTTTTGTCAGAAAGTGAACATAGGCGGCGTTGACAGAGATATGTGAGGTCGCCTGCCATTCTGCTTGGAGATTGGACTGCGGACCGAGAAAACGCTTCTTGTTCGCGGAGCCGGGCACGAGCGGAACCCCGGGCGGCTGGTAAAAACCGTCCCGGATGCTGTAGCGCCAGAGCACGTCAACGCCAACTCTGAAGGCGAAGTTCTTCAATGGCTGAACGGTCACCGACGGGAAGACATCGATGAAGTTGATGGGTGAGTTGATCGAGGCTTCCGTGAAATACGCGAATTTCGGAAAGAGAGGATTGAAGGTCTTGAGTGTTTTGCCCGGACCGCCGCCGCTCGCGACGTCGGCTTGCAATCCCAGCCGCGGCTCCGCCCAGAGGCTCGCAAGGGTATAGCCGGTGTTAGAAGCCACGGTCCACGCACGTATGTTCCTTGAGCCAAAGTCTCCAAACTGAAACACCCCTTCGATATCGCAGTCCCAGGCCTCGGCTCGACCCCAGAAGCGTGCACCCAGAGAGTGCCGCCTCTCATTGGCGACGCCGGAATCGTACGGCGCCTGCTCGCGAATGAGGCCGAGATAGTAGAGATCAGTATGGAGTCCAGGAACGGCGCCGACGGGAATGACACTATAAAGACCCCAGAAGGCTTTGCCGGGGAACGCTTCTCGCCCAATGCTGCGGTCGTCGAAGACGCCACGTTCTGCAACGACGGGGGCAACGCCGAAGGCATCGATGCGAAGTGCTGGTGATTCATAGAAGACTCGTCCACCATCGAAGCTCAAGCGGACATTCGGGCCCTCGCGTACGTCAACTAGCCGGGCCCCTCCGAATGTAATCTCTTGCCGGCCACCTCTGAAGGTCAAGCTCGCATCCTGACCAATCGAGGCCTTCAGGTCCAAAAATG
>QHNJ01000292.1 GCA_003218395.1 Verrucomicrobiota bacterium
TCTCGGCCTAAGCTCGCTAACGTTTGTTGCCGGTTGCTCGTCACTCCCGCTACCCGAACTCCCCTCGATCTCGATGCCCTGGTCATCGACGGCGAAACCGGACCCTAACGCGGACGCGGTTTTCAACCGCGGGATGGCATTGTTCAACAATAAGAAATATGCCGCGGCGGCGGATCAGTTTACCAGAATCAAACAGGAATTTCCGTTTGCCCCGCAAGCGATCGACGCCGAGCTGAAGCTTGCTGAATCCTATTATCTTAATCAGCAGTACCCTGAAGCGATTACTGCCTTTCAAGAGTTTCAATCGTTGCACCCAAGCAACGAGAACATCCCCTTGGTAATTTACCGACTGGGACTCGCGCACTTCGACCAATTTACCTCTACGGACCGCGACCAGAAAAATACCGAAATCGCGAAGGGTCACTTTGAAACCGTTATCAACAACCACCCGAAGTCACCCTACGCCGCTGAGGCAAAGCAAAAGCTCGCCAAGTGCATCGAGTACCTCGCGGAACACGATTTCAACG
>QHNJ01000293.1 GCA_003218395.1 Verrucomicrobiota bacterium
TCGCGCGCGTGCTCCGCTCAGCGACTTGATCGACTTTGCGCAGGATCACGAGTTGGCCTGAGTTTGGTACCATGAGGGTGAACTGTTTATCGCCCGGCACCTGCTTGTCCTCCGTCAGGCCGAAGGTATCGCGGTACCAGTTTCTTCCCTGTTCCAGGTCCGTGACCTCCACGCGCACATGGCTGATCCGGCGTAGCGGCACGATTTTTCCTTGCGGCGGCTCCCTCGACGGGTCGCGACGGATTGAAAGCTCCACCGTGTTGCCGTCGGGATCGAGTAGGAAAAGCGATTCCTTAATCGGACAGGGCGAAGGATACTCGACCGGGCCATGCCACTTAAGTTTCCTCTCTTCGGCAGCGCGGGTCACGGGAGCCAAATTCTCCGCCGCGACTTCGAAGCCGTAGACGACGCCCTCCAGTTGACGCGACGGCGTGGAAGAAATTGGAAAATCCTGGAGCGCAATCCCCCAACCTTTGTGATTGGCCAGAGTGTAAAAAATGATCTGCGGCACTTCCCGGTTGAGCCCGCGGAGGTTTAAATTCGTAAGATGATCGATCTCACCGCCCATGAAACTCCCCCAGAAGCGGTGGGCGCGGCCGAGGTCATTACTGGGCACGACGCCGTGATCGATGCGCTCTATCGTTACCTTTTCAGTGGATGCCATGTTGATCCCTCCTTCGGCAGCGCCTCTTCACTTCCGCCTGCTGATTCTCTGTCTCCCTAATCTAAAATCCAAAATCGAAAATCCAAAACTGAACGATTCCCCGTAGAGATCCTTCGCTTTGCTCAGGATGACGGTAGCCGAAGCCCCAGCTACCGTCACTTGCCTGATTTTTGCCGCGCAGCGTTAATCAGATCCCCAACAGGTTTCCATTCCATCCAATCGTGCCGGCTGATTTCTATGTAGTCGACGTCTTTGCGCCGGCGCGCCGCCTCCGGCACGACGTTCAGCGGTAGATCCTCGCGCAATGACGTGGTCGTTTCGTCCTCCACCGTATTGTTGGCTTGTCTAAAAGCGATCTGGCCATCGCGCGACAGGTACCAGTTGATAAAGACCCGGGCCGCGTTGGGGTGCGGCTGCGAGTTCATCAGCACGATGGCGCCATTATTGGAGCCGATCCCCGGCGCTTCTTTGAAATGATAAGGACTGACTTCGGAGACAGGAAGACCTTGCTCCATCGCCCGTCGCAATCTGCAGAGAAAACAGAGCGGGTATTTTCCCCCAGCGAGCCAATCCGTTCCCTGGCGAAAGTCGCTGAAGTAAGTCAGCTCCATGTCGCCGTAGAATCGCTCGAGAAACTTCGGTCCGATTTGCGGATGGTGATACATGAAAAGCAGCGCCGTCGAGACATAATTGGCGC
>QHNJ01000294.1 GCA_003218395.1 Verrucomicrobiota bacterium
AGGACGCCGAACCGATGCTGCTCATCGACAACTCCCAGCCCCATTTGAGGAATCTGAACTCCTTCCTGAATGAGCGCGTGGGTGCCGACGATCAACTGGATCTCGCCGCGGCCGATGCGGTCTAAAATTGATTTCCGCTCTTTGGCCGGCTGCGACGCCGTCAAAAGCGCCGCATTGATTCCTAAGGCATTGCTGAAACGATTCACGCTCCGGTAATGCTGTTCGGCGAGCAGCTCCGTCGGCGCCATCCAAACCGCTTGGTAGCCGTTCTCAATGGCGCGCAGAGAGGCGAACCAAGCGACCATGGTTTTGCCCGAACCGACGTCTCCCTGCATCAGGCGCTGCATCGCGCGGGAAGATTCCATGTCTTTGTAGATTTCTCCCAGTACCCGAATTTGCGCCCGGGTGAGCGTGAACGGCAGCAATCCCTCCATCGCGGCAGCCAGATCTTTGCTCTGCCGGGTGAAGATAGCGCCCTCGCTTTCGCTGCGTGATTTTTTTCTCAGCCCTAAGCCAAGTTGGAGATAGAAAAGCTCGTCGAAGAGGATCGAGCGGTGCGCTACGGAAGAACCGTCGTTCAACGCGGACGGATCGGCCTGGGCATCAGGTTGATGCAACTGCGCCAACGCTTGCGTCAGACTTATCAGACCCTGCCGTTTCATGGTCGGAGGAGGCAAATAGCTGGGAATAAGCGAGCCGTATTCGGCCAAAGCGTGGCCGATCCATTTTCGCATCAGGCTAAGCGATAACCCGCCTGGGCGTAGATAAACCGGGAGAATTTTTTGCAGCTCCTGATCGCCGTCGGGTTCCAGCACCTCGAATTCGGGATGGG
>QHNJ01000295.1 GCA_003218395.1 Verrucomicrobiota bacterium
CCATATCCGCGGTCTAGTGCGCGGGTCAAGGGACATACTTTGCGAAATTTGAAATCAAAGCGCCACGACAAAACAGGGGCGAAAGTGGGTGAAGGAAATTAAGCTTTGGGGGACGAACGATTATCAGCTCGCTGGAAATGAATGCAATAGTACGGGACGGGGTCTAAAACGGATTAGCCTTTATCGGGCGATTTATTATCAGACGATTTATTCCATCGCTCAGCGAGCCGCTCGTAGGATCTCTCCAATTCTTTCATTAGCGCATCCATTTTTTCTCTGGCTTCATTCCAGGTTTTCGCGCCTTCAGCTTTAATCTTCTCAAAATTTTGCTTCGCCGTGGCCATCTGCCTCTCGAATTCTTTTGAGGCTTCCTGAAACTTGAGCTTGGCCTTCTCTCCCGCCTTTTCAGCCTTAGCTTTGAGCGTTCTCAGGCGTTCGCGGAGTTCGGCCAATTGTTTGTCAATGCTGTTCTGGTATTCCTCTTTTTGCGGGTCCTTACTTACCTGCTCTGAATCACCCGGTCTCACTTTTGCGGTGTCAGCCTGGGATTCTGCTGCATCAATGTAGGAATTGGAAATCAGCACGAAGGTGAATGACATTGTCAATATTAAGCTTTTCATAAGTGAACGTCCTTTTGTTCTATCGCGTCAATCCTAGCCGGCCGGATGGCTGCACTACGTCCCGGCCACGGCTGGTGCACAAAGAGCACCGGCTTCTCGGGGCCGAGACAAACGACGACTCCAGTTGTTGTCTTGAGCGCTAAAACAAAGCTTCCGCAAGGATGAAGTGTTCCAGCACGAACAAGAGTAATATCAAACTCGCAGGAATCCAGACGGCCCAAAGGAGAACTTCCATTAGGAAACTACTTCTCCTGGATACGTGTAGAAGTGCCGTGTCCCGCGTATACAATGCAGTCGCGTCGCTGGGTTTCGGTTCCGCGCTCAGTAATTCTGCTGGAGCATCAGCCGGCTGTTCCGGATTTGCGGCGATTTCGTCCGCCATTTCGTCGCGCCTTTTTCAATCGGGTCTCAGCCCGCTGACGCAATGTGAATTGCGTAATTGCGCCAGCGAGACACAAACGGCTCATTACGTTTTCATCGCGGCGACAAAAAAGCTTGCAGTTGCAAATTATCGGGATTGGTAAACCGGCCTTCGACTCTCACGTAATCGCCTCGACGGAGACGCCGGAAGTTGTCGACATCGGCCGGCCTGGCATTGTAAGGGACCGACACCGTAACCATTCGGCCGGTCCGCGGTCGGACGTCGAAAACGCCGGTGTCGTACTCAATTCTCTCGACGGTTCCTTCTACGACATCGGATCTTGGCGGCAGCGGATCACGCCGCGCTCCTATGGGCCCGGTTCGAGTTTGGACAGGAGTTTCAATACGAATCGTCTCGATATCATCGCTGCGCCGCGGTCCGGTCCGGAAAGCTATCAGATCGCCCGATTCCAGCTGCTCGGGCGCATAACTCCAACCGTGATATACGACTCTCGTGGCAGTGCGGTCATATAGCAACACACGCCTGCCCCCGTTATCGGGCTGTACACGAATCTCCTGCTTCGCCGGGTCGACCTCGATCACCTCAGCGCGAATCTCCCCAGGTTGTAAGGCAGTGTCTTCGGTGACCTGCCCCCGGACTCTCCCGGATCGTACTTCGTCCAGGGTAGGTCGTGTCTCCAAAGCACAGCCGGTTAGGGTGGCCAGGCCTAACGCGACGGTGAACAGATAGACTAGTGGAGAACGGTTCAACGGAGCCATTGAAATCGCCCCCTCTCTAAATGGTCCTATTTAATCTATTTATCTATTCAATGCGCTTACCCAAAGAATGTGCCAGACCAAAGTGGCCGAGATTGTTCTCGAAAACTCCTCAAATTGTTACAAATGCGTTTTTTAAATGGGCAAGCTGTAGGAAAATCTCCAACAACAG
>QHNJ01000296.1 GCA_003218395.1 Verrucomicrobiota bacterium
ACGAGGATTTTCAGTCCTCTGCTCTACCGACTGAGCTACCTGGCCGGAAGATTAAAATGAAATGGAATTTGAAATATTGCTTAAAAGCAGATGCGAGTCAAGATTCTCCTAGCTTTCCCGTCTTTTTTCGGCCTCCCGTTCGATGAAGTCGATCACCTGACTTTCGAGATGAACGCCGTTCAGAGCGTTGATCTCTTGAATTCCCGTCGGACTGGTGACGTTTACCTCGGTTAGAAATCCCCCAATCACGTCCAAGCCGACAAAATAAAGGCCGTCGCCGATGAGAAGCGGTGCGAGAGCCTGGCAAATCTCTAAATCTCTCGCCGTTAAATCCGTCTGCACGCACTTTGCGCCGACATGAATGTTTCCGCGGTTCTCGGTCTCCAGCGGAACCCGGAGCACCGCACCGAGAAGGTCGCCGTTGAGAACGATGATCCGCTTATCGCCATCGCGGATCTCCGGTAGATAGCGCTGTCCCATGACAAACTTCCGCCCGTTTTCGGTCGCCGCCTCCAAGATGGCGTTGGTGTTCCGGTCTTGCTGATTGATGTAAAAAACGCCGCTGCCGCCGGAACCGTCCAGCGGCTTGATGATCATCTCTCCCCCTAGCTCCCGCATGAATTCCTTCAACCGTTCCATGTCGCTGCTGACGAGCGTCTGCGGAATCTGCTCGGGAAAACGCAATGCGTAGAGTTTCTCGTTCGCCTCGCGCAGTCCTTTGGGATGATTCATGACGAAGCACTTTTGCTCGTTCACCAGGCTGAGCAGATGGGTGGCGAAAAAAAACTTCATATCGAAGGGTGGATCTTTGCGCATGAGGATGGCGTCGAAGTCCTCTAGCGCGCCCGTGCTTAACTCGCCCAACTTGTAGTGGGGCATGGCGCGGGCGACGTGGAGGCGGCGGAAATCGCCATAAGGCGCGCCGCCACGAATGAACAAGTCATCCAGTTCCATGTAGTAGACTTCATGGCCGCGCTGCTGTGCTTCCAGCATCAGCACGAAGGTCGTGTCCTTGTCGATATTGATCTTATCGACTGGATCCATGACCACCCCGATCTTCAGAACTTGCATAGAGAAAGCCTCGTGTCTCAACCCTCAATCACGAATGACCCATGTCCGGGCCAAGAAATCGTGCCAACCTCTTTTTTCTCGGCTCCAAATAATCCACAGGAAACCCAATCCCAAAGGCGCGACCGACACGACAGTCCCGAGCGAGCGCAAAAAGGCTTGCCTATAGGTG
>QHNJ01000297.1 GCA_003218395.1 Verrucomicrobiota bacterium
CCCAGCGTGGCGGCAAGGTTCTATTGGATTTCAATCACACGAACTAGGAGGTCCGACCATGGCACAAAGCAATACCTCTCGGCCCGTCAAGAACGTGGTTCTTGTTCACGGCGCTTTCGCTGACAGTTCGAGTTGGTCGAAGGTCATCCCGCTGCTGCAGGCCAAAGGTCTGCAGGTTACACCCGTTGCAATACCGCTCACGTCTTTCGCGGATGACGTAGCCGCGACCAGGCGAGCGATCGCCGCTCAACAGGGTCCGGTGATTCTGGTTGGCCACTCCTACGGCGGCGTGGTCATCACGGAAGCCGGCAACGATCCCCAGGTGGTCGGACTTGTTTATGCTGCTGCCTTCGCTCCCGATGCTGGTCAGTCCATCACCGATATCAGCATCAATTTCCCAAAACCGGCAGGCCTGGACATGTTGGTTCCTCAAGCTGACGGGTTTCTTTTGCTTTCGCCGGAAGGAATCGAGCAGGATTTCGCGCAGGATCTTACCAAGGAAGAAAAGGCACGGCTCGTGACTGCCCAGCCACAGACCGCTGGGTCTATTTTCAATGCGAAGCCTACTTCTGCTGCATGGCGTGAAAAGCCGACCTGGTACATCGTCGCCACCAACGACAGGATGATCGCCCCCGAGCAGGAGAAGAGCATGGCCAAGCAGATGAACGCGACAACCACGGTTCTTTCTTCCAGCCACGTCGTGATGTTGTCGCAGCCGAACAAAGTGGCCGAGGTAATCAACGAGGCAGTTGCGAGCTAGTCGAAACTGTAGGCCTTTGCGCCTTGTCAGCGGCATTTGCAGTTGTATGAGCAAACGGAGGGAACAGCACATGGCAAAAATGAAAGCGGTGCAAGTACCGAAGCCGGGAGCGGACTTCGAAGTCGTCGAACGTGAAATTCCGGAGCCCGGCTCGGGACAAGTCAGGATTCGGGTTCAAGCGTGTGGAGTCTGTCACAGCGATGTAGCCACAAAGGACGGCCTCTTTCCCGGGATGTCGTATCCACGCGTGCCCGGACACGAAGTGATTGGCGTCATCGACGAGGTCGGCGCGGGTGCAAAGGGCTGGAGGAAGGGTGAACGGGTCGGCGTCGGCTGGCATGGCGGCCAGGATGGCACTTGTCCCGCGTGCAGGAGAGGCGATTTCGTTAACTGCGCGAATGGGCAGGTTTCCGGAGTCAGCTACGATGGGGGCTACCAGGAGTTTATGATTGCGCCTATCGAAGCGTTGGCTCGCGTTCCCGAATCACTTGATGCCGCCGAGGCCGCGCCGCTGATGTGCGCCGGAATTACTACATTCAATGCCCTCCGTCATAGCGGCGCGTTTCCAAGCGACCTTGTCGCCATTCAGGGAATCGGCGGGCTTGGCCATTTGGGAATTCAGTTCGCAAAGAAATTTG
>QHNJ01000063.1 GCA_003218395.1 Verrucomicrobiota bacterium
GTCGAATCCAGATGCGCAAACGTATTCGCCGGCGCGGGATCGGTGAGATCGTCGGCGGGCACGTAAACCGCCTGAAATGATGTAATCGATCCTTTGTTTGTGGATGTAATTCTTTCTTGTAAGTCGCCCATCTCAGCGGCGAGCGTCGGTTGATAACCAACGGCGGAAGGAGTGCGACCGAGCAACGCCGATACTTCTGAGCCCGCCTGGGAAAATCGGAAGATATTGTCGATGAACAGTAGCACGTCCTGGTTGCGTTCGTCCCGGAAAAATTCGGTCATAGCCAGCGCTGAAAGTCCGACACGCAAGCGCGCGCCTGGCGGCTCGTTCATCTGGCCGAAAACCATCCCGACTTTCGACTTCGACAAATCTTTTTGGTCGATGACGCCTGCTTCACTCATTTCCTTGTAAAGGTCGTTACCTTCACGCGAGCGCTCGCCTACACCCGCAAACATGGAGACGCCACCGTGCTTCATGGCTATGTTGTTGATCAATTCCTGGATGATAACGGTCTTGCCGACGCCAGCGCCACCAAACGCACCGACCTTGCCGCCTTTTGAAAACGGACAAACCAGATCGATGACCTTGATTCCCGTCTCGAGGATCTGCACCTTTGTGTCCTGTTCGGTTAACGATGGCGCGGGACGGTGGATCGGATAACGTTTTTCAAATTTTACCGGACCACGATTATCGACTGGGTCGCCCGTCACGTTGAAAAGCCGGCCGAGCACAGCTTCTCCGACTGGAACCGTGATTGGCCCGCCAGTATCGGTGACACTCATCCCGCGCTTCAATCCTTCGGTAGAAGACATAGCGATCGAGCGGACCCAGTTTTCACCGAGGTGCTGCTGGACTTCGAGGGTGAGCTTCATCGGGTTGCCATTCACTTCGTACTCGATTTCGAGCGCGTTATAGATTTTTGGTAACCCATTCCCGTGCGGAAATTCCACGTCCACAACGGGACCGATGATTTGAACGATGTTTCCTGTGTTCATAAAATTGATTAAGAGAGCGCCATTTGCGCGGTAGCGATCTCGAGCAGCTCAGTGGTAATACCGGCCTGGCGCATCTTGTTGTATTCGAGAGTGAGATCCTTGATGAACTCGTTCGCGTTGTCGGTCGCGTTCTTCATCGCGACCATGCGCGCGCTGTGCTCGGAGGCGCGCGCGTCGAGGATCATTTGGAAAACCTGATATTGAAGATAGTAGGGCAGCATCACATCAAGAACTGTCTCGGCATTTGGCTCGAAGACATAGCCAATCATGGGATCGACATGTTCCTTCGCGCCTTCACTGGGTTCATCCTTGGGTAAGTCGAAGCCACTGATTGGCAGCAACGTCTGTACAACCGCGCGTTGGTTGATCGTGTTGATGAAATGGGTGTAGAGCACGGAGACGTTCTCGACCTCGCGACTCAGAAATTTTTCGGTACAAAATTTCGAGACAGGTTTAGTTTCGACAAAGCTCGGCGAGTCCTTCAATTCGAAATCGGCTAGCAACTCGCGTTTGGTGCGCGCGATGAACTGTCGTGCCTTTTTGCCAGTGACGACGAAGGCTGTTTTGGCCTGGTTAAAGTTCGCGGTCTCGCGAAAAAGATTCGTGTTCAATGCGCCGCACAGGCCCTTGTCGGTGCTGATGATCAGGACCAGTTCCTTCTTAAGCGGCCGGATTTCCAAAAGCGGATGCAACTTTGGATCCGTCCGCTTTTGCAACGAAACGAGAACTTTATTCATCAAAGCGGCGTACGGCCGTCCGGCAAGCGCATGCTGCTGCGCTTTGCGCATCTTGGAAGCCGCCACCATTTGCATCGCTTTGGTAATCTGCGCGGTGTTGCGAATCGATTTGATCCGGCGCCGTATGTCCTGGGTGTTCGCCATTTGTTAAAGTGTTCCCTTGCTCTGGTCACCGCCAGGTGGTCTTGAATTCATCGAGCGTCGCTTTCAATTGCGACTCGAGGTCTTTATCGAGCTCCTTTTTCTCGCGAATCGCTCGGAGCAATCCTTCTTTGCGCGTTTGCAGCCAATCCTGAAGTTTTAGCTGGAACTCCTTGACGCGCTCGACGGGAACAGGATCGACATAGCCGTTTTGCATCGCCCACATCACGGCGACCTGTTCTTCCACCGGGATTGGGTTGTACTGTTTTTGCTTAAAAAGCTCGACAATACGTTGGCCTCGATCGAGTCGCGCTCTCGTCGCCGCGTCCAGATCGGAACCAAATTGCGCAAACGCAGCCAACTCCCGGAATTGCGCCAGATCAAGCTTCACTTTGCCGGCCACCTGTTTGATGGCCTTGATCTGCGCCGCTGAACCAACCCGGCTTACAGATAACCCAACCGAAATGGCTGGCCGAATGCCCTGATAAAACAGATCGGTCTCGAGATAAATCTGACCGTCCGTGATCGAGATCACGTTTGTCGGAATATAAGCGGAAACGTCGCCAGCTTGCGTTTCAATAATCGGCAACGCAGTGAGCGATCCGCCACCGAAATCCTCGGCCATGCGTGCGCTGCGCTCGAGCAGACGTGAATGCAAATAAAACACGTCGCCTGGATAGGCTTCACGCCCAGATGGCCGCTTCAGCACGAGCGAAACCTGCCGATAGGCGACCGCATGCTTCGACAGATCGTCGAAAACGATGAGCGCATCCATTCCATTATCCATGAACCACTCGCCCATGGCCGCCCCGGCGAATGGTGCCAGGTACTGGTTGGTAGCGGTGTCCGACGCTGGTGCCGAGATGATCGTCGTATATGGCATGGCGCCTTCCTTTTCGAGAACCGCGAGAGCGCGCGCTACGTTGGAATTTTTCTGACCGATCGCGACGTAGATGCAATAGAGCGGCCGATAATTGTTGTCGCCTTGATCCTCACCAGCCTTGTTCAAGCGCGCCTGGCTGATGATGGTGTCGATGGCAATTGTGCTTTTGCCAGTCGCGCGGTCGCCGATAATCAGCTCCCGCTGTCCGCGGCCAATCGGAATCATCGCATCAATCGCCATAATGCCGGTTTGCACCGGTTGATTCACGCTGCGGCGTCTGATCACGCCGGGCGCAATTTTTTCAAGAGGATAAAACGCGTCAGTCTTTACTGGACCTTTTCCATCCAACGGCTGGCCCAAGATATTAACAACACGCCCAAGCAATGCTTTGCCGACTGGAACCTGCAATAGTTTCCCTGTCGTTCGTACCTCGTCGCCTTCCGCGATCTTTGTGGTTTCGCCCAGCAAAATGGCGCCCACTTCAGTTTCTTCGAGGTTCAATGCGAGACCGAATACTCCGTTTGGAAACTCGATCATCTCGTTGAGCATGACGTCGCTAAGGCCTTCGATGCGCGCGACTCCATCGCCGGTCTCACGCACGACCCCTACATTGGTTTTCGTTGTCGATGTTTTTAGCCCCTCAATTTTAGTTTCGATCTCTTCGAGTATGCTGCTCATGATTTTGATTGATTAAAGTTGTTGCTGAAGTTGTTCGAGCCGATTGCGCACAGTTCCATCCCAAACGTCGCTGCCGACCCGAATGCGCATTCCGCCAAGAAGCTGAGGGTTGACGACGAACTCAGTCGTCAGGTCGCTGCCATATTTTTTCTTCAGATTCGCGACAAGCGTCAAACTGGTTTCACGATCCACCTCGCTCACGGTTTCGATTCGGGCGTGGCGTTTTTCCACTTCGAGTCGAAGCAGACGCCTGTAATTTTTCAGGACGTTGGTGTAATTGCGAGGTTTTCTCGCGATGAGCGAGTCGACGAGCGATGCGATGCGGCCGGAATCGAGCTGGCCGTCAGTGAAACTCGCTCGAAGCATTTCACGGGAAAGCTGGCGGACTTCCTTGTTGATCTTCATTATCGCAAGGGATGCTCGCTACGAAGCGAGTTGACGGGCTGTTTCTTCCTGCAACCGCTGCTGGTCCTCGGCCGTAAGCACTTTGCCCGTAACCTTTGCGGTTGTATCTACAACCAGCCGCCCCAGTTCGCGCTTCAAAGATTCCATTGTGCGCTCGTGCTCGATCGCGCTGGCTTCGCGCGCTTTGGCAATGATTTGCTCCGCCGCCGCAATCGCTTCCTGCTGCTTGCGCTCGGCCAGATGCGCGCTGCTTTCACGCGCTTCATCGATCATCTTTTGCGCCTCGGCATTTGCCCTTGTCAAAATTTCCGCATACCGCTGTTCGGCTTCGGCCAGTTGTCTCTTGATTTTCTCCGCGTTAAATTGGGCTTTCTCGATTTGTCGCCGACGTTCTTCGAGAACCGCCAAAATCGGTTTGTAAGCAAAACGACGCAGCAATAATGCGACAATCACGAAGCTGATTACTTGCGACAAAAAGAGCCACGGATTCCAGCCGAAGGTCTCGGCCGTATCGCGTACCATGGCGGTAAAACCTCCGCTCGCGGCGGCAATCATCACATTCATGATTAAACTTCAAGCGCGGCGGCAATCGCCTCCGAGCTGAAAAGAACTAATGGGCAAGAAGATAAAGGGCGTAGAAAACAATCGCCTCTGTCAGCGCGATTGCGAGAATTCCATGCACGAGGACTGGCGTAAAAGCGCCAGGGTTGCGACCGACTGCCGTCGTCATCCCCAGACCCGTTAGGCCGATACCGATTCCTACGCCCATCGCGGCGAGACCGACGTGAATGCTTCCGCTCAATTCTGCCAATAGTGGTAACATCATAGTTTTTTTGCTTTGTGGTTAGTTTAGCGATCCCGTTCCGAGACCGCTCAAATTTCAATGTGCCTTCTCCGGTCCGTGTTCTGCAATCAACAGCGTAAAAATGGCCGTCAACAACATAAAAACGAGCGCCTGTACAAATCCTACCAGGACCTCCAAAAAATAAAACGGAATCGGAATCAGCCACGACAGCAAAGGCACCATGTTCGATAAAGCTTCAATGATACTTTCTCCTGCATAAATGTTTCCAAACAGTCGAAAGCTGAGAGCGATTGGACGAAACAAAATCGAGACGACCTCAAGCCAGCCCACCATGAAGAAAATAATGATCATCAGTATTTTCACGATTCCCGAAGTCTCGCCCTTTGGTCCGAAGAGATGGAGCAAGAATCCGCCGACGCCTTGGGCTTGAATCGCCCAAACAAACCAGAGCATGAAGAAAATTGCGGCCATCGCTGTCGTCATATTGAGATCGGCGTTGCCGCCGCGCAGAAGCGGCCGATCGACATGAAAGGCGCCTGTTGCTGGATCATAATGTCCCCAGCCAATCGTTCCGACGCCCGGAATGAGGCCGAACCAATTCACGAACAAAATGAAGATGAAGATCGTGGCGAAAAACCAAAACGTCTTTTTGACCAGATCGCGACCGATGATGTTCTCAAGAAACTCGTAAAGGCTTTGCACCAGCCATTCCCAAAAATTCTGCGCTCCGCTTGGAACCGGCTTGATGTTACGCATTGCTAACTGCGCGAAAATGATAATTCCCGCCGCCACTGCCCAGGTCACCAGCATCGAGTTGGTGATCGTAAACTTGCCGATATGAACAAGCTCAGCCGGCCGCAAAGGCAGCATTTCGGATTTTTCTGGCCCGGGCACTGCCGGCTCGGCCACGATTGTCGACGCTGCAAAAATACAACCGCAACAGAGCGCGAAAATCGACAATGATAAACGTGGAAAAGTACAGTGCTGCATTCGGTTCGTAGAAATGCGGCGGCCCAACCTTTTTAGTCGGTGCGACGGCGGCGTGGGCCAGAGCACTCAACACAAGGGGACGCTTGCGTCGCGCATACCAAAGCGCGTTTTGCCTAAATGACAAACAGAATTCTTGGTACGATCTCTATTCTGCCGGCACCCCCTCGGCGAACTGCGGAGCGAGTTGGCTTATCGGCTTGGATTTTGCGGGCTCGGCCGCGCCATTCATGGCGATCGCTTCCTCGTAGAACGATTCGAGCAGATCGACTTGTGCGTCCTGTTCAAATCGATCGATCACTGCGGCACGCGCGCGCAATCCCATCTCCGCCAGGAGGCCAGGTGAGTGTGTGATTTCCTGCATGGCGTTCGCTAAGGCGACGTGATCCTCTTCAGGCACCAGCAACCCCGTGCGGCCGTGATCGACCGCCTCCGGAATTCCGCCGTGCCGCGTCCCAGCCACGGGCAATCCGGTCGCCATCCCTTCCAAAATCGAGTTCGGCACTCCCTCCTGGTCTTGATTCGGCGATGTTTCGCTCGGGTGCAAAAACAGGTGTGAACTCGCGTAAAGCTCCCGCAGCTTCGGTTGCGACAGAAATCCGACAAAGTGTACGTTTTTGAAAATCCCAAGCCCGGCGGCGAGCATTTCTAGTTCCGGCTGCAAAGGTCCTTTACCGGCGATGAAAAATTCCGCTTCGGGATTGTCCTTCTTGAAAATCGCGAACGCGCGCAAACTCGTCGCCACGCCTTTTTTCGGAATCAATCGGCACGCCTGGACTACTCTCCACTTGCCGTCGGACGGCGGTTGCCGATCTATAAATGGAAACTCATCTAACGGGATCCCAGTGCGATTGATCCGTAGCTTTTCGGGTGGACAGCCCAGGTGGATTAGCCGCTCAGCCAGCGATTTGGAACGGGCGAGCACCAGCGGAACCGCATTAAAGAGACGGCGCAACTTCGCCGGGTAGTCTTTGATCTCCTGTTTATGCGCCACATCGGCCCCATGAAAAGACACCACGCATGGTTTATCCCATTGCTTGATGAATGGAAGCAGGTGCACACCGGTGTGGCCGAAATAGATATGCATGAGATCGGCGCCATGCCGTTCCAATAATGAATCGAGCGTTTGATACTCGCCGCGATAAACAATGGGCGGGCGTCGCTCCACGAATTTCAGCCAGCCGTGCACCAATAGGTTAGTGCGCCGCTTTGGAATAACTTCGACATCGGGGAACGGAAATCTTTCTGCGTTTTGGACCTCCTTGGTCACGACAAAAGTGTCGACGCCGCGCAGTGCCTTTACCTGCCGATAAATGTGCAGCATCTCCGGCTTGAGAAAGCTAGAGCAATAGCTTGCTATGACCCGCCTACCCATAACAGAGCGCCAAGTTTCGTCGGGGATTCCGGACTTGTCCACCATTAATTGCCGAAAGAAATCGTATCCGTCTTACCCGGGTTGATGGCTTGCGGTTGCGGCACTTTTGCCAACCACTTCTCTAATTTCTTGCTTAACCTTTCCATGCCTTGATGTGTCTGCGCTGAAACTGCGGCAGTTTCGATAGTCGGAAATCGATGTTGGAGGGCTTCAAGGTTCTCTCGCGCTGCGGGCAAATCCATTTTGTTCGCGATAATGTACCATGGGCGTTTTGACAGTGTCGGATCGT
>QHNJ01000298.1 GCA_003218395.1 Verrucomicrobiota bacterium
CCGCAGTGAAGGTCGGCACCGGCGCGCTGTTATCGAAGTCCAGCTACGAAGCCATGACTGCGCCGAACCTGCTCGGCTTCGGGCGCAAGCAGGACAACTGCGCGCCCTCCTGCTTCACGCAAGTGAACGGGTACAATTACGGGATCGGTATTGTGCGCTCGGGATCGTGGCTGCTGCAGAACCCGCTTCTCGACGGCTACAGCGCGACGGAGGCGTACCTTCCCTCCAAAAAGATTGCCATCGCCGTGGCCACGACCTTCGCGCCGGAAGCATTCGACTCGCAGGGCAACTACAAGAATTCCAGTGACACGGTGTTCCGATTAATCGGTGCATACGTCGCACCGGACGATCCGCCTCCGCGGGCGAAGGACTGATCACGGGTTGTGATTTCTGGGTAGCGCGTGCGTCTCGCATGCTGGTCTCTGCGTCCCGCGGAGACGGACTTTTCCTCGCATTCATCCGCATTCTGCTAGGATTGACCGCTGATGTCTTCGCGCGCACAAAACGAAAGAAAATTTAAGTATTGGGAAGAATTGCCGAATGGGCGTATGCGGCCAACGCAGCTCGTGTGGCCGGGCCGATCTTGTAGCGCCGCAGGAGAAGTGACTCGAGTTCCTGTTTCAATTGATTCGACCAGAGCGTGATGCAGTCGCCTGCTGCCTCATCGAGCACTTCCTCGCAGAAGCCTTTGGCAGCGAGCGCCGAATACAACACGTTCGTGTCGAAGACGACTCTCACGAGGCGATCTTGAACACATCTTCATCTGTGTAGATGCCTTTGGCGCGTGCCTGAGGGACGAGTTCGCGTCGAGCAGCCCGAAGCGCGCGGCGGAAGATATCGGCCTTAATAGCGCGGCGCACGTACTCGCTGCTCGTCACCCCTTCGGCCCTCGCCATTTTTTCGAGCCCTCGCCGCAATTCCTTCGGCAAACTAATCGTGAGCGTCTCCCTCATCTGTAAGACAGTTTAGCAGACGACTAGCCAGAGGCAATCTGTAGCGGCAGCCGTGTCGGCTGCAAGTTGTAGTGGCAGCTGTGTCAGCCGCATTTGTGTAGCGGGCGATCCATTTGTCACGCCGCAGCCTCTCGACTCGCCGTAGCTTTACGCGAAGGCTGAATGGCGAAGGCGGACGAGCGCCGAAATGCTTGTCGCCCAATAACCCGGCACCGCCGAAATCACTCTCGCGTTTCATTCGCCGAGGAGTTTAGTAGATCTTCTGTTCTCACGCTGTGAAAGAGGCAACGATCGATACCCATTCCAAGGCGCTCAAGATTAATCTCGATCCGCGTTGGTACGGCACTTTTGCCGAGATCGGCGCAGGCCAGGAAGTGGTGCGCTGGTTTTTCCGGGTCGGCGGCGCGGCGGGGACGGTCGCGAAGAGCATGTCGGCTTACGACATGAAGGTCAGCGACGCCATATACGGCCACGCTGACCGGTATGTTTCGCGCGGCCGGCTCCAGGCGATGCTCGACCGCGAATTTGATCTCGACGTGGAGCGGCTGAGTCAGGAACGCGGCGAAAGTACATCGTTCTTCGCTTTCGCCGATACAGTGGCGGCGCGGAGCTATCGCGGCATCAACGAGTGCCACGGCTGGATGGGGATGAAGTTTCAGAGCCGGGTCAACGATCAGCCGAGCCAGATCGTAATGCACGTGCGCATGCTGGACGAAGAGGCATCGGCGCAACAAGAAGCGCTTGGCATTGTGGGGGTGAATCTTTGCTATGGCGCGTTTTTCTTAAGTCACGTGCCGGAGGAACTCGTCGAATCGTTGCTGGATAACCTCACTACCAGGCGCATTGAGATCGACATGCTCGAGCTCAGCGGAATCGAATTTCGCAACGTGGACAACCGCGTCATGGCGCTCAAGCTCGTGCAAGTCGGACTGAGCGGCAGTTTTCGTCCGGTCACGCACGTCAACCTCGACATGTTGGAATGCGCGCTGGCGAAGTTTAAAGAAGACCCCGCCGTGGCGGACAAGCCCATCCTCTCCCTCATGGAACTGACCATGCGCAATCTGCTGGCCGGCGGCACGGAGGTTGACCGTCGCGATTTCCTCGCGCGCGCGGAGGTGCTCGGCGCCTGCGGCATGACCGTGCTCATCTCCGATTACTTCGAATATTACCGGCTCGCCGCCTATCTCTCCTGGCGGACGCGCGAACGCATCGGCATCGTCATGGGTGTGCCGAGTGTTTTTGAGTTGTTCGACGAAAAATATTACGCGCAATTGCCCGGCGGCATTCTTGAGAACTTCGGGCGTCTTTTTAAGAACGACTTGAAAGTTTACGTCTATCCGCTGCAGCGAAGTCCCGCGGATGAGTTCGAAACCATTCACACCTTGAAGGTGAAACCTGACCTGCAACCGCTCTACGACTATCTCGTCGGACGCGGAAGTTTCGTGCAGCTTGATAATTATAACCCCAAATATCTGCCGATATTTTCACGGGACGTGCTCAAGCGCATCGCCGCCGGAGACGAAAGCTGGGACGAGATGGTGCCGTCGCAAGTTGCCGAGATCATCCGCCGTCGCGGTTTCTTCGGATACAAGAAACATTAGCGTCGTGATTGGGGAGCGCTCGCCGCGGCGACTCCGTTTCGGGTGCCAGCCTCTTAGTGCCAGTCCGGCTCGGACTTTCGGCTGCCAGCTTCCCGATTGGGTAGCGTATGCGTCTCGCGTGTCATCCGTTGTTGTAGCGGCGGCTGTGTCAGCCGCAATTGGGTAGAAGGATCTCGCATCGCCTGGGTAGCGGGCGCCGCGGCGACCTGGTCTCGGCGTCCGGCCGAGAGCAACTTTCTTTGGTACCTTTCTTGCGGTGATCAGCGCTACACCCCTAGAATTCGCACGGCATGCCAGAGATTCTGCGCGTCCGTGGTTTTCGATTTTTCTTCTTCAGTCGCGAAGGTCACGAGCCGCGCCACGTCCATGTAGAACAAGCAGAACGATACGCAAAATTCTGGCTCGATCCGGTCGAGCTCGCCGAATCACGCGGTTTTCGCGGGTCCGAACTCCGCGAACTACACTCGATTATTGCGGAACACTGCGAGAAGTTTATCATTGCTTGGGATGAGCACTTTGGCCAGTAAACCTGTCGCAGACGCTGTCGATGCTAAATGCACCGATGACGAGCTAATCGTTACACTTGTAGACGGTCGCCGTGTTTCTACGCCGCTGGCGTGGTTCCCGCGCCTTCTTCGCGCAACCCCGCAGCAGCGCGCAAACTGGCGCCTGATCGGTCGCGGCATCGGAATTCATTGGGACGACGTGGACGAGGACATTTCGGTTCGGACCCTCCTCGCTTCGTAGGACCGGCCAACCCCTCAGCAATCAACTCTCACCGATGAACTGTCTCGGT
>QHNJ01000276.1 GCA_003218395.1 Verrucomicrobiota bacterium
ACATCGGAACCAACCTCCTGCTTTCCTATGCCATGCAGGACAAGCTTTCCTCGAAGGGAGATGCACCCGGCATTATCCGTCACGCCCTGATCAGGCCTCCCGTCATACCTGTCTACAAGGATCCCAGTGATCCCACGTATTCGGCGAGCGACCCATTTACCGATTTGCCGTTCTTCGCAACGCCCTGGGATAACAACAACAATCGATACGAGTTCGGCGCTAACCCCGTTGCCCTGGCGTATTTCACCAATGACAAGAGAAATAACTTCAAAACGTTCGGCAATATTTACGCAGAATACGCTTTGTCATCGGCCCTGAGATTCAAGAGCAACCTCGGGGTCGATTTGAACTTGAGGCACAACAAGGCCTTTAACCAGAATTTCGGCGATGATAACGGAGGAGGCAGCGCGTTAGATCAGGGAACCGGTCGTCAAAATCGTCCCACCGGGTTGAACGAAGACAGAGGGCAGGAAACGACCATCACCTGGAACAACACCGTGAATTACAGCAAGGCGCTGCAACGGCATGAGATCAGTGCACTGGCAGGCAGCGAGTATATCACCAACTATTCCTCTGCAATTGTCGGGTCGAGACAGCGATTCGACTATGTGAGGGACAACTTCCAGTATCTCAACTATGGTGGAACACTCGATCAAAACACCGGAGGTTCTGCATCTGAATGGAGACTCTTCTCTCTCTTCGGCTCGGCCACGTACGTCTTTGATACGCGGTACATGATGACCGCCAATCTGAGAGCAGATGCTTCTTCCAGGTTCGCAGAGAACCATCAATGGGGGTATTTCCCTTCGGTCTCCGTAGGCTGGAGAATGTCCAATGAGAGGTTCATGCAGAATGTCGGATGGATATCGGACCTGAAACTGAGAGCCAGCACCGGCAAATTGGGCAACCAGGAGATCGACAACTACGCCTTCCTGACATTGCTCCGCAGGCAGGGAGACCAATTTCTCGTTTCGCGCTACGGCAATCCCGATCTGAAATGGGAGACGACTTCACAGAAGGACATTGGGGTGGATGTGGGAGTGCTGAACAATAAGCTCTATCTCTCCCTGGATTACTTTGTGAAAAGGACGTCCGACATCCTGTTACCCATTTCGTTGCCATCCATCGTAG
>QHNJ01000277.1 GCA_003218395.1 Verrucomicrobiota bacterium
AGCCGACAATTTTCCTCGATCGCGCCTTCCCGATCTGCTCGATCATCCGCCCCACCGAGACCGACGGCGCCGCCACGGGCGCGCTCAACGCCTTTACCGCCGACGGACTGTTCATCGGTCAAACGCCGGAGTTCTTTGCTGTCCTAACCCAGCTGGCACAGGCAGCGGATCACGCCAGACACGGGCGATAAGATAAAGACAAAAATAAAAATGGAGGTGAAGTTATGAAAAAGAGTTTATTTGCATCTATTCTTATGGTCCTCATAGGGGGATTGTTGGCTTCGTCGGTAATAGCCGATGATACGTTGGTGAGATTCAAGGGAGCCATCGGTGATATTCCTGTAGCTAACGTAGCGGGTACCCCCAACCCTGACGGCAGCTTCCCTGACGTGATTCGGAACATTGTCCGCGGCGTCAACCCTGCCGGTCAAATCTGGGTGATTTCCGATTTCACAGCGGACGTGAAGGTCGACGGGCGTATCCGCGTCGACGGCCGAGGCCTGCTGCTGGGCGGAGGCAATACCATTGGCACGAACGGCAACGCCAGCGTGTTCGCGACGCTGATTTGTGAAGCCACGCCGCCCTTCACCCAATTCAGTACGAACATTACGGGTGTCCCGCTGGCGGCCAACGGCGACTTCCGGATTGACGATGTGCTGATGCCGGCGCCGCCGGCCGAGTGCGGCAGCCCCGTGCTCCTTATCCGTGTGACGCCCAGCGGAGCTTGGTTTGCTGCGGGCATCCCGAAGCTCGATTAGCCCCGATGGAAGACGGGCATATCAAAGGTTTGCGGTTCTGCCAGGTGGACAATATTTGGGCACTGCAGTTTGGCCATGATGCCTTCCCGAACAGCGGTGCGCACAACCAACTCTTCTTTACAGCGGGCCCGGACAGTTATGCAAACGGCCTGTTTGGAGTGATCACGGTTGGACCCTAGAGCGCGGCAATTCAAGTCGCGCAGGTAGGCGAGTTTTGAGGGGGAGACAGTCGTCGGTGGCACTAAGCTGCCGACGACTCGCCGGCTTTAGCCAGAACAGCGGCATCTATTGGGCACTTAACCCCGATAATGGCAACCTCGTTTGCACGACCAATTGAGTCAGGCGGTCGCTTGGAGGGGAGTGACGACCTGCCTCGAAAGGCCGGCAGCTGGCGTGTTCGTTATGATGCTCCCTAAAGCTAGCTGTATGGCAGAACCGATCTCATAAATAGGAGGCGGTGCGTTGCAAGAAATTTAAAGGCTGCCAGCCGCGAGGAGGAAGGATATCCGCATCGATCTTCGACCGACCGAGCGACGCGACAACAGCACAGATCTGTACGCCTCGGGCGAGGATATTATGATGCGATTGATTGGCTGTTCGCCCCGACGTTCTACTCGCCGAGCCCCCTCAAAAGTGGCAAGGCCGGTACCCTCACCCGCAGCAGAAGAAAATCCCACGACTGCGCACTGGCCGCCATGGAGTTCCGGCTGAAAGGTGAAGTATGAAAATATTAAAT
>QHNJ01000278.1 GCA_003218395.1 Verrucomicrobiota bacterium
CGGCGTATACTGCGTCCTCACTGGAAACAACTTGGAAGGGCTCAATCCTTATTACGGCCATGCCGTCAAAGATCACCCGCTGCTCGCCATCGAGAAAGTCCGCTACGCTGGCGAACCGGTAGCCGCCGTTGTCGCCGTCGACGAGCGCACCGCTTTCGAAGCGCTGGAATACATCGACGTCAA
Source organism: Verrucomicrobiota bacterium (assembly GCA_003218395.1). Lineage (GTDB taxonomy): Bacteria > Verrucomicrobiota > Verrucomicrobiia > Chthoniobacterales > UBA10450 > Udaeobacter. Next base: position 184 of record QHNJ01000278.1, read on the forward strand.
GTATGAAGAATTAAAGCCGGTGCTCACGCCCCAGGAAGCAATGGAGAAGGACGCGCCCTTGATCCATCAAAGGAAATTCGAGGCTGGCGCGCTGCGCGGATTCGAAGGAGAAGTTACCGCCGGCAAAGGTACCAATATCTGTCAGGAGCATCATCTCAAGTGGGGCGACGTGGAAAAGGCTTTCAAGGAAGCCGCAGCAGTCGTCGAGGGCGAGTATTATTTTCCGATGACCTATGCCTACGCGATGGAGCCTTACGTCGCCATCGCCGATGTCAACGACGAGGGCGTAACGATCTATTCATCAGCGCAGCATCCGTTCATGGTGCGCCACGATTTGAAGTCGGTATTTAATTTACCCGTCAGCGCGGTTCGCCTGATCGTTCCCTTTGTCGGCGGCGGCTACGGAAGCAAGTCCTACACGAAAATCGAACCGCTGGTCGCCGCCTGTTCTTGGAAAGCGAAGCGCTCGGTGAAATTGCAACTCACCGTCGAAGAGGCGATGCTCACCACCCGCAGCGACGATGCTTACACCTGGATGCGCACGGCTGTCGATGCCAACGGCAAGATTATCGCTCGGCAGGCGCGGATTTACATGAACACCGGCGCCTATGCCGAGAACAGCCCGTTGGTCGTCGAGAAATCGACCAACCGCTGCGTCGGGCCCTATGCGATTCCCAACGTTCAGATCGATAACTACTCTTTTTACACCAATACAGTGCCGGCCAGTTCTTATCGCGGTTTCGGCTGCGCCCAAGTCACATTGCCCGGTGAGTCACAGATCGACGAACTGGCGGCGAAGATCGGCAAGGATCCTTATGAGTTCCGATTAATGAACGCAGCGAAGCCCGGTGAGGAATTTTTCCCCGGGATGCGCCCCTTCGACGGCACGTTGAAGGAAGATTTGGAAATCGCCGCCAAGGCCGTCGGCTGGAAAGAGCCGCTGGAGAAAGGCCGCGGGCGAGGCGTCGCCTGCTCCGGCAGCGATGCCGGTGCATACCCGCTGACTTCGACGGCGATCCGCGTTTACGCCGACGGCTCTGCTTCTCTCATGACCGGCAGTACGGAGCTGGGCCAGGGCAGCCACACGGTTCTGCCGCAGATTGCGGCGGAAGAACTGGGCATCCCCGTTGATAGTGTCCGTGTCGTCTCGTCGGATACCGCGATTACTCCTTACGATCGCTCCACCGGCGCGAGCCGGACGACCACTTTGATGGGCCGCGCCGTCATGGAAGCGAGCCGCGAGGCGATCCAACAGATGGTGAAGATGGCGGCCGACGTGCTGAAAGTCAAA
>QHNJ01000064.1 GCA_003218395.1 Verrucomicrobiota bacterium
TTGCTCAAGTGCGCCACAAGTTCCTGCGGCTTTTTCCGGAGTTCCGCTGGAATTAATTTCGAAACGTCGATTGGATCGCGACGAATGTTCGCGCCCAGGGCTAAGCCTCGCCGAAATCCGAAATCGGGGGCTCTTTCTTTTCCCGGCTCAGCTCCCGACAGCATCTCGTCGCCGTTGATCAAATAATTCGCGAAATTGTAACGAAAAAGAAGCGTGGACGTGTTAATCCAGGCCCTGCCGCCGTCCCAGCCCTTCACGCTTGGCGGCGCGAAGAGAATTTGGCCCATCTGTCGCATCGAGTTTTGCGCAATATTTGGCGATGGCAACGGCGTCTCAAGTAGCTTTGCAGTTTGGATTAGAAACTGCACCGGACTCTTGATCTGATTTCGTATCACCCGATCGGAATAGAATTCAGCGGAACTCAGGATTTCGCCCAAGACGGGCCGAATTTCGTAGTTGTGCGCGCGTAGGCGACTCGCTACCGCGTCGACTGTCTAGGGCGACGGATCGTCCTCGACGAAATAGCGCCAGATTTTTCGGCCGATGAACTGCGCGCAGGTCGGTTTCTTCATTAACGTGTCGATGATGTCGTCTCCATCCAGCGGACCGCTTCGGTCCATGAACGTTTTCGAGCTCGCGTCGTGCTGGAAAGGCGCAAACCGAAATTGCTGCGTCCTCAAGTTGACGCGATAACCAGTAAACGCTCGCGCTGACTCGCGGATGTCCTGCTCGGTGTAATTGCCGATCCCGACCGTGAAAAGTTCCATTAACTCGCGCGCCCAATTCTCGTTTGGGTGTTCCTTCTGGCTTTTTTGAAGATCGAGATAAATCATCATCGCGGGATCGCGTGACATTTTTTTCGTCAAGGTGGCGAAGTTGCCGAGCGCATTTCGCCGTAGCGTGTCGTTCTGCAACCACATCCAGTAACCGTCCCTGACTTTCTGCACGCTGGTTGCGAAATGGCCGTGCCAGAAGAGCGTCATTTTTTCGACCAGCGGCGCGGGCGATGTCAGCATTCGTTCGAGCCACCAACGTCGAAGATCGAGAATATTTTCGCCCTCCATATCATGGAACTCGCGCTTTCTTTCTTTCCGTTCCTTGGGAGAGATTTTCTTTGACCGCATTTCCATGCGGATTTCACCGATCTTGCGAGGATGCGCCCATGCGGGTGGCGGGACATTGGCGAAGTCATCGCTTGGATCGACCAGATCGTGGACTGTCGCCTCCAGGCCCTTTCCGTATGCCGCTTCGATTTCGGCGGGCGTGCCTCCGAACCCGGCACGGTTCAAGAGATGCGCGGCGGTCTCGTAGTTCCACTGCTGGGGCGATAAGGGAGTGAATATCGACGCCTGCACGAATTCTGAATTAAGTCTGCAATATTATGACAGTCCAAAAGCGCTTTCGGTTACATCGAAATCGAAAGATCTCGGTCGCGGGCGGGAAAGCCGCAGGGCCATGTGCAATGAGAGCGTTCCATCGCGGTTTCCCGCACTGGCCGCAGTCGTTGAGGCGCCCGAACTGCGCCGGCGCTAAAAGCGATCTTAAAGCGAGTTCAGAAAATCGAAGATCTGGGTTTTCTGGAAGTCACCCAGTGCGTTGAACGCGTCCCTCGCATTCGCGGCTTGCCCCGCATGCCGCTGAATGCTCTCGTCCGCGGTAAATGACAAGCCGTCATGCATCAGCCGGTTGCGCGTCCGAAATCCCCAAAGTGGCGCGGTACGAATTTGGCTCGCTGTCGCTGCGAATTCGGGGGTGGGCTCAATCGGTATGCCGTCACCGGTGCCGATATCGTGCAACAAGAAATCGCTGTAGGGATGGATGGTTCTGCTGCCCAGAGTGTCGGGAACGATGAACGCGCCGCCGTTGATCGGCGTGCCCGCGGCCGCCGTGACAATAGAAGAAACGTGACAAATATTGCAGCCTATCTGGTTGAATTTTTTTTCACCGAAGTACGCATCAGGCGTGATCGGTCCACGCGGCGGTGCCTTTGTCGATCGCATAAAGTTGACGAATGCCTGAGCATCTATGCCATCGTCTTCAGGTTCTGGCAGCGGGTCATAGGCAGTGCCAAATCCGACGAACTGGCCTTGCGACGTATTTTCATCAGGAAAGAGAGGACTGGTGATGCCCATTTCGTTGAGATAGGCATCACTCGCAAACGACAACAGACTGCGGTGCTGGCATTTCCATCCAAACCGGCCAACGCCGGGGCTGCCATCGCCTTCAAGAACAGCGACTTCGGGAGCCGTGCCCTGCATATCGGGCGGCTGCGCATCTCGAATCGCAAGGAGCGTGCTGTCTGACACGCACTCTGCATAGCCCTCACCCACAGTGCTCGTTGACATGCGGAAAGTTCTGGTGCTGTCCTCGGGAAGGACATGTTCCACGATGTCGGGGAATGTAGCACGCGATTGGATGAGCGAACCGCCCGCCGACTCGAAGAACTGGCCATTGAAGGTATGCCCAGTCCGGTGCTCAGCTATCTGGCTCGCGCCCCCCGTGACAACGTTCTGGTGGCATGCGCTGCAGCTCTGAGCGTTATAGGTAGGCCCAAGACCGTCCTCGGCGGTTTCAACTTCTTCAAAGATGAACCGGCCATCGTTGAAAGAGCGAAGTGGCTCGACATTGTCCTCAGTGATCGTGTCAAAATCCGGCCCCTGTTCGAAGTAGCCGTTGGTTAGGTTGTCAAAACCGGTGAGGGCTTCGCGTGCGCGGGTGGGGGTATTGTTGTTGACCGCACTTTTACCGCCTGGCATGGAGAAAAATTGGACTGGACCTTCGGCCGCCGCCCCTTTTCGAGGAGTAAATCTTTCCTGAAGCGTCATTTTGCGAGGTGCTTGACTGGTAACGGCACCAGTAAGAACCGCTACGACGGCTATCGTCGCTAACGATAGGGAGAGGACTTTGGTTGATTTCACCAGCGCGGTCGATTTACGGAATCGGCGAAAGTACGGACGTTGTCGATGACAGGGTAAAGTTACCGCGCCCATCGCCCAAGAGCACTGAAACTGTACCATCTGTTCTGTTGGACACAGCCAGGTCCAGATGGCCGTCGTGGTTAACATCGACGGCAATGACGGTGTGAGGTTCCTGTCCAACGGTCAAAACTGGTCCCGCCGCCAAGTGTCCATGACCGTCGCCGAAGAAAAGGAAAACCTTAGTGCCATGCTGGCGCTCTACCTGAATTCCGGTCTGAGGATATGCTACGTCCAGGTTTCCGTCTTCATCGAAATCCCCAAGGGCGATGTCGCCTTTTAAGTTCCCCGCACCCAACTGCAGTGTCTGCCCTAGAGCAAACCCGCCCCTGCCATTGCCAATGTAAGTGGAAATGTAGTTGCCGGTAGTATTGCCTGGTTGCGCTCCCGCCACGACAATGTCCGGGATACCGTCGTTGGTAAGGTCGCCAATTTTGTTACTAGTTGGCTGATCTTGGACTGAGAACGCGCTAATCTGGAATCCTCCGGCTCCATCGCCTAGCATGATAGTGGTCTTGCTGTTCCCTGCGCCGTTGACGGGACCGCCCACCGCCATGTCCAGATTTCCATCGCCGTTGAGATCGGCCGAATCCATGCCGAAAGGATGCTGGACGCCTCCTATTTCCAAGTCAGGACCAGGGAAGTTCCCCTTCCCATCGCCAAAATAGAGTACGACTTTAGAGTCATCGGGCGCGTTCACTGCGATATCAAATCGGCCATCGTTGTTGAAGTCTCTTAAAAGAAGACGGACCGGCTCGCCATCGCCGTCAACTTCGGTTGGCGGCTTGGCCGTATGGAATGAACCTAAACCATCTCCTAGGAGGACAGTCTCGTCGTAGCCCCAGGTGGCGCAATTCACCAAGTCCAGATGTCCATCCGTGTTCACATCGCCCACCTGAAGCCCCTTTGTGAGCGTATCAACCGGAAAATGTCCCCCCAAAGTGAACCCGCCCTGCCCGTCTCCAAACAAGATGGCCACAACATCAAATCCGGTGCAATTGACTGCCAGGTCCATGTTGCCATCCTGGTTGAAATCGCCGGCCACGATCAGTTCTGGTGCTATTATGGTGCCGGTTCGATGATTTGCCGACGCCGATGGTAGAAACGCGGCGGAAAGGACTAAGCAAGCGAAGGTTGAGAATTGTAGTTTTTTCATAGTTTTTATACCCTTTATTGAATTTCTTGAATTTCGATTTGGCCAATCTGGAGATGAGTCTCAATATCTTCTGGTCCCATTAAATCTGCGTCTTCAAAGGGAGTCCCGACCACGGTCTCTTGGGTCCCGTTGAAATCTGCCGTCGTTATGGCGTAACCAAAACCGGCAAACGCCTTAGGCATTGCGCTGGTCACTGTCTTGAACAGCTTCCCGTTGTTGCCGCGAAAAATAAAAGCTTCTCCCGCATTGAGCAGTCCGTTCACACTGTGATCAGGGGCGCCAACCATAATATCGGGGCGCCCGTCGCCAGTAACATCTGGGATTAAAGCTACCGAAGAGCCGAATTTGGCGAATGCCTGTCGACCGCCGCGTAATGTGCGGAGCAGGGTTCCATTGGCGCCGTTGAAAACGTAAGCTGCTCCTCCAAGACCGCCTTGGAGCGGTGCACCAATAACGAAGTCGAGAATACCATCGCCGTTGACATCCCGACCGCCTGCGACAGCGGACCCAAACGAAGCTAGTGTCTCAGCAGCCGGGCTCGGTATTGTGCGGATAAGCGCGCCAGTCGCCCCGTTAAAAACGTAAGCCCGGCCTTGTCCAGGCGCGCCAATAAGAATATCGGATACGCCATCACCGTTAACATCCCCGGCATTCGCGACCGCTGTGCCGAACCTGCCGTTTGCCTCCGCCCCCCCTTGAGCGGGAGGATCTAATGAACGAATGAAGCTGCCATTCGCGCCACTGAAGATGTAGGCAGATCCGACGTCAGGCAAATCTTCCGACACATCCTTTTTTGGGACGCCAACCAGCAGATCGGGAATTCCATCGCCGTTAACGTCTCCCAGGCTGGCGACGGCGTAACCCATTCTGTTACCCTCTTCCTCATCGGGGTCGTTAAGAGTAAAGATGATTCTGCCATCTCTGCCGCTGAACACAAAAGCCTCACCAGCGTTTATGTGGTCCGCTTCGAAATTGGAGTGGTGCGGAACCCCAACGAGAACGTCCGTGATACCGTCGTGGTTAAGATCGCCTACAGCGGCTACCGAAAAGCCAAAAAAACCACCAAACTTTGGTAGGGTGGGGGGGAGGGGTGGCTCAAAAGCTGGGTCATTAAACTGAGTGATGACGCCCAGATTGGCGCCGCTGATGAGCCAAACCTTTCCCACATCCTGGGGCGGGCCAAACCCGTTTTCAATGGCAACATCTCCATCCTGGAACGGTGTCCCAACTGCGAGATCGGGAACTCCGTCACCGTTCACGTCCCCAACGACCGCGATAGAAAATCCAAAGTATGTCGAAGAAGCTTCCGGTTTCGGATCGAGCAGGGTTGTCGCTTGAGCAGCGGTGGCGAAGAGTGCTGAACACATAAGAGCCGCGATCACCAGCGGCACGCCGAGGTGCGCCATCAGTCTGTCCGACGACGATTTGATTATATTTCCAGTTCCTTTTTTAGTTTGTAACCTCATAGATCCTCCCTGTAAATGCGAGTCGCTTTCGTTGATAATTAAGACCGAATACTGAGTGTGATGTCAGTATAATGCAAGAAAATTCGCGAATTCCTTTTGAGTGATATCAAAGGGGGGGCGTAATGTTTTCACGCTCTTCTCGGTTTTGAGTCATTGTAAATTCACAAGAGCGTTTTCCTCAGATGATTTGGACGATCATTTAAGATCACAACTTCGACATGGTCAAGAAAAATCGCAGATTTTTTCAGAATTATTTTCGCGACCCTGATCGCTTAATGAAACGCTTTTTCCACATTACGGTCAACGAAAATGAATCGCCGTGCAGTCCGACGGGCATCAAGTGGCAGACGACTGCGGCGATCGGCAAAACGCTCCCCAGCGTTACCGCTTCGCCTGAAGATTTGGCGCCTTAGGCTGTAGCGAAGGCAACCATGTCTATCCTACATACCATAACCGCGGGGTGGCTACCCTGCTGTTAATGCCTCGTGAGTGTATCGGTATCGGTTGCGCTGTTGTTGGCGAGATTTGGATCGGCCACGTCGCTCGGAGCGGTTACAGTGGCTGTATCGGAAAGTGTGCCCGTTGCTGAGGAGCTGATCGTGCCGCTCGCTTTGTAAGTGATAGAGCTGCCAATAGGCATCGTTACTGTATCGCTGATATTGCCACTGCCAGCCGCGGTGAACCCTGAAGCGCCGCCGGTCTGGGTCGCGGTATAGGTCACGCCGGTAAAAATGGCCGGGAAAGTGTCGCTTACCACCGCGCCACTAACACCACTCGGCCCGGCGTTGCTCACCACAACTGTGTATGTGTCCGCCGCACCAGCATCTACTGTAGTCTTTCCATCAGTTAAGGCAACGCTGAGGTCGGCCGTCGGCGTTGCCGACGCGTTTAATTTAAGAGCTGCTCCCTGAGTCGCCAACATCGTTTGATATGCCGGGTTCTCGACATCCACCTCATAGGTCTCAGCAAACTTGCAGCCGATATTCACCGCTGCCGTAAACGAATTATTTATCGCATCGTAAGCCGATAGAAGCGGGTCGGAGCCGTATGGTGGAGAATTGCTTAGGCGGGCAACATTGTCGTCAGTACTGGTGGAGCAGAGAAACTGAATTCCAACCGGCTCGGTCAGATAGTTGGCGTAGATCGCAGCGTTGAGGAAATAACCGACGGTAGAGGTTGCATGCAACTGGGAGTTCATAATCCCAAACCTGCCGGGATATGTCGCTACGCCCCACGCAAAAATATCATTCATCGCTCTAGTGCCGCCTTGAAGGTCTGGATATGGCCTAGCCCCGGTAATTAGAAGCGGCGTTGTTGGAAACGCTGTCATGTAAGTATCGACGATTTCCTCGACTGTCGCCTCCCACGCCACCAGCCCGGCAGGCAGATCTGGGGTCGGGACATACCCAGCGGCAATTGCACTGGCGTTAAAGAAATCAATGTCAGCCTGCGCAGTGGCCAGATAAGCCTCGCCGGTTTGACAAAAGCCAGTCATAACCATATATCCAAGTTGCGGATTACTGTCATACCGGGCTCCTAAAGTGGTCACAAATTCCTTCCATTTAGCTTTGGCAAGCGGATCCCACGGTACCGGCATCACCCCTTGATCGGGCGCAGCAACTGTTGAGCTGATAATGGAAACGATGGTCGTGCCCACTGGAAAGGCGTCACAAACGATCACCTTGCCAACATCCCCGGTGACAAAATTAGCAGTGGATGAGGTAAGCGTTGCCACATCCGTTGTGGTCCAGGCATCCGTGAAAGTGACACCGCCCATAAGCCACGGCGGGGCATCGAGGCCAGAAATCACCCCGAGGCCAATAAATTTTCCGCTGGTGAGGGCATTGGCTAAACAGTCGTCAATCAGCGGCCAATTATAAACATTATCCGCTATCTCAAGATCATCCCAACCCGTTCTGACCCGGAGCCCGTCCACGTTTACATTCAGCCATGGGTGGTCGGAAATGGGACCTATCGGATCATCCGCATCTATCGCTCCCGGCAGATCGATGATGCCGGCAGGATGAGGTTTCTGCGCTGCGACGGGATCGGCGCAGGCGAGCATAGTCACCGAAAGACCGGCTGAAATCACGAAAGTTTTACTGAAACTTTTCATTGAGAATTCCCTCCTAGGCGAAGCGACATGGGTGTAGGTCTGACGTGAAAGACCCCTTGAGGTACTTGGGAGAAGGCGTTTCCCGGGATCGCAGGCAGCCCGGCAACGCAAAGCAGCGCGCCGAGTAAATCCGGCATTCTGAAAGGTCGCATTCCAGTTTGTTGTCGATGTTCCACGCGCCAGGCGAAATCGCGAGAGTTATTCATAATTATTCATAATTATTTATTTTTCGCAATTATTCACAACCGATGCAAGACTTTTTCTCAGAAATCTTTCGCGACTCGAAAACCGAGATATCCGACCCTTCTCCTCCTGCAGCGCACAGCAACGCGACTGCACTACCCCCCGCAGAAAGATCCTGCCCTCAGCACGTTCGGGCCCGGCATCGGTGAGGCGGTCACCGGGCGCGGGAGTAGATCGGATTACAAACTTCCTGCGACTCCAAGAGGAAGCCGGAGATCCGCGCAGCGATCCGTCGTCAGGGCAGTTCGCGGGCGAGTTGCAGGAAGAGCCACCGCTTTTCCGTTTCCAGGTAAAGCAGCGTAATTCGGTTGGCTAGAGGATTGCCGAGCGACCCGTCGCGGGCGATCGGCATCTTCCGTCGCGCCAGATTGACCTTCCCCCTCTGCATCGTTAGTAATACCGCAGTGCGCTGCAGTTCGAAAAGCGTCGTTGCCGCTGCGAACAAAGCGGGTTCGGGACACAGCTTGTCGAAACTCGCCAGATAGCTGCGCTGGAAGAGAGCAATGGCTTCCTTGATCATCGCACGCCGGCGATCGAACGGTCGCCGTAAGCTGAACCTCCACAAATGCCGTCGCATGGAGCTGCGGAAGCACGAAAAATCCCAGAGCAGCACGCCTTGCCGTAACACGTCGGGCGGATCGACCAAGGACAACTGATCGTTCTCGAACAGAAGATTCGCCGGCTTGTAATCGTAGTAAACGTGACCGATCCTCACCTTGGCCCCAGCCAGACTTTCGAGTGCGGATTCGAGAATCGCTTCTTCGCGGGAGGAGAGATGCCACGGAGCCGCAGCCAGATCGCGCGCGAGCGCCTCGACGGGCATTGGGCAGATCTGCTCCGTCTGGGCGATTTGGATTTGCGCGAGGATTTTCCCGGCGAGCTCGCATGCAAGGATCATGTCGTCTTCATTAATGCGATCCCAAACGAGAGCTTGGATAGTCTTACCTCTCGCAAACTCCATTACGCACACCCGCTTCGCGCGGAGTAGCGCCAGCGCCTTTGGCACGCGCAACCCGGGAATCTGCAACCGCGCCAGTACTCCCAACTGATCGTATTGGTATTGGACCATAGCGTCAGTCCCCCTAACGACTTGTTTCGCCAATGCGGCACCGCCGCTCGCCAGCTCTACTCGATAAACCCGGTTCCGCCAGTTAGTCGTCCATAGTTCACATTTTTCGACCTTCCCTCCCAAGGCCTGCTCGAGCTCCACCACGGTCGGCAGCTCCAAGGGATGGGCCGGGCTGGTGCGCATCTCCTCGACGCGTCGATGGGCAGCCTCGATGTAGCTGCAATCGAACGTGCGCGAGGCAATCGCCGTCTGGATCGAATCTTTCATCTGAATCAGTGTGCCGATGTTTGCCCAGCAATCGTGGAAACTGTCTCCACGATTGACCACGTCAACACGGCGACCTCATAACGGTTCATTTTTGAGTGTTTTCGCGTTGTAAGCCACAATAATTGTTTTCGATGCCAGGGCCAATTAGCCGTTCGGTTAGCTTCCCCCTTGCGCCTGAATTGCAGCGGTATCCGACGCGTTTGTCGGAAGATACCATTTAACCGTTTGCTCGAAGCCCGTCATTACCTGATAGGAAAGATCAGCGTTGCCGTCATAGCGCGCTCCGAATGTGCTGATGAATGCCGTCCCTTTGGCCATTAAAAATGGGGTCGCCGAGAAACGGTATCTTCCTGCCAAGAACGCTCCCGGTTAAGTCATGCGAAGTTGACTCCCATGTGGCAAATCCGTTCCGGAGTAGATGAGCCAGCGACAACAGGACACGTTCATTTTTTCCGCTTGCACCGGTCACCTCGATTCTGGTAGCCTGTAAATTTTCGCGCCGTCATGAAATCGCTATCGCTCATTTTTCCTGCATTTAACGAAGAGGCAAATATCCGGGCTGTCGTTGAGGACGCATATCGGACCATACCGAAACTTGCTCCAATTTTTGAGATCATTGTGGTGAACGACGGCAGCAAAGATCACACAGGCGAGATCTGCGACCGGCTGGGCGAGGAGTTGTCCAACGTTCGTGTCGTTCATCATGTCGGGAACCGCGGCTACGGTGCCGCGCTCAAGAGCGGCATCAAGCTGGCGCGGTATGATCTAATTTTCTTCACTGACTCTGATAGGCAGTTCGACTTAAAGGAAGTGGCCACGCTCCTCGAACAGACGGATGCCTACGACATCGTTGCTGGTTACCGAGCCCGGCGACAGGACCCGCCGCACAGGTTGTTGTTTGCCTGGGGTTGGAATATCCTCGTGCGGCTCGTGCTCGGGATCAGGATCCGTGACATTGACTGCGCTTTCAAAGCCTTCAACCGCCGTGTCTTCAACAGTATCCAAATCCAGTCGGTGGGCGCGATGGTTAACACGGAAATCTTCGCCCAGGCATCCAAGTTTGGCATGACGGTCAAGGAGGTGCGGGTGAGCCATTTTCCACGCCGGCACGGCAAGCCGACTGGCAGTAAGTTTGCGGTTATCAGCAAAGCCTTTCGGGAATTGATCAAAATGCGACGCATGTTGCACACGATCACTCCCGACCAGCCAGGGCTTTTCAGAGAACACGCCTCTGGCCCGGAGACAGGCCGTTCCGCTCCGCAGGAGAGTTGAGACAAATCAATCCTCTGGAGACAAACGTAACAAAACTGTTACTAATCTTAGTTGCCAGTAGATGCTCCCCCGGCGAATGGCTTGCTCGAAACACCAGCGGATTTGACAGTGTATTAGTTCGAAACTAATACATTGCCGCTTGGGTTCTGATTGCGTTAATAAATTATGAAAACTGATGTGCTAATAATCGGCGGCGGGCCGGGTGGTGCCGCGACGGCAATGTTCCTCGTTCGGGAAGGAATTAAGCCAGTCATCCTCGAACAGGAAGAGTTCCCGCGCTATCACATTGGCGAATCGCTGACAGGTGAAGGGGGTCAGGTCCTTCGACGACTCGGCTTTGAGGGGGAAATGACAAAGAGAGAGCATCCAGTTAAACACGGCGTCAGAGTCTTCGGCACGACCGGCCAGAATTCCTGGTACGTCCCCGTTTCGGCCCGCGATAAGGAGTGGAATCTCTCATTCTCAACCACATGGCAGGTGCGGCGCAGCGATTTCGACACGATGATGCTAAAGGAAGCCGAGACACGGGGAGCGACCGTCATGCGGGGGACGGCGACAAAGCCGCTACTGGCCGATGACGGCGCGGTGCGAGGCGTAACCGTTCGCTGGCCTGACGGTAAGAGCGAGGACATCGAAACCCAGATAGTTCTCGATTGCTCGGGCCAGGCAACCTTTCTCGCCAACCAGCGCGTCACTGGCCCGAAATATGTCGGCAGTTATGACAAGCAGGTCGCCTTTTTCTCGCAAGTCACTGGCGCCGTCCGTGGCCCAGGTATTTCGGGCGAGGACGCGAAAGACAATACGTTGATCTTCTACGCGAAGAAGTTTCATTGGGCGTGGTTCATTCCGATCGACGGGGACGTTGTCAGTGTGGGAATGGTCACGCCTCGCGCGGACTTTCTGGCCAAAAAGCAAACTCCCGAAGAGTTTTTCCGGAATGAGCTCTACGACATCAACCCGGAGGTTCGGAAGCGCATACCTGAGATGAACCTGGTTGAGAAGGTGCATGTTATCCCCAACTACTCCTACCAGGTGCGGGGCTTCTGCGGGAAAGGCTTTATCTGCATCGGTGATGCGCACCGTTTCATCGATCCGATATTTTCTTTCGGACTAACCGTGACCATGCGCGAAGCGGAGTTCGCCGCGCCGCTTGTCCGCGAGTATCTCGAGGGCAAGAGGCGAAACGGGGATAACCCATTTGCCGAGCACCAGGTTTTCTGCGAGAAAGGGATCGATAATCTTGAAGACATGATCGATCTGTTCTGGGAACAACCCTTCGCCTTCGCGACCTTCGTCTATCATCGCTATCCCGACCAATTGACTGATGCCTTTGCCGGTCGGATCTATCCAACTGAGCACCAGCCTTCACCAGCCGTCGTCGCCTTCCGCAAGATGCTCAAGCGCACGCGCGAGTATGACCAGGATGTCTACTCTGTGCCAATCGGTTCGCGCTTTCACCCGGAGCGGGCGGCTCTCTGGGAACCTAATTCCCCCGTCGCGACGACCGAGCAATGGATGGGGGCGCGGTGATTTGCCGCCCCTTTGTGAACAGCTACCAATTATTACCATGGAAATACCACAGAAACTTAAGGAGTACATAGACAACAATCGCGGTTCTTTGCCACCAATAACTGATCCTGACGAGCCGCTACAGATTGACTCGCTCGGCCTGATCCGCTTGGTTGCATTTTTGGAAAGTGACTTGGGTTATCGGGTTGAGGACGAGGAGCTCATAGCGGAAAACTTTGCGACCCTGCGGCGGCTGGGAGAGTTACTTGCGACCAAAACGCCGACCGCGCCGACAGCAGAAGCCAAAGCTTCGGCCCAGGAGGGTATTCCCACGTTTTCGGCCAAACGCGAAACTTGATCGCTCGGGAGTACCAGAGCTGTAGTTTACCCGGGCGCCAATAAAGCCAATGGCTTCTCTGATGCTGCCTTTTGCTAAGCCGGTTCGAGCAGACGCTTCTCCTAGAGAGGGCTGACGCCGTCTTAACTCTCCCTTGAGCAAAAAGGCGTCTCCCGCCAGGACGTCGACGTCTTCCCTTGACAGTCGGTAGTGAGCTTCCACTACCTAAAAGTCCGTGCTGATCGAGAGGGTCGGGTGCGCAATCCGTCGATACTTGCGGACTCGCCCTACTGTTGGTGTGTTCGTCCAAATGGCGCGAAGTCACTTTTCTGGCTGGGGCTGCGCCTCGAAACATCAATGCGGCGATTGCCTGTCGTCTGAGCTTGGGAGGCCACGTTGTTTAGCCAGACAGAAAGATCGAGGCCGGCTCCCAAGCGGAGCGGCCTTTTCTCAAGCGCACCCAAGCTCAGCTTCAATCTTTTCGGCCCTAGTCAGACGTGGCCGACTTGGATTTGCGGACCATCCAGAAGGCTACGGCTGGC
>QHNJ01000299.1 GCA_003218395.1 Verrucomicrobiota bacterium
TAGCTCTTTCATGAAACTGTTATCGACAAATTGCTCGGGGCGGGCTGAACGCGCATTCGCGTCCTTAGCGCCCATCTCGCGCAATATGGTTTGAATGCCCTTTAGGGTAGGGTAGGGCTTCTCGGGAATCAAAGCCTGCAATTCGGATTCGTAAGCTTCCTGAAGCGCGTCGGCATCGTCGGTCTTAAGATATTTTGCCAGAATCGCCAAGGCTTCTTTGCGGTGCGTCTTTGCGTAATGAATGCCTTCGACGAAGGATTTCAGCACATTGCGGACCAAATCAGGCTGCGTTTTGATCATAGTCTGACTCACAGCAAGGCTGGTATGTTGGTATTCCAATCCCAACATCTGTAAGTCCGCTAGGACGTTTAGTCCCAGTTTTGCTGCTCTGGCGGTCAGCGGAATCGCGATCATGACACCGTGGATGCGTCCGCTTTCGAGAGCGCTAAAGCGGGCTGGTTGGCTGCCAATCTGAAGGATGGCTACGTCCTTGTCCGGAATCAATCCGTATTTTTCCAGGGTGTAGCGCGTGGCAAAATCGGAAGAAGATCCGACGCGGCTGACGGCGACCGTCTTTCCTTTGAGTTGATCTGGACGGGTGATATCGCGCGCCACGACAAACTTGTAGTCCATGGTATTGAGAAGTCCAGCAATGATCACGACCCCCGACCCCTGGAGGTTGCTCTGAATCACGGGAGCCCCAGCTACCTGAGCCGCCACCACGTCTCCCGATATCAGGGTTTGAACCATCCGGCTTCCACTTTCAATAAATATAAGCTGCGCATCGAGTCCGTACTTGCGGAAGAATCCACCTTCATAGGCGAACCACGCAGACGAGCTTGCAGGAGAGATCGAGCTATAGCCGATGGTGATCTTCTTGAGGGACTGCGGTGTTCCTCCCTCAGCAGCGATTGCCGGGCCAGGCGCGGTAACCGCAAAAGCCCACAACAAGGAAATGATACTGATAAGTTTTCTTGAAATTTCTTGAATTCGGATATTCATATTGGTTCTCCTGATTGCGAACAACATATTCTATTATTCACGATTGAGCCGAATCATCGCCGCTTTCAAGCTTGCTCTCATACGTTCGAGAGATCGAGCCAATTCGCCGACTTCATCATTGGATTGGATCGAGACAGAGGCATCCAAATGCCCCCGGCTGATATCGTCCGCTATGGATTTCAGCTCAAGGATAGGGCGAATCGCCTTGCTGCCGAGCCAAGTTGATAAACCGATTCCAATGAAAAGGCAAAGGGCGATTAGACCGACAATGGGCAGAACCGTGGCGCGAAGGTCTTGCTGGACGGTGTCAGCCCAGACGCCGACGTGAACGGTACCCAGTTGCCCGTCGAGCAGGGGAGCCTGAGTCTCGTAAACGGTCCTGCCGCGCAGCTCCGTTACTCGGGAGTTTGCGGATTGCTGTCTGTCGGCTCCACTTGAATCTTTTAGCTCCGTTGGAAAGGGCTGGAGGCTGGTGGCGAGGATTGCGCCCTTGCGGTCTTGAATATAGGCGTAAGCAACTCCGTCCAGTCTGCCGTATTTAGCAATCAGCGCGTCGAGTTCGAGGCTGCTTTTTCTCGAGACGTATCCAGCGGACGCATCGCTGAGGTTCGTGGCAATTGCAACCGAGCGTAAGTCGACCTGTTTCTGCAGTGCATTGCTCGTGAAGTAGTAGACGATTGCTATCACCAACACACCGAGCAGCAAAATAAGCCCGCTAAAGCTAGCAGTGATCTTCCA
>QHNJ01000300.1 GCA_003218395.1 Verrucomicrobiota bacterium
TCTGCGCAACTCGATGGTCGCACAACCCGACAGACTTCAGGCCATTCGTGCAGCTTTCCCAAAGGAAGGCCTCTTTGCTGAAAAGGACTGGCTGCTCTCGTCCGATGCATTTCCGATCGACAAGAGATTTCTGGCCGAGCTCGAGCAGCTTGGACATCGCCTGTTTGTTTTTCAGCGTGCCTGTAATCAGCTCGATCAATTGAGCGTCAAAGGAAAGCAGCCCGAGTGGGTAGCACGTTATCTCGATGCAGGTAAACCAAAAGAGCTGATTGAGTTTTCGCGGCGCAAGGAAATTCGCGACGATTTGCCTCGGGTAATCCGGCCCGACCTGATTCTGACCGACGAAGGCTACATCATTGCTGAGATCGATTCCGTGCCAGGCGGAATCGGATTAACAGGTTGGCTCAACCAAACATATTCCGCGTTCGACAACGACGTCGTTGGTGGTGCAAACGGAATGCTCGATGGATTCGAGAGTGTTTTGTCTAATGGCGGCGACATCGTCATCTCGCAGGAAGCAGCAACCTATCGGCCCGAAATGGAATGGATCGCTGCGCAATTGAAAGATCGACATCGTGATTTCGATTGGCGCGTTGTGTCCGCCGAAAATTATGAGCCGCAGGACGGCCGCACCGTTTACCGCTTCTTCGAGTTATTTGATCTGCCGAACATTCCAAAGATCGACGGCACGCTCCGCGCGAATGCCGAGGGACGTATCACCATCACGCCGCCTATAAAGCCTTATCTCGAAGAAAAGATGTGGTTCGCACTTTTCTGGATGCATCCGCTGCGAGAATTCTGGCGACGCGAGTTGGGCGAGAAATATTTCGTCAAGTTACAAGAAGTGATTCCATACTCCTGGCTGCTCGATCCCACGGCCTTGCCGCAGCATGCCGTTATCCCTCGCTTGGAAATTCACGACTGGCGCGAGGCCGCCAAATTCAGCCAGAAAGATCGTGATCTTCTTTTGAAAGTGAGCGGATTTTCTCCCCTCGGCTGGGGCAGCCGCGGCATCGCTCTGGGCGCCGATCTACCACATGCGGAATGGGAACGCCGAATCGATCACGCTCTCGCGACGTTCGAATCGTCACCGACCATCATGCAACGCTTTCACAAGGGCAGGCAGTTCGAGCACCGTTATTGGGATCCAGATTCTGGCGAGCTAAAAACAATGAAAGGCCGCGTTCGTTTGTGTCCTTACTTCTTCGTGGAGGGCAATCGCGTTAAATTACGCGGCGCGCTGGCCACAATTGTGCCAGCAGATAAGAAATTTCTGCACGGAATGAGCGAGGCTATTCTAGCTCCGTCTAAGACACAGTGAACGAGCGAGGGCAACAGCCGGCAAAGCCGAGATAGCGATTGGTCATCGATTGGGTGGAAACGGCACCAACACCGAGCGGACGAAGGGGCACGAAGCGCCGACGGCGAAGGCGCCGGTAGCGGGATCATGTGAAACGATGGACCAGGTCATGTTCAGTGGTCAGTATCAGCGTGTGGATAGTTCGGGGAAATCTTCTTCGCGAAATTCGTTGGAACTGCGTCGGCCTTCTTTGGCTCGCTTTTCTTCCTCCTGTCGCAGTTCGACACGACGGATCTTGCCGGAGAGCGTCTTTGGCAGGTCGGAGAATTCGATACGACGCACGCGTTTGAACGGCGCCAGGGTCTGGCCCAGGTGCTGAAAGATCG
>QHNJ01000301.1 GCA_003218395.1 Verrucomicrobiota bacterium
TCATGCCGAACTGCGTGACCATTGTCCTGGCGATCTCGGTTGCTTTTTGCAGATCATTCTGAGCCCCGGTCGAGATATCGCCGAAGATCATTTCCTCAGCCACACGGCCGCCCAGCAGGACGTAGATCCGAGCCAACAGTTCGGAACGGGTCATGAGATAGCGATCCTCCGTGGGAAGCTGCTGTGTGTACCCTAGAGCGGCAACTCCCCTGGGAATGATCGTTATCTTGGACACCGGGTCGGTACCCGGGACCAATTCGGCAACGAGAGCATGACCCGACTCGTGATAGGCCACGGTCTTTTTCTCCCGTGGGTTCATGACGCGGCTTTTTTTCTGTAAGCCTGCAATCACCCGCTCGATCGCCTCATCAAAGTCCGCCGTCTCCACGGCATCCTTTCCTTGCCTCGCCGCAAGAAGAGCCGCCTCGTTTACAATGTTGGCGAGATCCGCGCCTACAAAACCCGGAGTCTTCGCGGCAATCTGGGCAAGGTCCACGGCCGCTGCCAATTTGATCTTTTTGGCGTGCAGGCGGAGAATTTTCTCCCGCCCTTTGACGTCGGGACGGTCGACCAACACTTGCCGGTCGAATCTCCCTGGGCGCAGCAACGCGGCATCGAGAATCTCCGGCCGGTTGGTCGCGGCCATGATAATGACGCCCTGGTTCGGATTAAAACCATCCATTTCCGCCAGCAACTGATTGAGCGTTTGCTCCCGCTCATCATGGCTCGCCAATAGGTTCATCCCTCTGGCTTTACCCAGCGCATCCAGCTCGTCGATGAAAATGATGCTGGGCGCGTGTTCAACCGCCTGGCTGAAAAGATCTCTCACTCGCGCCGCGCCCACGCCCACGAACATTTCGACGAAGTCCGATCCGGAGATGCTGAAAAACGGCACCCCGGCTTCGCCCGCGACCGCTCGAGCGAGCAGCGTCTTACCGGTGCCCGGCGGACCAATTAAAAGAACACCTTTAGGTATACGTCCACCCAACCGCTGATACTTTTGCGGAGTCTTGAGAAACTCGACGACTTCCACAAGCTCTTCTTCCGCCTCATCGATTCCCGCGACGTCATTGAACGTTACTCCGGTCTTTTTTTCGAGTGGGTTCATGACGCGGCTTTTTTTCTGTAAGCCTGCAATCACCCGCTCGATCGCCTCATCAAAGTCCGCCGTCTCCACGGCATCCTTTCCTTGCCTCGCCGCAAGAAGAGCCGCCTCGTTTACAATGTTGGCGAGATCCGCGCCTACAAAACCCGGAGTCTTCGCGGCAATCTGGGCAAGGTCCACGGCCGCTGCCAATTTGATCTTTTTGGCGTGCAGGCGGAGAATTTTCTCCCGCCCTTTGACGTCGGGACGGTCGACCAACACTTGCCGGTCGAATCTCCCTGGGCGCAGCAACGCGGCATCGAGAATCTCCGGCCGGTTCGTCGCGGCCATGATAATGACGCCCTGGTTCGGATTAAAACCATCCATTTCCGCCAGCAACTGATTGAGCGTTTGCTCCCGCTCATCATGGCTCGCCAATAGGTTCATCCCTCTGGCTTTACCCAGCGCATCCAGCTCGTCGATGAAAATGATGCTGGGCGCGTGTTCAACCGCCTGGCTGAAAAGATCTCTCACTCGCGCCGCGCCCACGCCCACGAACATTTCGACGAAGTCCGATCCGGAGATGCTGAAAAACGGCACCCCGGCTTCGCCCGCGACCGCTCGAGCGAGCAGCGTCTTACCGGTGCCCGGCGGACCAATTAAAAGAACACCTTTAGGTATACGTCCACCCAACCGCTGATACTTTTGCGGAGTCTTGAGAAACTCGACGACTTCCACAAGCTCTTCTTCCGCCTCATCGATTCCCGCGACGTCATTGAACGTTACTCCGGTCTTTTTTTCGATATAGACCTTGGCCTTGCTCTTGCCAATTTGCATCAGACCGCCGGTGCCGGAGCCCATTCTTTTGAAAAGGTAATTCCACAGGAGAAAAAAGAGCACCACGGGTACAACCCAAGACAGCACCGTGGGTACCCAATCGCTAGTTACTTCGCCCTTGAATGCGATGCCGGACTTTTGCAGGTCGGATACTAACTCGGGATCCTCAACCCGTACGACGACAAACGGCAAAGCCTTCTTCCCTTCCTTGAACTCATTGCCCAAAGATTTAAGCCGCTCGGGGGAAACAGCGGTTTTGACCGCTTCCGGTTTGATTTCACCGCGGATGGCCTTTTCGCCGAGGACGAGATTTGAAACCTGCCCTTTCGCTACTAAATTTTTAAACTCGCTGTAGTTGAGGGTTTCGACCGGGGGCGCAGCGAAATACGTCTGCAGACCGAAAATGATCAGGATCGCTAAAATAAAGTAGCCGATGGAGAACTGTTGCTGGCGCTTTTCCATGAC
>QHNJ01000302.1 GCA_003218395.1 Verrucomicrobiota bacterium
TCAAGCAACACAGTCTGGCGACCGGCGGTGAGCCATATCCTCGTTTTTTTTGTAACTCATGGGCGTGTTACGAGACCAAAGCGACGTAGTGAGACGGATAAAGTATTGCGACGTGATGCGATTTCTCCAGTCGGCATCGCTTGACGCCGGCAAACAGAGTTCGCATCGTGCGAGGCGCTCGCTGGCTCGCGCTGGTTTTCCGGAGAATCCTGGGCGCGCAGCTAGCTGGCTGGGCAGTTTACGCGATGCATAAGTTTGCCTTGGTGGCCGAACGAGCTGCCCAGATGTGCGCGACCTTGGCCGCGTTTGCCTTTTTAGTTTCGGGCGTCGTTTATCTCTATCTGGGTCGATGGACGGTGACGCACCAGGATTACTGGTGGATTTACGACTTCTATTTAAATCATTCATTGATCGAGAGCGCGCTGCTTACATACGCCCATCATTCATTGTTTTTCCCAAGCTTTTTGTCGCAGGTCGATCTTCGGTTTTTTCATGGTAACCAGCTGCCGCTTTTCCTTGTCGGGCTCGCGCTCCTTCTTATCACCGTTGGACTGCTCCTGGTGCCAGTTTGGCGTGATAAAACGGTGGGTCTCACGGCGAAAATACTAGCCACACTTGTCGTGATCGTAGGCAATTTTTGGATGGCCCGGGCGTTTATCACTGCCTCGGGCGTCTATAACTGTGAGAACTCTCTGGTGATGGCAGGAGCGGCTCTTGGTTTTCTCCTGCTGCAAATAATTGGACGCCGGCTCGCGCCGGTTTTGCCCGTAGCAGCCATCGTGGTCCTCGCCGGATTTATCGCCTCCTTCAGTCAGAGTACCGGTCTGGCGATTTGGCCAACCCTATTGTTGCTGGCATGGGGATTACGGCTGCCGAAGTATTTCCTTGGGATGATGGCTGCAGCAGGTTTAACGGCGGTTATTATCTTCGTCCTGTTGCCGGGGCACGACTGGCTTTCTCCTCCAGATCCTCTTAAAGGACTGCCGTCCGTTAGTTATGTCACAGTCATCTGGTTGTGTCGGTTGCTAGGTGCCCCAATTTTTGTTGCCATCTTTTCCTGGTGGCCCGACAAGTTCTACCGCCCCATGGTCGAGTCCTCGGAATTGGCGCTATGCACGGCGGTAGGAGGGGTTGGATTGGCCTTGGCGACGCTGGCAGTGCTACCGCAAATTATCCGGCGCAATGTAAACAAAAGCAGTCTTGAATGGACAGGACTTGCTCTAATCGTTTTTACTCTTTTCGTGACGAGCCTGATTGTTACTGGACGAGCAGGCGTATTCCACGCACGACCCTTCGAAGTTGTCGCATCCCGGTTTTTTTTCTGGAGCACGCTTTTCTGGACTGGACTGCTGCTAGTCGCCATTGCGCGTGCCCAGTCCAAGCAATGGCTGCGCTGGCCGGTGTATCTCGTTGCCCTCGCAGTACCCATTCTCGTTTTCCCCGCGCACTATAAGAACGCGGTGTGGTGGAGAAATATAAGATGGAATGCTGAATCCGCTGCGGCCAGCCTTGTCAACGGAGTCCGCGATGATCAACTCATACCAGATGCAGCTTTCCTGGCTGCAGGATCGGGCCGAGAACAACTTTATCGCACAGCACGGCAATTTCGAGCGCGTCGATTGGATATGTTCGCCGATGGCTTGCAGGATTGGATCGGTCTTAGCGAAGCAAATTTGTTTGGCGGACGGCACGAGCCTGAAGGACTAAAAGGTCAGTGCCGTGTTGCTGCCCTGGTTCAGTGCGATAATGGTGCCCCGGCAGCGCGGGTTTTCGGTCAGGCATCCAAACATGGGCAGTCAATTCCGAAGACACTGTGATTGTCGATCCAACTGGAGTGGTTCGCGGAGTGGCACGCTCTTCTGCACCGGTATGCCCATTTATTAATCGCACGTTTTACCTGGGTAAATTGCCTGCCAAGATTACTGCCAACTGGTTTGTTGGCTATATACGGGATTACGATCCGCAACTGGACTACGCAGTGCGCAGCGCGGACAATGGAGCTCTTTCTGAGGAGAAGATTCCCGTGAAGCTTCCAGTTACCAAGCCTGCCAAACCGTGAGTAACACCACGCTGTTTCCCCACATATCCCGACACGCGCTCGCGACGCAGTTAATCGGTTTCCTCTTCAGCCGGCTATTGCCGCGCTAGCTAAATTAGTGCAGACAGCGCACTTTGCACAATGCATAAGTTTGCCTTAGTGGCCGAGCGAGCGGCGCAGATATGCGCGACGCTGGCGGCGTTTGCCTTTTTGGTCTCAGGTATCGTTTACTTGTATCTGGGTCGATGGACGGTAACGCACGCAGATTACTTCGCGATTTACGACTTCGGTTTCAATCACACGTGGTTGGAGAGCGCGCTGGAGACATCCAATGATCATTCGCTATTTTTTCCCAGTTTTTTTTGGTTGGCCGATCTCCGATTTTTTCATGGCAACCAGCTGCCGCTTTTCCTTGCCGGGCTCTCGCTGCTTCTTATCACCGTGGGACTGCTCCTGGTGCCAGTTTGGCGCGATACAACAGTAGGCATCACAGCAAAAATACTGTCCACACTTGTCGTGATCGTAGGTAATTTTTGGATGGCCCGGGCCGTTATCACGGTATCCGGCGGCTTTAACTGTGAAAACTCCTTGACGATGGCAGGAGCAGCTCTTGCTTTTCTTCTGCTGCCAACAATGTGCCCCGGATCGCCCCGGCTATTGCCAGCAACGTTAATTGTGGTATGTGCGGGGTTCGTCGCCTCTTTCAGCTTCGGTGGCGGCCTGGCGATTTGGCCCACCCTCCTGTTGCTGGCATGGGGCCTACGCCTGCCGAAATATTCCATTGGGCTGCTGGCGGCGGCAGGTTTAACGGCGGCTATCATCTTCGTCCTGTTGCCGGGGCACGAATGGATTTCTCAACAAACTTCTCGGTCGCTACTATCCCCTGGCTATGTCCCAGTCATCTGGTTGTGTCGTCTGCTAGGTAGTCCGTTTTCGTTTGCCACGTTCCGCTGGGGGCCCGACAAGTTTTTCCGTCCTTCGGTCGCGTCCTCGGAATTGGCGCTATGCGCGGGGGCGCTAGCATTGGTCTTGGCGATGCTGGCCGTGCTACCGCAAATTATTCGTCGCAATGTAAACAAAAGTAGTCTCGAATGGACAGGACTCGCTTTAATCGTTTTTAATCTTATCGTGTTGCTCCTAGCGTTTGTTAGCGCGATTGTTGGGATTACGGGTCGTGACCTACCCTCCTTGGCCTTCGCGCCGCGTTACTTTTTCTGGGGCACGCTTTTCTGGACCGGACTGCTGCTAGTCGCCATTCAGCGCGCCCAATCCAAACGGTGGCTACGCTGGCCGGTATATCTCACTGCTCTCGCACTACCCGTTTTGGTTTTCCCCGCACACTATAAGGAAGCGGCGTATTGGCGAACCACCAGATGGAATGCTGAATCCGCTGCGGCCACCCTCGTCAACGGAGTCCGCGATGAACAAATAATACGAGTCCTGGATCTTGGAGGTATTGGACCAGAATTGATTTACCGCGTAGCGGAACAATTTCGAGCGCGTCGATTGGATATGTTCGCCGATGGCTTGCAGGATTGGATCGGTCTTAGCGAAGCAAATTTGTTTGGCGGA
>QHNJ01000303.1 GCA_003218395.1 Verrucomicrobiota bacterium
GAGGTCGAAGCCTTACAGATCGTTGAAAAACTCTTTGACTCCAAAAAGACTCAGCTGGGATTTTCGCTATATGGTAAAATGCCTCCCAATGCGATCTTAGGGAGAGCATGGTGATAGGCGAACTCCGCTGATAGCTATTCGCAAACTCCTTTTGAACAGACCGCTGGAGAGGGCTCCTCTATTTCCTCAACAGGATAGATGCGCCGAATACAAAATCATCCAACGCTATAACCCTGCCGCAGGTATACTACGGCTGTCCGTCTCACTCGGATAGGATCGAGCCGACAGTTGGAGAGAGAAGTGGGGCGCGTTGTGTGATGTGGTTACTTCAGAGCATGATCTCAGGATTGATTATTGCTTTGTGACGTAAAATATTCTTGCAAGGGAGTAGAGACTATTTCCCCTCTATTCGATCGGGGGTGGTCTTTAACTTGCCTCGAGGGACGTAGACTCGGATCATATGGCTCAGGGAAGTTCATGTGTTCCGTAGCGATCAAGACAAGAATACCTAGCACGGTCGTAAATGCTGACAGATGAAGTAGCGGGTGTAAGGCACGGCCTGACATGATCCCGGCGATCCAGGCTGTACAGATTAATGCGGCAACGAGCAGGTGTGGCCAAAGCAGTAGATGAGGCCGAGGTTCGCCTTTGACTTTGCTGGTCAGCACATATGGTAACCGGCGATTTAATAGGACCTGAGATAGCGCTAGAAGGAAGTAAGGCCATTTCGCCAGTTGCAACAAGCCGGCCCTCCAGTGCCAACCCCATTCGTTCCGCGGGTCAAGGTAAAATCTCTGACGGTAGAACTGGCAAAGCACCGACGTTGCCAACAACAAACCGAAGTCTACTAAAATACGATAATTCAATGCTCTGGGTGCTAATCCCGTCGCAAGCATATAGGTCATAACTAAAAGACCTATGATTACAGTTGCCCCCTGGAGGTAATAAAATCCATGCATAAAGCTGATGATACGTTCCTTGACCGATAGTTTCCCTGCTATTTGGCGGTATTTTCGAAGCTTGATATCAAGTACGGAACGGGCCCACCGCAGTTGCTGTTGTACGTAGCCAGGCCAATCAACGGGAGTTAGGCCCCTCGCGAGAATCCTTGGCACGTACACGCCCCGCCACCTACGGGATCGGTATATTAACGTGATCAAAAGATCGTCTGCATCGTGAGGCGCGAAGCCACCTACTTGCTTCAACGCCGTAACTCAGTGCGTGTTATAGCAACCCGTCACCACCGGGTACCCCATGGCGAAACCGAACATCTGGGTGGAAGAATAATACTCGTAAGTCTCTTCGGCCGCACCACATGCAATAAAACTCGCCTCCTGGTTATAATAGGCCTGAGCCGCCTGCACATAGCCTACCTGCGGGTCGTTGAAATAGCCGAGCACCTCGGAAAGAAAAGCGGGTTCCGGCACGTGATCAGGATCGAATGCTGCGATGATTTCGTACCTTTCAAAGCCGACCTCATGTAACCATGCATTGTAATTCCCATGTTTTGATCGAGCCCGGAAGGTGCCGTTCTCAGTTTGATAGTGCGGGAAATTTTTTCTGCTGAAATGGAAAACACCCAGTTCTGTGCATAGGGATATAACCCGCGTATCATTCCCCTCATCCAAGACCCACGTGTCATGCGGGTAGTTCAATGCGACTAAGGCTCTGATCGTCTCCTCCAGCATCTCGATCGACTCGGCGCCGGGCACGAAGGTTGTGGCGACGCCGACCTTCCAACCTGGGCGTGGGGTCATCGGTACTGGTTTTCTCATGAAAGGTAAACACCACCACCTGAACTGGTTGATTGCTAACCTGCTGATGATAATCAGTGTTAAACCCCAAAAGGTTCTGTGACTGAACGGATGGATGAAATTCCTCGGGATCAGCAATCATGCAATCGATTTCCTTTTAGAGTGGTGACGAAACGAATGCATTGCTTTGACCATTTCAGGATCATTGAATCCCGATAGGCTATTAGGCTAAAGGTCAGAATTGAAGGCGGAGCAAGAATAAAGCCACCTAACATCGAATATGCTGGTGCGCTTGTTCC
>QHNJ01000065.1 GCA_003218395.1 Verrucomicrobiota bacterium
CGAGTGCGTCGCCAAGCGTAACGCCGTTGCGCAGCGCCAACGCTGATCGCGCGCAAAGTTTATCCCCTTCTATAAGCGCATCACACGCGCTTCGCCTTCGTCGCTTGCGATTCTAATGTGATGCACCGAAGGAAAATTTTATGGCTGAGGCATCAAACGAGTTGGAGGGCGCTGACTTCGAGAAAGGATGCAAAATCGACAATTTGGCTGACGGCAGGATGCTTTTGGGACACGCGTTTGGCGAACGGGTTCTCGTGGCCAGACGCGGGGCCGAGCTTTTTGCGATTGGCGCGACCTGCACGCATTACGGCGGGCCATTGGTCAAAGGTTTGATGGTAGACCGCACGGTGCGTTGTCCGTGGCACCATGCCTGTTTTGACCTTCGCACCGGTGAAGCGATCGCGGCGCCGGCGCTAAACGACACGTCGTGCTGGAAAATCCAAAAACGCGGCAAGCGTTTTTATGTGACCGGCAAGACCGACAACAAACAGGCGCGAAAGCCGCGTTCGTCGCCGGCAAGTGTGGTTATCGTTGGCGCAGGCGCAGCCGGCGGCGCCGCAGCCGAAATGCTGCGCCGTGAAGGTTACGCCGGTCCGGTCACGTTGATCAGCGCGGACGAATTTCTGCCTTATGATCGCCCGAACCTTTCCAAAGATTATCTCGCGGGAGCAGCCCCTGAAGAATGGATTCCGCTTTGGCCACCGGATTTTTATCGCGAGCAAAAGATCGACACGCTAACGCGGACCGAAGTCAAGGCGATTGATCCGCAACGAAAACAGGTAACGCTCTCGGACGGGCGCTCGTTGCATTACGGCGCTTTGTTGCTGGCGACCGGCGCCGAGCCTGTTCGCCTCGCAATTCCGGGGAACGATTTGCCCCACGTCTGTTATTTGCGGACTCTGGCCGACAGCCGGCGCATCATCGACAAGGCAAAGAACGCGAAGCGCGCGGTGGTGATCGGTGCAAGCTTCATCGGGCTGGAAGTGGCGGCGTCTCTGCGGGAGCGTAAAGTCGAGGTCGCCGTCGTCGGGAAGGATCCACAGCCACTCGAAAAAATTTTGGGACGCGAATTGGGGAACCTGATTCGTGAAACTCACGAAGCGCACGACGTAAGGTTTTATCTCGGGCGAACGCCAGTGGCAATCGACGACCGACATGTGCAACTTGACGACGGAACAAGATTGGAGGGCGACTTGGTTGTCGTTGGAATCGGCGTTCGTCCAAACACTGGACTTGCTGAAAAAGCGGGCATCGCGACTGAGCGCGGCGTTTTGGTCAACGAATATTTGGAGACAAGCGTGCCGGAAATTTTTGCCGCCGGCGACATCGCGCTCTGGCCCGATGTGCGCACCGGTCGGAAAATCCGGGTGGAGCATTGGGTCGTGGCGCAGCGGCAGGGCCAGACAGCCGCGCGCAATATTCTCGGTGCGCATGAGCGCTTTGCCGCGCCGCCATTTTTCTGGAGCAATCATTTCGATCTGCACATCCGCTATGTCGGACATGGCAGCGGCGATGATCAAGTGAGTGTGTCGGGAGATTTGAAAGGGAAAGATGCGTCCGTAATTTTCCGGGCTGGCGGCAGGGTCACCGCCGTCGCGAGCATTGGTCGCGACCATGAGAACCTGGAAGCGGATGTGGCGCTTGAACGCGGCAATGAGTTCGGCGCATTATGATTTCATGATTATGGCCCCGCGTGGGCCGCTTCTCGCAGCGGAGCATACTTCGTGTCGATGCGATTCGTGTCCCTCATAGTCAAATAAAGATCGACATCGGCGGGATCGACATTAACGGCGGCTGATCAGATGCTTTGATCGGGCGGCTGTTTCACGGCCACGCCGCGAACGTAAACAAGCTCGCCGCCGAGCCAGCCCGAGATAATGATCAGCACAATTCCGATCGCTGAGAGGACAATCGGAAGATTGTCGCCGGGTGCGCGGTGCATGCGCAGCCAAAAGTTCACGCAGTAAAGAGCGACCGCGAGGAGATTAATTGTCATGTGCCAGATCGCGATCGTTTTTGTTTTCGGATTCTGAAGATCGGTTAGGTCAATAAATCCCGGTAACGCTGCGATCAGCGCACCTACGATGCCGCCGCCGAGGGTATAAAACGCGACATCGTTCCAAACCGGACCGCCAAAGCCGAATTTAAAAATGAGATCGCTGACAAGCGAAAAAATCCAAAGTCCGATTGGTAACGGAATGATGATTGGATGCAGTGGATGGCCTTTGAAACTTGCGGTTGATGGCATGGTAAATCTCCTTTCGAACTAACGGATTTACTGTTTCGTATTAAAGCGATTTCAAGTATTCCACGAGTACTGTTTTATCGGCCTCGGTGAAATTTATTTTGAGCGTCGCTTCATAGCAGCCATCATGATAAGTTGGCTCCTGCGTCGCGACGCGACTGCATCCCGCCGCTCTTGCCAATTGTCATCGGTTTTGTCGCATTGTTCTCGCCTAATCGTCGCATGGTTGGGCGGGAACTCGTGTATCGTTTGCGTCTCGGCGCGTCGATGTAGGCAGCACATTCTGGTTGGCCTAGGTGATTGTCACAACCTCGGATGAATGGGATGGCCTAGAAACTCCGCCTTATCCTTCATGTCTCTGGGTGTTTAAGAACCATCTGAACAGCGGCTTCATGGACGCCCGAATATCGCGACCAGCAAAAGGACAAATGCTATTACCGCAACGAACCCGTGAATGCCGATGATTGGCACTGGCAGGGCACGCCGACGCAGATGGAACGAGAAAAGGACAAACCCTCCGAGCGCCGCGACCACAAAAATACCCAAAGAGATGCGGGCCCATTGCGCAGCGCCTGGAGCAACGGCAACGATCGTTAAGGCAACTAGACCCGATGCAGCAAAGAGGCCGTGGAGAATCGCCAGCCCCATCGGGGGCAGGTCGCGACCGTTAAGACGGATGAACGCGATCGCGATGCCTGTTATGGCCGCAACCGCAAAAAGAATTGCTGCTATATTCACAGAGGGGTTCTCCTTTTTTGGTTGTTAACGTTTCGTAGATGGTAGAAGATTTGGTCGCATTAAGTCAAGATATTTCTGGACTTATTTTGCTAACTGCAGCCCTGCTGATTTCCCGCATGAAGGAAGGGAAATTTCCGCTATGACAAGAGGTGATATGCAGCGCACGGGATGGAACAAACGGTTGCTTGCTTCGACGCGCGGACGAATTCTCGCGTTATTGCGAAGCGAGAACCGCACCGTTAATGAGCTCGCCGCGGCATTGGATCTGACCGATAACGCCGTCCGCGCTCATTTGTTAAGTTTGGAACGCGATGGGCTTGTGCAGCAACACGGGATAAGGCCTGGAAAACGCAAACCTCATGCAGCTTACGGGCTCAGCACCGGAGCGGAGCACATTTTCCCAAAGGCATACGGCCCATTACTGGCCCATTTTGTGACTGTGATTTCAAATCGGCTCAACCGTCGAGCATTACGGGCCACCATGCGCGAGGTTGGCCGGGCTGTTGCTGCGGACCATCTCGAACGGTGGAAGGGTCGGGACCGCCGCGAGCGGATTAAAGCCGCGCTCGATTTGCTACATGATCTCGGTGGTTTGGCAAGATTTGATGAGCGCGATGGGAAGCAGTTTATCTATGGCCGAAACGGGTGCCCACTTGCGGCAATAACCGCCGGCCATCCCGAATCATGCTTAATAGTCGAGTCGCTACTTTCCAAGGTAATCGGCGCGCCAGCCAAAAAATGCTGCGAGTACGGAGAAACGCCGCGCTGCTGTTTCGAATTGGCCCGTAAATAGGCCAAATATGAGACGAATGCTCCTGCCTACGGGTTCAAATTGCTTCGCCCATGGAAGACGACTGCCTTCAACCTGCTGCTGCTTTTACTTCTCTGTCTCCGCGCTCCCGCGTGCGGGATGAGGTATCGACATAGAGTTTTTCGGTCATCTTTGCCAGTGTTGCTTCCGGCAGGAGGCGCCGTGAAAAGACAATGATTTTATTCGCCACACCGGGAACGACGACCCTGTCGCCGGCCATTAATCCCTCGTATCCGGCTTTGGCTACGTCCTGCGGCGCCATCAGATTTCCCCTTTGAAACAAGCGCGCGCTCAAAAGTCCGGATTTCTCGAAGAAATCCGTATCCGTTGGTCCTGGACACAGCGCACTCGCAGTCACACCGGTGTCTGCCAATTCCGTTGCGAGCGCTTCGCTGAACGAGAGAACGAATGCTTTAGAGGCGTGATAAATGGCCAGCAACGGACCGGGCTCAAATCCCGCGACGGAGGCCACATTGAGAATGCGTCCGCGGCGCTGCTTTAGCATACCTGGCAAGAACAGCTTGGTGAGACGCAAGACCGCTTCAATATTGAGTCGCAAGATCAATATGTCGTCTGTGATCGGAATTTCCCAGAACTTTCCCTTGTGTGCCGCTCCGGCGTTATTCACCAGAACGTCGACGTAAATACGCTCGCGCGACAACTCATCAAAGATTTCCTGCGGTGCTTCGGGCTGCGCCAAATCCTTCGCGATTGTTTTGACCAAGATGGCTCCCGCGGCTTTCAACTCTGTAGCGATCGCGTCAAGCTCAGATGCGACTGGAGCGACGAGCACCAAGGGATGTTTGCGTTTGGCGAATTCTTTCGCCAGATGCAATCCAATACCGCTGCTGGCTCCCGTAATGAGGGCTGTTTCTCTCATCAAGGCAGTTTCCGATTTCATAAGTGCAAAGAGGTGGCTCTGGCACTGCGCTGGCTGGAACCATCCGCCAAAACGCTTGAGTGAACTCATCCCTCTGAGCTTCTACTAATGAATCGTTAATCGCGACCCCGTTGGCGGTAGGTCGCGCGTCATCTTTTTCGCGACCGCGCACCTAATTGTGCCGGTGCGCGTTGCGGCTGGTGCTTAGTCCTTTCCATTCCGAATACGGCCCATTGAAGCTGCGGTTTGGAGGATTGGGTAGAATCGTAATGAATTCCAGCTTGTGTCCATCAGGATCGCGGAAATATATCTGAGCAGACGGCATCCAACCGATCACTGTCGGCTCACTGGTTTTTCCATCGCCAAATCCGAGTGTTTCGATTCCGTGTCCATTTAACTTTTTAATTGCGGCGAAGAGTTCATCAAGGCTGACAGCGAAAGCGATATGACATTTGTCGGATTGCCTTCCGTAAGTTGTGCCCGGTCCCCACAGCCCGATCATCGCTTTCTCCTTCGAGTCCGCCCAGAGAAAGACGATGTCGCGCGTGGGATCGCGATATGCGAAGCGCAGACCGACAATTTCGCGATAGAACTTTTCCGCCGCTTTCGTGTCAGCCACCGGAAGATGAGTTTCGTAGAGACGCATCCTAATTCTACCCGCGGCGGCCGCGCCCTTTAAACTTCGTGGCGATGGCCTTCCGAATCGTACTCGTAAGTTTTCCCGTCCTCTTCGTCTCTGGTTGTCTTATGCGATCCGTCGCAGAACGGCTGGTTCTTGGAGAGGCCGCACATGCAAATCCAGACCGATTCTGCCTGCGGTTTAATTTCCAGTGGTCTTTTGTCCGATTTGACGACTCTGCGCATTGCCAAAGTTATGCTGTTAGAAATTCGTCGCAAGCTAGCGACTAGTGTCCGCTTTGTAAGTCCATTCGCCGCGGGTGGAGCATGTGAGGAGATCCAGGCCGAGCTATTCGATCTCGTTCACATAGTGACTGCTTTGCTGCGCGCGTTTGTGCAGTCATCCCGGGCAAGATCGGCATACGGCAATGCTGTCCGCGTTGTCGTTAAAAAAACCGCGGCGCAAAGAAATACGAACACTGCCGCGGCACCTGTCCATTCCCAAAAACCGAGGTGCCAGAATACGGAATGTCGCAGCATGCTGCGGACTGGCATCGCCCAGGACGGTTTCAATCGCGTAAGCAGCAACAAAGATTCGCTAAAGAAAATTCCAGCCAGGGGCAACAGCGTCACGAAGGACCATGTCCAAAACAAGCGCGCGCCGAAGAGGCTTCGCGCGCGCATTCTCCACGCGCACCAGCAGGCAGTTAACATGCCGATTGCGATGAAGCCAGCAGCGGAGCGGGCCAGAAATTCATGCAGCCGCCGAATTCCCAACACGTCGTGCAGGTGTTGTGGCACAACAAAGCACGTGCAAAGCAGCGCGATAACGCCCGCTGCAAAAGCTTCGCCGGTTACACGCGCTGCGCGCGGCGAAGCGATTTCCAAATTCCGGCGCAAATATCCGGCAAACGGCAGCATGAACACCGCTGTAAAGGCAATCCCACAAGCCGGCAGCCAATAATGGCAGGGATTGTCGCGCGGCGAGAGAAGGTTCGAGATAACGCGATAACGCCAGTCGTAATTTTGTGGGAACGTCCATGCGCTCACGCCAAGCGTCCCGAAAAACGAAAGAAAGATGAATGCCAGCAGCGCGGCCAGGACCGATTTGCGATAAAGCATCGCGTAAAAGGTTGCACACATAAAACGCGCCGCAATTGAAGCGGTCGGGCACGCTTGCGCATACGAAGGCGCGAATAACCGAAAGCGCTTCACAATCGTCTCGTCTTCCGATTAGTTTGGCGCATGCATCACCGGGTTTTTCTTCGTAGGTTCTTACTCTTAGTCTTGCTCTCTGTGTCGTCGCTCGCGCTGGGCGCTTCACCGATTCAAGAACGTGCGGACCGTTTCCTAAAGTTGGCGAACGCCGGTTATCAAGCGCTCTTTCGCGTGAACAGCGAAGCGCAATGGCTCGCAGTCACCGATGTGACGCCTGAACACGACGCTTCCGCTGAAGCTACGGCCAAAGC
>QHNJ01000304.1 GCA_003218395.1 Verrucomicrobiota bacterium
CAGCCTGCAGAAGGTAACTAAACTCATCGTAGATGGATGGCTTGGGGATCGGCCAGAGTGGCAGAAGCGCTGTCCGGACCACCAGAACCAACGCGCCCAGTCCGACCCAACTCACTGTCTTGTGGCGAGCCAGATTGGAAAGGGCACGCAGAAATCTTTGCCACAAATGGTGCCA
This sequence comes from Verrucomicrobiota bacterium, assembly GCA_003218395.1. GTDB lineage: Bacteria > Verrucomicrobiota > Verrucomicrobiia > Chthoniobacterales > UBA10450 > Udaeobacter. The sequence goes on from QHNJ01000304.1 coordinate 176, forward strand.
GCCGGGCGGCACGGCTTTCGCGATGACACCGAAAATTCCGATCAGGACAGCGCAATAGATGAGCTGATGGCTATGCATGTCAGGAAAAACGAGCTGTTTATCATCAACAACGCCTCTTGCACTAGCAGCGTTGGCGCGGATTGAATCGTGTTGCGATTGGAAAATGATTTTGTCACTGATTGCAGTAACTCGATTATGCTAGAATACGTCAATGTCCCTTAAACGCCAGACTGAGGCTATCGAGGTCTCAGTAGTCATTCCCTGCCTCAACGAGGAGGATACGTTGGCACGTTGCATTGAGAAAGCTCGGCAAGCTTGCCGCGAACATTCCATCGCTGGTGAAATTGTGGTGGCGGACAATGGCAGCACCGATTTGTCTCGAGCTATCGCTGAGCGCCATGGCGCGCGCGTCGTAATGATCAAGGAACCAGGCTACGGTAGCGCATTGATGGGAGGAATTGCCGCTGCGAGCGGCCAATTCGTCATCATAGGGGATGCTGATGACAGTTACGATTTCCTTGAGCTCCCGAAGATCGTTGAAAAATTGCGAGAAGGATTTGACTTGGTTCAAGGGTGCAGGCTTCCAGCTGGTGGTGGTTCCATTCGACCGGGCGCGATGCCATTTTTACATCGCTGGATTGGCAATCCATTTTTTTCTTTGCTCGTTCGGAAATGGTTCGGCGCCCCGATTAACGACGTTTACTGCGGCCTGCGCGGGTTTACCAAAGCGATGTACGAACGGCTTGACCAGCGTTGCACCGGAATGGAGTTCGCCACCGAGATGATTATCAAGGCCAGCCTGCGCGGCGAAAAAATCGCCGAGGTCCCGATCACTCTATACCCCGACAAGCGTACCTCGCACGCCCCGCACTTGAAAACATTTCGAGATGGCTGGCGGACGTTCCGTTATTTTTTAATGTGCAGTCCGCGTTGGCTTTTTGTGGTCCCCGGTGGCGTCTTCATTGCCTTCGGCCTGCTTGGTTATCTCGTGGCCATGCCGGGTCTGCGCATCGGACATAGCACGTTCGACGCTCACACGCTGTTGTTCGCCAGTCTCGCCATCTTGTGCGGGTACCAGTGCATTCTCTTTGCTGTTTTCGCCAAAACCTTTGCTGTTACCGAAGGGTTCCTGCCGCCAGACCGGCATTTGGAACGCTTTTTCGAAGTAGTGAATTTGGAAAAAGGACTGGCCGTCGCGGCGTTGGCGGTGCTGGCTGGCGGCAGCTTGTTGCTGGTCGCAGTCTGGCAATGGTGGCTGACTGGCTTTGGCCACTTGGACTATGCCCGCACGATGCGATTCGTTGTGCCGGGAGCAACGCTTGTCGCATTGGGGTTTCAAACGGTCTTCTCCAGCTTTTTCGTCAGCCTCCTTGGGATGCGCCGAAAATGAGTCTTATCGCTTAATTTTTCCAGGGCTGGGATCAGATGATTCTTTAACTCTTCGGCCACGCCGATGTGGGATCGCCGATGGGATCACGTGGTTGCTCGATTGTCACCATGTTAACGTGCCGTCAGAGACATCTCGCCCATGGAATCTTTTTCTGTTTCCCGCAACGAAAACGCCGCGGAGACCATCTGCACGACAATCGTGATAAGGAGGCTGAGGAATGGCCATGATCACCGCGAAAGCGATCGATGGCCGATTAGAAAAACGCGGAATCGTAGCTTGGCACGAAAGAGGTCGGAAT
>QHNJ01000305.1 GCA_003218395.1 Verrucomicrobiota bacterium
TCGAATGGTCGAGAGACCAGCGGCTCCGGCTCTGACCTCTACAAAGCGGATTCAGCCGGTCGCATTGCCTTCCCCTGCCTCCTCCAATCCGTCCAAAAACAATTCGAGTACACTAATAGATTCGGCGAACCCAACTCCTACCAACGATGAGATTCAGCTCGTTCAAGTCAGGTTGAAAGATGCGGGTTTCGATCCTGGTCCTATCGATGGAGTCATGGGGCCGAAAACGAGGACGGCAATTCTGCGGTATCGGACCTCGCGGGGATTAGCGAATTCGCCGACACGATTGCCCGGCATCAACGGAATACTCGAATAGATATCAATTCTTCCACTCCCACCCCACTGTCAAGCTCCGACGTGATTCCCAAGTCCCACGATTAATCGAAGTAGTTGTGCTCGCGGTCCCACCGACGACGCGAATCATAGTAACTGTAGCGTTGATAGTAATAAGGATCGTATCGTCGAGCGTAGTCCGGATCGTACCGACGGTAATAATACCGGTCGTAATAGGGGTCGTATCGCCGAGAAGAGTAAGAGTATCGCCGATAATGATCACGATCGTAGTCGTAGACGCAACCCACGGTCGAAACCATGAGAATCGCGAGAACACTGCCGAGAATGAACTTTCTCATGCTTTTTCGTTCCATTTGATTACTCCTCCTATCGTTTTTTCGCCTTTGTTAACTCATAAAAGAGCAAGTGCTATGCCAAGACAGATTGTGTTGTTGATTGGGAGAGTTTGGAAAGCTTTCCGTTGGACAGCGTAGGAAAATAAGTTTCCTTGTAGGAAAATTTGCTTAGAAAGAAACCAGGGAACATAGCGTTGAGTCCAGAAATTGGGACACCAAAAGAATGATTTATTTTTTTAGAATATAGGCGCGCAGTGCACTTTTTCCCACTGTCATCATTTATTATTGAGCGCCAATTCTCTAGAGGTTTCCGCAGCCAGAGAAAAATCAAAAAAATGTGCTAAGCTCGTATCAACAACTTGCACTCACTCTTCACCGTGATTAATGTGAATCATCTCGCTCAGCCGCTGCTACCGTGCCGACGTGGAAAAGATATCTCCTGTTTCAGATACCCGGATGGATTATCGCGACAGCCGTTGTGACTAGCCTTTGGTATTGGCGAATCTTACCGCTCTGGCTTTCGGTGCTTTGTTTTTCAGTCTGGCTCCTGAAAGACTTACTTCTGTACCCTCTCACCAGAACCGCTTACGAGACAGCGGCCAAGACGGGCCCGGCAGCACTGGTTGGAACTAAAGGAGTAGCTGAAGGTAACTTGGCGCCTGATGGGTACATACGAATTCGGGGCGAACTCTGGCGCGCGGTGAGTGAGCCTGCCGATCAAATGATTTTTGCCGGCACGCAGGTAGAGATTTTGAGCGCCGAAGGGATGAGAGTTTATGTCCGTCCGGTCGGCATGGACAAACGCCAATAAACATAGCTGCGACCATACATCATCCCAATATTTTCCAAACTATTTTTCCTCGATTACTCGTCGGCTAAGGCTGTCCCATTTTACAGTCACGGCCGTAGACTGTTGTTGGAGATTTTCCTACAGCTCGCCCATTTAAAAAACGCATTTGTAACAATTTGAGGAGTTTTCGAGAACAATCTCGGCCACTTTGGTCTGGCACATTCTTTGGGTAAGCGCATTGAATAGATAACTAGATTAAATAGGACCATTTAGAGAGGGGGCGATTTCAATGGCTCCGTTGAACCGTTCTCCACTAGTCTATCTATTCACCGCCGCATTAGGCTTGGCCACCCTAACCGGCTGCGCTTTGGAGACACGACCTACCCTGGACGAAGTACGATCTGGGAGAGTCCGGGGGCCCGTCACCGAGGACACTGCCTTACAACCTGGGGAGATCCGCGCTGAGGTGATCGAGGTCGACCCGGCGAAGCAGGAGGTTCGTGTACAGACCGATAACGGGGGCAGGCGTGTGTTGCTATATGACCGCACTGACACGAGGGTCGTATATCACGGTTGGAGTTATGCGCCCGAGCAGCTGGAATCGGGCGATCTCATAGCTTTCCGGACC
>QHNJ01000066.1 GCA_003218395.1 Verrucomicrobiota bacterium
AGGAAACTCCAATCTGCGTCGGATACGCAACAGAGACAAAAATGCCCGCAGTGATTGCGATACCAGCGTAAAGAAAAAAGCGACGAGCAAGGCGGTCACCAAAAAGCAGGAACGCGCCCATGGTTGAAATAACAGGTTGGATGTTCAGGATTACGTTCACCACGGTCGGGTTGCCATATTTCAGCGCCAGCGTGAAGAACACAGTGCCTACAGCCGAACCAGCGAAGCCGGAGAAAAGCATGAAGCCCCATGTGTGCGCGCGAACTTTTGGAATCTCGTGTAACCGCGAAATCAGAATCGGCAGGAACATCGTCAGAATGAGCACATGTTCCCAAAAAACGATTACCTTTGCGTCAAACAATTCGTTGAGCGGGATGCGCCAAGCGCTCTCCGTTCCCCAGAGCGCAGCACCGAGACCGACGAGCCACGGGCCATAGCTTGCGCTGCGCACTTTGCTCTTTTGCATCGGACTCGGTGTAGCCCGAGAAAGAACGAAAGAAAGATTGACGCTACAACTTATGGTATGCTAATTAGCCTTTTAACACTATGCGTTGCCCCAAGTGCGGGTCTCGTGATGACAAAGTCATCGATTCCCGTCAATCGCGGGATGGTTCAAGCATTCGCCGCCGCCGGGAATGTCTGAAATGCAAATATCGCTTTACCACCTATGAAGAAGTCGAGCGCTCAGATTTGCGCGTAGTGAAACGCGACCGGACGCACGAGCCGTTCGACAGGCGCAAACTCGCTGCAAGCATCGCGAAAGCCTTTGAAAAGCGTTCGACCAGTCTTCTGACCCTTGAAGATATGGTGAGCGAAATTGTGCACCACCTGGAAACGAGCGGCCGCGAAGTCCCCTCTTCAGAGATCGGCGCGAAAGTGCTCGAGAAATTGCGCCGGATCGATGAAGTGGCGTATTTGCGTTACGCGTCCGTACATCAGCGATTTCAGGATGTCGATCAATTTGTGGACGCCATTCATACCCTTGGTCGCCGAATAAAAACGAATGCGCTTCAGCGGGAACTGTTTTCCCCTGAGACAATGCAGGAGAAATCCGTACCCGCTCCCGCTCGATCGCGCGATAACGCAGCTAAAAATCATGGTCTCCTTTAAAGAAGAATTTCCTTACCTTCGCACCGAGTCGGGACAACTTTTCGAGTTCAACCGCGATTGGCTTTATGCGGCGATTACACGGGCAGCTGATGAGGCCGGTTATCCAAGTTGGTGGTTGACCGATCACCTCACGGAGAGCATTGCCTTTTACTTGCGCCTGCGAAATGACGAAAACGTGGTCGCGTTCAGCCAGCTATCTCAGACTGTGCGTTACGTCCTGAAAGTGATCGGTTACAAGGAGATTGTCCCGCATTTTACGCCCTCGCCGCCGCCCATTTCTATCTCGTTGGTGGACGTTGCCCATCAAGCGGGCACCGGATACGAACTCGCGTTTTTTGATCTTTTGGAAAAGCGAATTAACACGCTGATTGAAACCGGCGTGGACAATCTGCAGCTTTGCTCGCTGCAATCTTGCGTGAAACACCTTCGCGGCGTGAAAACATGGACGCGCGCCTGTGATGCTCTGCGCGCAGAAATTGTCTGCTTCGTGCGCGAAAAACTAACATCGAAAACTGACCTTCCGCGGCTTGATTGTTCGCTGCGTTGAAGTTCGCTAGATCTCCCTGGCTTACTGATTGCCTCGGGTTTCTTTGGGCTCCATTGGTCTCCAAGAAATTCATTAGCCTCTGGTTTTCGCATTTGAATTACCGCCAGATTGCGCAGATTTACCCCGATTCCAGCTTCTGACCTTCCAAGCGTTTAAAATGTCATGACCATCTTTGAAAAAATTATCGCACGACAAATTCCAGCGAAAATCATTTGGGAGGATGACGACGCAATCGCTTTTCACGACGTCAATCCGCAAGCGCCAGTCCATGTCCTGATCGTGCCCAAACGGGTAGTGCCGCGCCTCACGGACGCGACAGAAAACGATCGCGCGTTACTCGGAAAATTACTTCTTGTCGCCAGCGATCTCGCAAAGAAGCTGGATCTTTCCAGTGGCTATCGCGTCGTAATCAACAGCGGACCCGACGCAGGCGTAAGCGTGCCGCATTTGCACGTACATCTGCTTGGCAAACGTGCGCTCGCCTGGCCACCGGGCTAGGTCCGGATTTAGAATGCGACGGGAACGGAGCGTTGCCTTTATCGGGAAAGAAGCGCCCAATCAATCCCGACGATTCGCTTATCCGCAAAGCGTTTCAGCGATTTGGGAAAAACGAGATAAGTCGCGCCTTTTCTTTCCATGAAACCTGCAATTCCAAAATCTGTCCCGCTTTCGCTTTTTTGCACTGTCATTACCCGATTCTTCTTTACCTGCGATTGAAAATGACGGTCTGCGGTGGGTTTTTGCCAAAGCGTATAAACCTGCGGATCACCGCATTTTTCGACTACTTGCAAAAAGCGCGCCGTTTTCACTTTGAGGAGCTTCATATCCTAGCGGCAGGGATGGGTCGCCAGGCCGCCTGCGGTGCGCTAGGTGGCCGTACCTACCAAAAAAAGTCCGCCAGAGAACTACGGCAAGGAGGATCAGACTGCCGTTGCTGCATTCCTGCCCTGGCGGGGTTCGTAAGTCCTCAATCCATAGCCCCTGACGGAGCCCGAATTTTCCTGCAAGATCGACATTATGCAATCGCGTTTTGCGAAAAAGGAAATCGAGGCATTGACAAGCCATCACGCTTCTGTTTGCATCGATGCTGTGAAATGGCTGGCGCTGCTTTTGCTGGTTCTTCTTCAAACCTCATGCACAACGCTCGTTAACCGCCGCGATCTCTATAGTCCTGAGCCCGCACCCGATTCCCGGGAGGCGATGAAACAGATGACGACTGTAACGACTGCCAGGACAACGATACACCGCGAAGAGATCGCGCCCGCCGGGTACTAAAGCGCCTCTTGGCCTCGGATGATCCACGTTGCAACCGGCGTTGCGACGTAGCGCACCAACGTTGCCCTAGGCAAAGGGAAGGTTTGCCTTGACGCGCGCGACATCTGTACGGTCCACGCGCGCCGCCTTACCCAAGTAGCGCTTGCGTTTTGCATTCTTGGCGGAAAGCAAATGCCTGCGCGAAGAGTGTGCTCTCAGGACTTTGCCGCGTGCAGTGATCTTGAAGCGTTTTGCCACTGACTTACGTGTCTTACTGCGGGCAATCGGTTTCGGCATAGGGCGGAAAAGATAGCGTTGATTGCCAGGCTGACAACTGCCTCTCGTGTAGCCGTCGCCCTGCTACCTCGTAGCCTTGTGAAGACGGGCGGACGGGGTCAGGCGCGGCGCGTGTGTCATAACGCCGCGACTGCAATAAATCCTCGCATCGGTTTTCTTTCTGCGAACATTCTTGTGCCATGGAGAACACCCCGACCGAAAAACCGCATGTGGTGATTGTTGGAGCGGGATTTGGTGGGCTCGAGGCAGCGAAAAAGCTCGCCTGTGAAAATGTGCGCGTAACTGTGATCGACCGTACGAATTACCATCTGTTTCAGCCGCTACTCTACCAAGTGGCCACAGCCGCGCTTTCGCCGGCGGACATTGCAGCGCCAGTGCGTGCTGTGTTGAGCAAATCCAAGAACGTGGAGGTAATCCTTGCCGAGGTGCAATCGGTGGATGTCGATGCTAAAAAAATAAAAACGACCGATACGGAAATCGGTTACGATTTCCTGATCCTTGCCACTGGCGCGCGGCACTCCTACTTCGGGCACAACGAATGGGAGAAATTGGCGCCCGGACTTAAAAGTCTCGAGGACGCAATCGAGCTGCGGCGGCGCCTTCTCATGGCATTCGAATACGCGGAAAAAATCACGGATGAAGCGGCGCGCAAGGCGGCGATGACTTTTGTAATCATTGGGGGGGGACCGACCGGTGTCGAAATGGCCGGCGCAATCGCAGAAATCGCGCGCTATACGTTGGCCAAGGATTTTCGCCATATCGATCCATCTCAGGCACGCGTGATCCTCATCGAGGGCGAGCCGCGTTTGCTGGCTGCTTTTCCAGAGGATTTATCCGCCAGCGCGCTGAAACAGCTTGTCGATCTCGGCGTGGAAGTGCGCACACACGCGCGGGCAACCAATCTCACCGAGGCTGGAGTGCAGGTAGGCGACGAATTTATTCCATGTCGCGTGAAAATCTGGGCAGCAGGCAACAACGCGTCATTCGTTGGCAAAACACTCGGAGCGCCCGTCGATCGGGTCGGCCGGGTGCTCGTTAACGACGATCTGACTATTCCCGGGCACCCTGAAATCCAGGTGATTGGTGATCTCGCGAATTTTTCGCATCAGACGGGACAGCCTTTGCCGGGGGTTTCGCCGGTCGCCATGCAGCAGGGTCGTCACGCCGCGCGTAATATTTTAGCGATGATCGAGGGACGCAAACCGCAGCGTTTCCGCTATTGGGACAAAGGGAGCATGGCCACAATTGGACGGAACAAAGCGGTCGCGGATTTAAATATCGTGCATCTGAGCGGCCTTCCAGCGTGGCTCGTCTGGTTGTTCGTGCACATTATTTTTCTGGTCGGCTTTCGCAACCGCTTCGCAGTGCTTTTCCAATGGGCATGGGCGTACTTTACGTTCAACAAAGGCGCGCGCTTGATTACGCGAAATTTCCAGTCGGAAACGCGCCCGCCAGCGTGAAACAGTTAAATCGCTAAATGAATTTACGCATCGCCGCCGTGGGTAGCGGCGGCTTTGAGCCGTCGAGTTCCCAGGAGCTATGAGCGCTGCTGCGCGCGAGTTTCCACAGATCACGGTGCGCAATTTGCAGCGCACTGTGGCTGTGGACCTTGTTGAACTTGAAAAGTTCGCGGCCAAGGCAGTGCAGCGTTGTATGCAATCGCGCAGACACAAACCGACGCAATTAGCGAAGCTGCGCGAGATTTTTGTGCTGCTCATTTCCGATCGGCGAATGGCTGCATTGCATCGACAATTTCTCAATCAATCGGGGCCGACGGACGTACTGACATTTGAACACGGCGAAATTTTTATCAGCGTCCAGACTGCGCGACGGCACGCTCGCGCCTTCGGGAATTCGCTCACGCGCGAACTTCAATTGTACATCGTGCATGGCCTTTTGCATTTGCACGATTTCGATGATCGAAAGCAGGCTGACGCACGCAAAATGGAGAGGATGCAAAAACGAATTCTCGCTGCCACCACCGGCAATAGGTAGAGCGGACTAACCTCGATGGCCTGTCGGCTACGCGTGAAGCTGCACACCCCCCTAGCTGGTTGAACCAAAAGCGGCGTATGTTAGCCTTGTGCATATGAGTGCGGAGCCACTTTGGGAGGAGGTGGCGATGGATAAAAACGTAACGGTTACTACGTTTCCTATTTGGAAAAATGCGGGACCCTCGACAGTTGATAAGCCCACCATCGAAAAAGAGACCCGTTCGGAAGAAGATCTTGATCTTCCATGGCAAGTCGTAGTGCACAACGACCCAGTAAATCTGATGAGCTACGTGACCATGGTTTTCCAGCGGGTCTTCGGCTATCCGCGCGAGAAAGCAGAAAGACATATGCTGGAGGTGCATCACAACGGGCGTTCCATTCTTTGGAGCGGCATGCGGGAACGCGCGGAACTTTATGTGCAGCAGCTGCATGGTTATCTCCTGCTCGCCACACTCGAAAAAGCCAGTTGATATGGAAATTTGCCGACGCAACGACGAGATCGAGATCTCTGAGCTGGATCCGTTTCTTGCCGAACTCCTTCGGCAAATCCCGGCAAGCGCTGATCCAGAGGGTACGCCGGCTGCCGAAAAACGCCTCTTCAGCCCGCCAACGAGCGGGACAGAAACGGAGATTTGCGCAGAATGGAAACTTTATGTGGAACCTGAGTTACGGCGGCTCTTTCAGACGGCGACGGAAACGGTAGCAGCGGATTTGGAGCAGTTAGACGGCAACGAAAAAAAAATTGCCAGCACGTTGCGCATTCCTTCGAAACACGCGGATGCCTGGCTGAGTGCGCTTAATCAGGCCCGGCTGGTGATTGCCGCAAAGTATGACTTCACCGATGGCGAGTTAGGCGACCACTTTCGCTCGCCGATCGGATCGCGCCGGGACTTGAGTTTATTCCAGGTAAACTTCTATGGTTTTCTTCAAGAATTTATCCTGCGCGAATTGGGTGGTTGGGAGAAGGGTTCCGGGGATTAGGCCTGCTTCCGTGCCCGCACCATTGACATGAGCCGTTCCTTGATTGCGGCAGAAGCTTTCGCTGGGCGCAAACTCAGCGCAAATGCTTCATGTAATTCATAACATCCGGTGACGAAGTCTTCGGCCTTTTTGCCGAATTTTTTCCGTGCTCTCTCGAATTCCTCCAGCTGTTCCGCCTCGAGCGCCCCAATGACATAGAGCCGTGATTGGTTTTGGAATTCCTCAAAGTTCATCTCTTAGCTCCTTCAGGCCGTCATAGATTTTCTTAAGTCCTAATTCAAGCCGGGTTTTTACCGTGCCTAATGGGGTATTCGTTTTTGCAGCGATTTCGCGCTGGCTCATGCCTCGAAAAAATGCCAGATCGATTGCCTGCTGTTGGGCTGGTGGAAGTCTGTTGATTACTTTGCGTATAAGAACGCGCGTGTCGCCCAGCATGATTTCTTCTGCAGTGGCGTAATGAACCCAGGCATCGGGCTGCTGTTCGGTTTCGTTTTGCAGGCGCTGCTCCGCGCGAGCATAAGCTTGCTTCTTCCGCAACCCATCAATCGCCCGCCGCCGTGCCAGAGTAACCATCCAGCCGAGCGGTTTGCCTTTTTTGGCAGAAAAATTTTTAGCGTGGTTCCAGATCTCCATGAAAATTTCCTGCAAGAGATCATCGGCCTCAGCCTCGTTGTGAACCACGCGTAGAATAAGCGCCTTCAAAATGCCATTGTATCGATCGTAAAGTTGAGAAAGTGCATCCGCGTCCTCGGCTTGAATTGCCTGCATTAAATCCAAATCACTTGGCGCTCCCGGTTCGAGTTGCGGTAGAACGGAGAACTGCCGCGCTTTGGGTTTCGCAGCACGGACTCGTTTCTTTGCTTTGCCGGACATGAAGAAAATCAGACTGGGTCGATGAAGGCAAAAGCCATGAAATAAAGCAAAGCAAACAACCGTCGGGACGCATCTGGTCTCTAATCTGCACAGGCGAATTCGTCCATCGGTTTCCGAACGTAGCCTACGGACTGCAAATCAAGAGCCTGAGCATTCGATTCGCGCCTCGCAATAAATCTTGACCCCACCGCCAGCAGCCCCTCTACGCTCTCCTGACTTAATCACGATCTACCGCGAATTACGCTGGCTGGCTCCCACAGTGGAAGACAGGGTCCGCGCAATTGTGCGTTCGACGAAAATCATTAAGAAAATCATATGAAACTA
>QHNJ01000067.1 GCA_003218395.1 Verrucomicrobiota bacterium
TGAGGATGAACTTTGGCGTATCCGCGGCTCTGCCTCACTGCGTGGTCAAGAGGCGGCCGTCCTGCGCGCGCTTTGGCAATGGCGCGAGAATGAAGCAGAAGCGGCAGACCGACCGCCTTTTCATATTTTGCAAAATCACGAATTACTGAACGCGGCAACGAGTTTCGTCTCGGGAAGCATGCCTGATTACAAACATTTTTCCTCTCGCCGCCGTCAGACGTTCCGCCAAGCAGCCCGAACCGCAATGCGATTGCCCGAACCTGAATGGCCGGTTCTGCGCCGCCGCTTCGGGACGCGACCTGGTCGAGAGACAGTGCGCCGGGCGGAAGAACTGCGAAGCCGAAGGGACCGGGCGGCGGCGGAACTCGATCTGGAGCCGTCTTTCATCGCACCGCGCAGCGCGATCGAGGCGATCGCGGCGGACGAAACTTGCGGGACAACTTTGCTCGTTCCCTGAATAGTCAAGAGGTAAGGACCGCGATATCCGCGGTTTTGAAAAATTCTAAACTTTTTCCAGAACTTCGCCCCACGATTTCCGGAGAAGGAGGTGACAGGGAGAAACGCATGAAAACAACAACGACTAAAGTCCAATAGGTACGCCATTTCGTTTCATCCATCTGTCCTGTTCGTTGGCGGACCAGATTTTCGCAGCCTGATGTTGAAAATAATAATAAATCTGCTTGACTCGGAAATTCCAAAGCCTCAAAAAACCCCCCAACTTTGACCGATTTGCCGCACTTTTCGAAATTTCTCCTCAGATGGCCCGCTTTTGTGTGGATAGCGGTGCTGATTCTCGCAGGTCAGCCAACGCAAGGGCAAGCACCGCCCGGCTCGGCGCAGTCGCGCGCGCAGTTGCTCGGCCAAGGCGCTTTACCGGTCCCAACAGCTACGCCCACTGGTGAAGCTCAAGGTTATGCCGTCACGAGTCCGAACGAGCAAGACATCGGCGAGCAGCAGATCCTGAAGCGGACGGAGGAGTATCGGCCGTTCACGCTTTCCGTTTACTCTCCCTTTTACTGGACCTCGAATGCCGCGCTCGTTAGCAGCGGCGAACAGGATGATGTCCTAGTCGCTCCCGGGGTCACTTTGATGTATCAGCCGCGCATTACCAAGACGTTCTACGCGCAAGTCGGGGTCGTGCAGCAATTCTTCTTCTACGACCAATTCACAGAACTTAATTTCGCGAGCCTCGATGTCATCGCCGGGTTAGTTTATTACCTGCCGCAGTTCCACAACCTGAGCCTCCGCGGGTATTATGACTACAACCGCCTGACGGATACTGACAATTTCGACGAGCTATTCGTCAATAATTCCATCATTTTAACCGCGGAACTGCCGTTCCGGATCGCCCGTGCGCAACAGGTTCTCTTCGGCGCTGCGTTGAACCTCAGTTTTTACGGGAATCCCGAATCACCGCGGCGAAACAACTACTCACTCTACGGCAGCTACGATGTTGCTTTGAGTCGCTCCTTTTCGCTCGACGCCGCGTTTCAGTTTGTCGTGCGCGATTATTATTCCGGCGATCGAACCGATGTGAATGAAATACTTTCCCTGAGCGCAAACTATCGGATTCGGGACTGGCTCACATTAAGTGCTCTCAGCTCTTTCGCCTGGAATCAGTCCAACCACAGCGTCTTCGAATACAGCGTGGCCAACATTGGCGGCGGAGTAGCGCTGACGCTGAAATTCTAACGCCCATGAACAATCGCCCCGCTTCTTCAGCGCCCCGAGCAGAACGCTGTGGCCGCGGTTTGCTCATTTGTCTTCTCCTGACGGCCGCCTGTTTAAGTGCCGCGCAGTTGCAGGAAACGCGCGTAACTCAAGTGGTGAAAGACGTGAAGCTTGGTCCGCCGCAAGCGGCGCAACGCGGGGCCGCGGTCGGCGAAAGCGTTCGCGACGGTGATGCTATCAGCACCGGCGCGGCTGGACGCAGCGAATTGACTTTTGCAGACCAAACGATCGCGCGTCTTGGCGCGAAAACGATTGTCAGTTTCAGCGACGGAATGCGCACCATGGATCTTGTGGAAGGCGCAGTGCTTTTCCAGATACCGAAAGGCGCTCGAGAAGGCAGGATCAAGACCGCTGCGATCGCGGCCGCAAGCACAGGTGCGACTGGCATAATCGAGCGTCATGGCCAATTCTACGTCAAGGTGCTTGTCTTGGAAGGGACAGTCCGTTGTTATTTGACGAATCGCGTCGGCGAATCGCTCCTGGTACATCCCGGGCAAATTCTCATTACCAAGCCGGACGTAACCGCCCTCCCGGATCCGGCGGATTTCGACATTGCACTAGTGATGAAGACGTGCCTGCTGGTCCGCGATTTTCCACCTCTCCTCAGCCAACGCTTGATCGAGTCCGAACAGCAGAAGCAGTCAGTGCTCATTGCTAAGGGCACATATATCCCATCGAACCTCGTCATCTTCGGACGCGGCACGCTCGTCAATCTTGTTAATCCAACACCAGCGCCACTCCAGAAGCCACAAACAAATACCGGGCACTAGTCTCACGCACCCTAATTTCAACTAATGCAAACTGGCAATAAACCAGATAACATCAGCGCCTACTCCCCCTTATGACTAACATCCTGGAAAGTACAAAAAAACTATTTGGAAGGACGGCGCGCACACGATCCATCGCGGTCGCGTCGGCTTTTACTTGCCTTATTGCCGTCGCCACCTCGGCGAACGCAACACAATTCAAGGAAGCGCGCGTCACCCAGGTGGTGAATGACGTTAAACTGCTGTTACAACAAACGGCGCCGCGCCCGGCTGTGGTCAGCGATCTTGTCCGCACCGGCACCGCCGTTCGCACCGGCAGCCAGTCGCGCAGTGAATTGACGTTCGCCGATCTAACTATGACCCGCCTCGGCGCGAATACGATCTTCAGTTTCAACCAGGGCACGCGGGAGATGAATCTTATCGATGGCGCGATTCTTTTTCAGGTACCGAAAGGCAAGGGCGGCGCGACAATCAGAACCGCTGGGGTCACCGTCTCGATCACAGGCACCACTGGCATCGGCGAATTTCATCCCGCCACCGCCAGCAACCATCACCCCTTCAGCAAATGGCTTTGCCTGGAAGGGACCTTCCGGCTTATTTTGCCTAACGGTCAATCCGTCGAGCTGGGTCCCGGAAAAACTGTCACCACCGACGGCACAAGCTTTTCGAAAGTGCTGAATTTTGACATTGGGCAAGTCATGAAGACAGCGCTCCTTGTCGTCGGTTACGATACACCGCTTCCCAGCCAAGCTCTGGGTTTGATCGCGCTGGAAGAACAGAAGCAATTGGACCTGAAAATAGCCAGCGGCCTCGTTGCCGCCACCACGACGAATCCCCTCGATCCGACGCAGATCATCAACGTGATCAATCAGGGTATCGTCGCCGAAGAGGCGAGTCAAACGCCCCTATCTCCGCCACAGCCACCACCGCCGCCGCCGCCACCACCAACGCCGCCGCCACCACCAACGCCGCCACCACCAACGCCGCCACCACCACCGCCGCCACCACCAACGCCACCGCCGCCAACGCCGACTCCGCCGCCGCCAACGCCAACTCCACCTCCGCCCACGCCAACTCCGAGTAAGTTCGGGACACCAACAGTAATTACATCGCCAGTTCCCTATGTCATCACTAGCGGGACAACTATCTCGACCGACCCCGCGATCACGACAAATGGCGTGACAAATTTCGGTACAATCTATCGCGGAATAACTGCTGATGGTGCCTTCACGCTCTGGGCTGTCGGATCCACCTCAGCCGTCGACACCGCGCTCGATTTCGACACCCACTTCAACGACGCGGGTCATTTCCCGGCGGCTGCCTTCAAGTTCACATCATTAGTGTTGGCCGGTAATCCGACCATTGATCTGAGCTACGGCGGCGTGACGAATCTGGTCTTGATCAGCGTCGGCGATATCACTTCCGGGATGCCCGGGGGCACGCTCACATTCACTGGTCTCGACGCCTTGCTGCTCGCCTCGCAAGACGGTTCGATCAGTCTCGGTTCCGAGATTACATTTCAAGATATCCCGACGCTCTTCTTTTACGCGCGCGGAACGAACGGAGATCTAACGCTGACGTCGCCAATCGTCGGCACGACCGATCTATTTCTCTATGCCGGTCGGAACATCACGTTCAATGCCGGGACCGATCTGATTCTCGGCGGGATGCTTTCTACCCGGACGGCCGGAGGCAATATTTCAGTTTCTGAGCCTGGAGATATTTCCATCGGCGGATCGCTTTCTGCCACGACCGACGTCATCGCCAATGCGGCAACGGGCGGCGACATCACATTTACAGCTGGGGGATCCTTCAGCGCATCGACCGTTGATGTGCAAGCGACCGTCGAGCCCGGCGTAACGCTAAATGACGGCGCCAACCTCACCTTGAATATAAGCGGGGATCTCGTCACAACGAGCGGCGACGCGACGTTTACGATCCAGAATACTACTGGAACGATAACCAACGGCGGCAACATCACGCTCTCGGTTGACGGCAGCGTTTCCACTCAAGGCCAATTGAGTCTGGTGGTTGAGAACTATGACGAGTCTGGCAATCCAGCTGGTCACATCGGTACCGGCGGAAATATCTCTGTCACGACGGGAGGAGACCTTACGGCAGATTCTATTAGTGCCGTAGTTAACAATCGTAATGGTGGCACGATTGGTTCAGCCGCCAGCCTGACGCTAAACGTCGGCGGTGCTCTCACCACTCTGGAGGATGGAACAGATTATTTTGGATTTGCCTCGAGTTTGTCACTTTATATATCGAACAGGTACGAAAACACGCTTGGGTCAACGATTGGAGGGAACGCCACTCTCGCGTTGAATGCAGATAGCGCCAACATCGGCGGGAACCTAAATGCGCTAATCAGCGACAGAGGTGGCACCATCGATGGTAACGCTCTTTTGAATTTCAGTGTCACGAATGACGTAACCGTTCAAGGGGATGCGGCTTGGCAGATCCTGAACGACAGCGGGACTGACTTAAATGCTGCCAGTCCCATAGGTGGAACGATCCATGGAAGCGCCAATCTCCTGCTCAGTGCGACCAACCTAACCGTCACCGCAGGTTTGTTGGACGTTGAGATTTTCAATAAGAACGGTGGAGTGCCCGGCTCGGGCGGAACGATCGACTCGGATGCGAATATCACATTCACCTTAACCGGAGATCTCACGACCCAGTCGGCTGCGTACTTCCAGATTTTGAATCACGTACAACCTGGCGGCACCACCGGTGGCACAATCGGCGGGGATGCCACGATTAACGTGACTGCCGCCAATATTTCTACCGGTGTCGACTCTTTTGGCTCATCTCTCGACGGTTTGATCAATAACGCGACTGGAAGCATCGGTGGCGACGCGATCGTGAATGTTGACGTGACAAACGATATCACTGCTCAAGGCCCTGCAAACTTCACAATTGATAACAGTAATGGCGGC
>QHNJ01000068.1 GCA_003218395.1 Verrucomicrobiota bacterium
AAATATTTCTATGACTGTTGGTGGGAATCTAACGGCGGGCCCGCTATTCCTCATAACCGAAAACCAGGGGGGCCACCTTGGCACGGGTGGCAATATGACTTTGGATGTTTCTGGGGATATCACCACTCAGGGCGACGCGAACTTCCAAATTTTTAACAATGACAACGGGAGCGGCCCCGGGACAATCGACTTGGACGCGACAATTAACGTGACTGCCGCCAATATTTCTACCGGTGTCGACTCTTTTGGCTCATCTCTCGACGGTTTGATCAATAACGCGACTGGAAGCATCGGTGGCGACGCGATCGTGAATGTTGACGTGACAAACGATATCACTGCTCAAGGCCCTGCAAACTTCACAATTGATAACAGTAATGGCGGCTCCATCGGGGGGACCACGAACGGCAACACATTTTTCCAAATCTTAAATAACCTGAGCGGAGACGTGTCTCCGAGCATCGGCAACGATGCGACGGTTTTCGTCAGCGGCGCTAATATTCTGACGAGTGGCCAACTGGCTTTTGGCGTCGAGAACAATGGCGGCAGCATCGGCGGCGACGCGATACTCGACGTTACCGCGGGTAGTAATATCACCGGCGCCAATACCTTTTTCCAAATTCTAAACTCCAGCGGCACCATCGCCGGGGACGCGACGATCGAAGTGTTCACGACCAACCTTTCCGTCGACGGCCTCAATGTTAATATCGATAACAGCAATGGGGTTATCGGTGGGAACGCTACCGTCGACATGAACGTTTCCGGCAGCGCTACCGTCACCAACGATGCCACCTTTGACATTCTTGGCAGCGACGGTGCAGCGGCGGCTGCGATCAATTTCAATGGCGGCAGTTATGATGCCGGCGGGACGTTCCTCGCCCTCATCGACGGCAACGGAACGATCACATTCAATAATGCCAGCGCTCACGCAGACGTGCTCAAAGTTGGCGCGCTGGGCACAAACGGCGTGCTCAACATCGGCGGCGGCACGCTCTCGGCTGATACCACGTTGGAACTTTACGCATCGGGGAGCAATGGCCAGCTCAATTTCGTTTCTAACGTCACGCTCGGCGGCAACGGCGCAAAGATTCTGGCGGCTAATTCGGTCAAGATTTTCGACAGTGTGGTGGTCACCATTGGCGGCTCAAATCCGGCCGATGTTTATACTAACAACGCTAATTATACCGGCTTCGGCGGTAATGGCTCGACCACCGGCACATTCGCCGGCGCAGGCGCGAATGATCCTCAACCGTTAAGCAACGCGCCGCCATTCGGTCCCTCTTCGCCCGCGCCCGCGCCGACTCCTGTCGCGTCCAGCAGCAATATCACGTCCTCAGGCAAGGGTGGTGGTAAGGCGATCGGCACCGCAATCAACATCAGCAGCTCAGATCAGTTGCTTTCCCTGCTCGATGGCGCTGCTCTCGGTCCTGGTGGTAAAATCACGATTCCGGGTTCGAAGATCGCGAGTAATTGGAGAAATTCCACTCGGCTCAATGCCGCTAGTCTGTTGAGGAGAGATCGTGGCGCAGCGGAATTCCGGACCGGGTCCTCGTTGTCGGTGAGGCGTTTGCCACAGTGAAGTGGCTCGCCGCGGCGAGCGCCGGAGCGCCAACAAGGGATAAATCCTTTAGCACGTAAGAAAACGACCGGAGTCATCTCCCGTGTGTGCTCTTTAAAAGGTGAAGCAACGCACGGCACACTCCTTTCTCGCCTCGCCCCTTGCAAAAAGGGGAGAGGACCAAGGTGAGGGGCCTGGACGTTGCAGGCGCCAGTTAACCCTGAACGAAAACCCTCACCCGACGAAGGGAGAGGCGACCATACGTGCACAGCGGGCGATTGAGGTCAATCGCCCCTACCCTGGCCCGCCCAAGGCTAACAACCCGCGCACAGCGTCACTGACGCGTGCGCGATGGTATCCTCCTCCAGAGACTGGGGACGCAGGCGACACGTCCGCCACGGGACGGATTCGACGCGGCGAACCTGCCGCTACAGGAAGTTTCACTGTCGCGTGCGCAGTGTTATCTTTCTCTAAAGGTTCCACCGATCATGAAGAAACGGCTTCGCCATCGATTTCGTTTCATCGGGGTTCTCTTCGCCTTCGCTGTTGCGATTGGGCCCACCACATTCGCGATTGTGCCCGAGAAGAAAGAAGCTCGTGTCACTCAGTCAATTCACGATGTGCAATTGCTCGCACCGAACGCTGCGCCGCGCCCAGCTTCAGTTAACAACAATGTCCACCCAGGCACAGCCGTGCGAACCGGCAGCGATTCGCGCGCGGAGCTTACTTTCACGGATCGAACCTTGGCGCGGCTCGGCGCGAACAGCGTCTTCAGTTTCGGCGAAGGAGAGTTCGATTTGGCGAGTGGCAGCATGTCGCTCTACCTGCCGAAAAGTTCCGGCGGCGCGAGAATCAACACCGCAATCGCGACATCGGCAGGTACCAGTTTCACAGCGATGGCCGAGTATCATCCCAAATCATGGATCAAATTCATTATCCTCGAAGGCCACGGCAGCGTCTCACTCAAGCATCATCCGGGAGAAACTCGAGCGCTCCGCGCGGGGCAAACGATTATGGTGCGCGCGGGTGCGACGAAGTTGCCACAACCGCAGGATATCGATCTTTCCGAGTTGATTAAGACGTCAATGTTGATCGCGAAGTTCCCGCCGCTTCCAAATCTCAATCTCATTTTGCGCGAGGCGGAGAACCAACAGAATTTGCCACCGAGCAGTCACCTGATAGATCCGACCGGGCTCAATACTCGCGATCAAAGGGCTGCGGCGCTGCCTTCGGCGACTCCGAGGACGGTTCCCGGTCGTCCTCCCCGGCCTTGAGCGCTCCCCGTGCCCGAGAGCGCCGCGCCCGCCCGCGCGTAGCAATCCAAAGCGTTAGGGGATAATCAACGTCTGACCGACCTTCAACTTCGCGGGGTTCGGGATGTTCTCCTTGTTTGCGTCGAGAATCTTTTCCCAGCGGGCCGAGGATTTGTAAAATTTCCGCGAAATCGACGCGAGCGTGTCGCCTGATTGGACAACGTAGGTTCGGCTTCCTCCTTTTTTAGATGCATTTTTCTTCGAACGTGCGGCGCTCGCCTGCGATTTATCTAGCGCGCTTCGCCACGTCCCCGATCGCGCTTCAAGTTGCTTGCGCAGATCAAGATTTTCATTTCGCAATCGGGCTGCCTCGGCTCGAGTAACGACAGAATCGCCGGACAAACTCGTAAGTACCGCCACTTCATCACGTTTGATGGAATTCTTCACATCATTTGCATGAGCGCCGTTTGGACTCAGCGCGAGACAACGCCTGAAATGGTGCAGCGCACTGACGGGATCATTTAGTTTGTCATCATAGATCAGCGCCAGCTTGTAATGTATCTCGGCGCATCGCGGGCTGTCATCGAGTGCGGCCTCATATAAGTTGATTGCCCGCTCAAAGTCTCCCTGCTCTGATTTCGCATCCGCGTCCTGCGTCAGTTGGGTGTAGCGCGAACTCGTCAGCCGATCGCAGCCAAGAAACCCACAAGCGAAAAAGACCGACAACCAAGCAGAAGCGATCGCGATGCGATAATCCTTGGTCATTTAACGAATTAACGATTCAGTGAATTAGCGGATCCTTGCAATTGTTTTACTATTCCTCGCCGTGATTTCACTTGTTCAATCGCTAATTGATTAAATCGCTTATTGTCTAATTTATTCTCACTTGTGGGTCCCCTCGCATTTCAATTTTTTTCCATCGCGATGGCAGTGTCTTTCTTTCCTATCGTGTCTCTGTCTGGGGCGCTTTCCACCGGACAACGCTACAGACTCAATTTTGTCGATGTCGACGGCAATCCGCTTTCGACCGCTGACGGGCACGTGACCGTTTTAGTCCTGACCACAACCGCGGATCGGGAGAAGGCGCGCACCGTGGGGGACCGTGTTCCAGATTATTGTCTCGGCAATCCCAATTACAGAATGATTACGATTCTCGATTTCACCCGGAGGCATACGCAGATCGGGCGCGAGATTGCGACAATGTTGGTGCGGCATCATCTCGACGAAGAAGCGAAGCGGCTTCAGGCACGATACGACGAGAAGAAAATCGCGCGTCATGCGAGAGGCGACATCTTCACGGTGACCGATTTTGACGGGACAGTATCGTCACAGCTCAGCGGACAGTCTTCAGCAGCGAATTTTCGCGTTTTCGTCTTCGCGCGGAATGGGGAACTACTTCAGCAATGGGACGACGTGCCGAGCGCAGCGGAATTAGCTGTGGTTGTAAAGGAACCTTAATATTTCGGCACGCCGGGATCGATCTGGTCCGACCACGCATCGATTCCGCCCTCGAGGTTGTAAATGTTTCCAAAGCCACGCTGTTGCAGCAATCGCACCGCCTCCGCGCTACGCCTGCCGCTGTGGCAATGGACAACGATCGGCCGGTCACGCGGTAGCTCGTCTGCCCGTTCCGCGATTTCCCCAAGTGGAATTAACCTCGCGCCATCAATCCGCGCGATCTCGTATTCGAATGTTTCCCGCACATCGATTAACTCGAACGGCTCGCGCGCATCCATCTTCTGCTTTAATTCGTTCGCCGACATCTTTGGTATCGCCTCTTCGTCCCGCGCTCCGCAAAATTGTTCGTAGTCGATGGGCGAGAAGATTGTGGGATTTTCCCCGCAAACCGGACATTCAGGATCGCGTCGCAGATTAAGCTCTCGAAATTTTGCCTTAAGCGCGTCAAAGTGGAGCAGCCGTCCGACCAGCGACTCACCGACACCGACGATCATTTTGATCGCCTCAATTGCTTGCAGCATTCCGATAATTCCCGGCAAGACACCGAGCACTCCGGCTTGTGCGCAGTTCGGGACTGAATCCGGTGGCGGCGGTTCTGGAAACAAGCAGCGGTAGCACGGCCCGCCCAAGTGAGGCGCGAACACGGTGGTCTGTCCCTCAAAACGGAAGACCGAGCCATAGACATTTGGCTTGCGCGCAAGAACGCAGACATCGTTTGACAAATATCGTGTCGGAAAATTATCCGAGCCATCCACGATCACGTCGTAGCCGGAGACAAGTTGCGGTGCGTTCTCGCTGGAGAACCGGCATTTGTGCAATTGGACATCAATCTCCGGATTGATGTCATGCAGGCGATCCCGAGCGGATTCCAGTTTGTCCCGGCCAATGTCCTTTGTTCCATGGAGAATTTGCCGTTGCAAATTCGAAAGATCGACATCGTCGAAATCGACAATTCCAATCGTGCCCATACCCGCCGCGGCGAGATACACTGCGGCGGGCGATCCGAGGCCACCCGCGCCGATGCACAAGACGCGCGCCGCTTTCAAGCGTCGCTGACCGTCCGGCGTGACTTCGGGCATCATGAGATGGCGCGAATAACGCTGCAGTTCTGCGGGGCTCAATTGCATCGCACTGCTGCGTTCGTCCTCGATGATGCTTCGCTTCATATCGTTGGACTATTCTAGCACGAATTTTGTTATCGGTGAGCGGCAAGCAGCTAGCCCGTGGCGAGTAAACAGCCGCTTCTACAGCTCTATTCGGTCACGATCACTGGCGTGCCTTCGGGAGCGTTTTCGAAGAATGGTTGCGCCATTCCTTGAGGCACACGGATGCAGCCGTGGGATGCGGCAAACGGCGGAACATAACCTTGGTGCATCGCGTAGCCGCCATTGAAGAACATGGCATAAGGCATTCGCGCGCCATCAAAATGTGTGCCCGGCGGCCGGCGGTCTTTGCGTGCATCAATATTCGATCTCACCACGTTCCCGTAATCATCCACGTAGTCACCGAATTCGGTTGAGACATGATCCCTATCTTTGGAAACGATGTGATAACGGCCGGGAGGGGTGGAGAACCCAGGTTTGCCGGTGGAGACGGACGATTCGCCGACCACATGTTTACCTTTGTAAAAGTAAGCCTTCTGTTCGCCGATATGAACGACGATCTTAGGTGACCCGGAGACGCCCTCGTCATTCCAATAGCCGGACGGCTGGGTCTGCCAAGGAAAACGTCCGGCCAGTGGCTCCTGGGCGTAAGGTGGAATTTCTTCGCAGCTGCACACGATGAGCGCGATTGCGCACGCGCCCGCGATCTGGAGCAAATGGCGAAGTTTCATGGAGCGGCGGCGGATACTATTGTGCGGTTATGGTGTATTCAATCCCAAATATATCGATTTTGGCGTGGTGGATCGACCGTTCCTTTGGTGCGCCGTAGCCTTTGCGAAGGAGCGTTTGACGCTACGCGCGGTAGGAAATACGCTCCGCGTTATGACCACCGTGCAATCGCCGATTAACTTAAAGAACTGGATCGAAGAGAACCGAGAAAAGTTCAAACCGCCAGTGAGCAACCGTTATCTCTATGATGGGCGCGACTTTTTCGTGATGGTGATCAAAGGGCCCAACGCGCGGAACGATTTTCATCTTGTCGATTCGGAAGAGTATTTTTACCAGCTCAAGGGCGACATCAAAGTGCGCGTTCGCGAAGGCGAGCGGATCGTGGACCACGTCGTGCACGAAGGCGAAACATTTTTCATTCCGCCGAATGTCCCGCATTCCCCACAGCGGCCGCCCGACACGGTTGGAGTTGTGGTCGAGCGTCGCCGCCCGCCTGGAGAGAAGGAACACGTCATTTTCTACTGCGAAAATTGCGGCGCGTTAGTCGAAGATATTCACTTCGATTGCGCAGACATTGTCGAGCATTTCAGCCAGGCGATGCTCGATTTCTGGAACGACAACGCGCGTCGCACCTGCAAGAAGTGCGGTAAGAAGGTGGAGAAGCCAGAGCCGGTGAAATCGCTGTAGGGTAGGGACATCGCGCTGCGATGTCCGCGGACGCCGCGGCGCGGCGTCCTACCACAAATGATGAAGATCGACCTGCACACGCACATTCTGCCGCACGATTGGCCCGATCTCGACGCGAAATACGGTTACAGCGGGTTTGTCAGGCTAGACCATTACAAGCCGTGCTGCGCGCGGATGATGATCGGCGATCACGTTTTTCGCGAGATCACTGATAATGTGTGGAATCCCAAGCGGCGCATCGAGGAATGCGACCTCGCAGGCGTTTCGCTGCAGGTGCTCTCGACCGTTCCGGTGATGTTCAGCTATTGGGCGAAACCAGCGGACGCACTCGATCTTTCGCGCCGGTTAAACGATCACATCGCCGAAGTCGTCAGCGATTATCCCAAGCGATTCGCCGGCCTTGGGACCATTCCAATGCAAGATCCGGATCTGGCGGCGGGCGAACTGGGACGATCCGTCCGCGACTTAGGTCTGCGCGGTGCGCAGATCGGTACGCACGTCGATGCGAATCCGCGTTCCGGTCGCATCGACACTTTAAACCTCGACAATGCGTCACTTCAGCCCGTGTGGAGCGCAGCCGAACAGCTCGACGCAGCGATCTTCGTTCATCCCTGGGACATGCTCGGCAGAGAGCGTATGCCGAAATACTGGCTGCCGTGGCTCGTTGGCATGCCGGCCGAAACGTCGCTGGCAATTTGCTCGATGATCTTTGGGGGCGTATTCGAAAGGTTCCCAAAGCTGCGCGTTGCTTTTGCGCATGGCGGCGGCGCATTCCCCTTCACAGTCGGTCGCGTCGAACACGCGTTTCACGTGCGGCCTGATCTGGTTGCCATCGACAACGAGACAAATCCTCGCGTTTGGTTCGGATTACCCCTTTCCGCTGGGCGAAGCGCACCCAGGCGAACTCATCGAATCGATGAATGAACTTTCGCCGAAAGAGAAGGCGCAAATCCTCTCCGGGACTGCGCGCGAATTCCTCGGATTAACGGCGTGATGCCGCAGATCGCTTACTGATTTGGCCATGGATTAACACAGATGAAACACAGATCCGGAAAACCTCGTGGTTTCCTTGCTTCCAGATTCCTTTGTCTGATCCGTGAAAATCCGTGTTCATCTGCTCGGAATCTTTTACATTTCATGACGAATCGCCCACAAATCGTGGAAGACCGGCCTGAATAGGGATTCTTTCAGAAACGGCACGCCCGGTGATCCGCCGGTGCCCTTCTTCGCGCCGATGGTTCGCTCGACCAGCTTGATGTGCCGATAACGCCACTCCTGCAACCCTTCATCGAAATCGGTCATCAACTCGAAAAGAATAGAGGATTCAGGCGACTGTTTGTAGAGGCCCAGGATTTCCTTCTGCACACGCTCATCTGGTCCGTTTGGTTGCGTTACGTCGCGATTTATCAAGTCGGCGGGAATCTGTGCTCCCCGCGTCGCGAGAAAATCGTAGAAGTGATCGACCACACTACGTTCATGGAACAATTTTTGCAGCCGATCGTACCCCGGAAAATTCGGTTTCAAGTACGCTACTGTCGATGCCCGTTTATATCCCAACGCGAATTCAATTTCCCGAAACTGCACAGATTGAAACCCCGAGGCGGTCTCGAGCCGGTCACGAAAACTGGAGAACGACGACGGCGTCATTGTTTCCAGGATGTCGATCTGACCGACAAGCGTCTTCATGATTGTGCGGACGCGCTTGAAGGTGTGAATGGCGCCGAAAAGATCGCCTGCGGAAAAATCCCTCTTAATTTTGTCAAACTCATGCAGTAACTGCTTAAACCAGAGCTCGTACGTCTGATGGATGATGATGAACAGCATCTCATCGTGTTCCGGCGGGCTGGAGCGCGGCTTCTGAAGCGAGAGCAGTTTCTCGAGATCGAGATAACTGGCGTAAGTAAGCGGCGGTGGCATGGCTACAGATACTGCATACTAAACGCTCGGTGCTGATGACAAAGCCAGATTTCCTGAATGCGCGCGCGGGTTTATTCTCGACAGCGCACCAAGGCACAGCTATTAATTCAGCGCGTTTTACTTAACGAGATGTCCTCCCCCGAGGTAAAGCCGGAAATTCGGTTGGAAATCGGCCACGTCCTCTTCATCGACATCGTCGGTTATTCGAAACTGCTCATCAATGAGCAGAGTGAGCATATGCAAACGCTGCGGGAGATCGTCCGCGGAACGGAGCAATTCCGTCTGGCGGAAGCGGCGGGCAAATTGCTGCGCTTGCCGACTGGTGACGGCGGCGCGCTGGTGTTTCGCACCAGCCTGGAAGCGCCGGTGTTGTGCGCCTTGGAGATCAGCAAGGAACTGAAGAAGCACCCTGAACTTCGGGTGCGCATGGGCATTCACAGTGGCCCGGTCAATGAAATCACTGATTTAAACGAGCAAGCCAACATTGCTGGTGCTGGCATCAACATTGCCCAGCGGGTGATGGACTGTGGCGATGCCGGTCACATTTTGCTCTCCAAACATGTCGCGGAAGACCTGGAACAATACCGCCAGTGGCAGCCGCACTTACACGACCTCGGCGAGTGTGAAGTGAAACACGGCGTCCGAGTGTCGGTGGTAAATCTCTGCATTGACGACTTAGGCAATTCAGCAGCGCCGGAAAAATTCAAGCCCGTTTCTGTAGCGGCCGCCGTGTCGACGGCAAAGGAATTACCTACCAATCGAAAACACCTTCTCGTGGCCGGTGTCATCATCGCCGCATTGGCGATCGGCAGCTTTTTTCTTTGGCAACAAAAGAAACCGCGAGGTTCTGCGTCGGCATCAGCAATCCAAGAAAAATCGATTGCCGTGCTTCCGTTTGAAAATCTGAGTCGCGATCCGGACAATGCTTACTTTGCCGACGGCGTTCAGGATGAGATTCTGACACGCTTGTCCAAGATCGCCGATTTGAAGGTGATCTCGCGCACTTCGACGCAACATTACAAAAGCGCGCCGGAAAACCTGCCTGAAATCGCAAAGCAACTTGGCGTG
>QHNJ01000306.1 GCA_003218395.1 Verrucomicrobiota bacterium
GGAACGCCGACGCAATGGACGGCTCCGCGCGCCAGCACGGGATGGGGTGGTATCTTCTGGCCCGGCACTATCGGCGCGGCAGGAATTTGTAAGCGCTCGCCGAGGTCTTCGCCGGTTACAACGGCGGTTACGCTGGCCATCGCCTTTGCCGCGCTGGTGTCAATGGAAATTATCTTTGCATGCGGATACGGGCTACGCAGCAACGCCACGTGGAGCATGCCCGGCAACTGAATGTCGTCCACGTAGCATCCTTTGCCCGTAACGAGAACCGGATCTTCCACCCGGCGAACTGACGCACCGATCAATCCATTCGTAGCGTGCTCGGTTGTCATAAGTTGACCTCAAAAATAGTTTCGAGTTTCGCGTCTCGGGCCCCGGACCCAGATCCGGGGTCGAAACTTAAAACTCGCAACTCGAAACTGCGAGAGCGCGGATCCTTTGTTTGCAGGAGATTGCCAACTGCTGTTAAGAAGCGCTTCTGAGACATCATTGATCCTCGTCACCCCGCGCTCCGCCGGACCGCCGCTTCGATGGCCCGCAGCGCATAGATCGTCGCCATGTGGCGTTTGTATGCCGCGCTCGCGTAAGAATCGTCATCGGGATCGGTTTGTTCGGCCGCCTTGCTCGCCGCGGCAGCGATGACTTCCGGTGTAAGTTGTCTGCCCTGCAATTCCATTTCGATCGCTGTGGCGCGAATCGGACCACTGCCCAATCCGCCGATGGCGATGCGCGCCGAAACGCATGAACCGGAGGGTTGGCGATTGAGCAGCACGCCCGCGCTCACAACGACATAACCCGACGCGGGATGGCCGAGCTTGGCGTAGGCCGTACCCGCGTTGGATGGCGGCAGGGGCACACGAATCTCCGTCAATATTTCATTCGGCG
>QHNJ01000307.1 GCA_003218395.1 Verrucomicrobiota bacterium
CCTCGCGGAATCGCGAGCCGAGCTTGACCAATGCTGGCCACAGACGGCGATGCACGTACGTAATCTTGCCCTCAACCAGCTTGCAAACGTTCCGCCGACCGAATTTTGTCTGCCGGGACGCGGCGCAGATTTCGAACAAGTCTTAGTTTCGACAGCGTCCAGATGAGCCACTTGGTCGGGTCAAATTGCCATGGCTTCACTCCGTTACGGTAGTCATGCTGAAATTCGTGGTGGTAGTTGTGATAGCCTTCGCCCATGGTGAGGAGGGCGAGCAAGAAAGAGTCGCGCGCGCTGCACCTGGTTGAATACGGCTGTCGTCCGATCGTGTGACACCCACTGTTAATCAGAAATGTGCAGTGCTGCAGCACAACGATTCGCGCAACCCCCGCGATCAAGAAAGCGCCGAGTGCTCCACGCCACCCATCCCACAGAAAGCCGAGGATTGGTGGGATGCCGAAACTGACCAGAACCGCAAGCCACTGGACGTGTCGATCTTGCCAGCAAACGAGCTTGTCTTTCTGCAGGTCGGCTACGTTGTCGTACGGTTGATCGATCTTCAGCTTGAAAAGTAGCCACCCGATATGCGCGTAAAAAAACCCTTTCGAAATGCAGTACGGATCATCGTCGTGATCCACATGTTTATGATGACGCCGATGTTCGCTCGCCCACATCAAAACCGAGTTTTCAAACGCAGCGGCACCAAAAATAAGTGTGAAAAGCCGGATCGGCCAGCTTGCCTGGAAGGTAATGTGCGCGAAAAGCCGATGATAACCTAACGTGATGCTAAGTCCGCAAGCGGCAAGCATCGCAAAGAAGAGCACAACCTGAAACCAATCAAGCCCGAAAAACCAGAGATAGAGGGGGACGGCGGTCAATGTGAGAGCCAGCGTGCCAATGAGAAAGCAACTGGTTAACCAATTGATGCGATCGAATGGCAACCGGAAAAACAGGCGCTCCGGCCGCGCGTTCGCTTTATCGGGAAACGTGAAGTTCCCTGCGTTGGCAATAAAGGAACTGTCGTTCACGCCGTTTGCTCGCCTTTGTTCCAGCGGCTCAGCGTACCGATTTGATTGGCAGCAGTCCTGCGTTTCAACGCATCCCACATGCGGCGCGCTGAAGGAGCAGCGATAGACTCGTTGGATCCCCTTCGCGTCAAAGTGTCGAGCTGTTCCAAGAGGCGCATGGAGGATTCGCCATTTCGCTCGACCCATTCGGGATGTTGGATCCGCAGGTCGCCGTGAATCTGTTGCCGGCGCCCGGTGTAGTCGACGAGCGTTAGTGCCGTGAGCGCACGAAATGGCCATGTGAGGGTACTCCAAAGGGCGGCGCGCATGTGCTTGCGTTGTGCGTGACGCCGGGCCAACTGGATGACTGCGTAACGCTGGCGTTGCAGCAACAGGGCCAGCAGTCCGCTTTGCGTAAGCGTAAGGGTCGGGGTTGATTTTGTCATAACGTAGTCCTTCTGTTTTTTAATGGTTATCGTAATTTGCCCCCTTGATTAGTGTGCTCTGTTGTGAGCATTACGAATTTCATAAACCGGGTTCTTATTTGGGGTTAACTGCTCCAAATCCGCGTGGAACGAGGAACCATCCTCACGAGGCGGCTTTGAAGAAGCGGCCTCACTTCGGCTGACTCAGGGCTCCAGTTGAATCTGGAGATCGCGCTAAGCGGTGCCTCAGCGAAGGTTAAGCTCCCCAGCCGGCTTTTGAGCCCGGCCCGAAGATGCGTTGAAACGTCGGGTAACGTAATCCAAGA
>QHNJ01000308.1 GCA_003218395.1 Verrucomicrobiota bacterium
TAAATATTGTTTAATTCTTCGGGGTCGTCATTCAAGTCATACATTTCATATATATCATCATATTCCTTGTACCCGAGGTAGTGCACTAGCTTATACCGATCTCTAATCAGACTGACCGTTCGCTTCCTGAGGGGAGCGTGCTTCGAATTACTCTTGGCTTCTAAACAAAAGATACTCCTCTCAGCCGCAGGTTTTTCTTCCGCGATGGATGGCAGCACCTCACCTTCACACCAATCTGGTTTGTCTGTTCCAGAAAGATGCAGCAACGTAGGGAGTATATCCACGCAGCTCGTATGGCTATAAACGTCTTGTTTCTTTTGTTGACCTGGTTTTGATATTAAAAGAGGAACGCGAATTACCGGTTCAAACAAGACTGGAGTAATGTGACCCCATACGCCTCTTTCAAACAACTCGCCGTGATCGGAAGTAAATATTACATAAGTATTATCGAGAATCCCATTTCTATCCATGAAATCATATAGACGACCAAATTCGGCGTCAGCATATGCGATGTATTCGTCATACTCTCGCCTTTTTTGATTTAAGCGCTGATCCGGTTGGCTATCCGAGAGGGGATGAAACGGTTTCGGAAGCGGATTCCAGCCATCATCAAATCGATCGACAAATTCCCGCCGCGCGGTATACGGATCGTGGGGTGGTAAGAAATGCATATAAGCTGAGAAAGGCTGCGGCGCTTTCTCTAACTGACGCATGGTCCAGTCAATCGCGGTTTCTAACATAAAGACGAGATTGTGATTGTTGGGGATGCCACGTGGGAAAAGCTCGCCATACTGTTTGGTCAAAAGTTTCATCTGAATGGAAGTCCAGAATCGATAGACTTCGTAAAGGAAGAGGGAACTAGAGTAGGTGTCGCCACGGCGGAAGATAAGGCTCTCACCATGAACAGCGGGTGTAAAATCCTTCGGGAAAAGCCGATCAGCGAGATAATTATCAACCAGACAGAGCTCTCTTGTCTTTGTAAAGTTATCGATGTCCAATCGAAACTGATCTAAAAGAGAGGTAGCCACTATGTTATGTGAAAAGCCGATTCGGAAATAGCCTTTCTCACCTAGCAAACTGAAGATATTCTTGTTCCTAAATTCCTCTAAGACAGTGCCCTGAATATGGAGAGCCTGGTGAGACCATGGATACGTACCAGTCAACAGGGAGGCGGTGCCCGGTGTGGTGAAATTTCCACTCGCATAGTGTGAATGAAACACTGTTGCTCGATTGGCGAAACGTGAGAGATTTGGCGTGGTTTGGCGGCGATACCCATAAAAAGGGATGTGATACGCAGAGAAAGTATCGAATACCAGAATAAGGATGTTTGGAAGACGATGGCCACCGGGTTGTGACGTATGCCCCAGCGTAGGTTCTGGCGGTGGCCATACCGTGAACAGTGGCCACATCGCAAGGAACTTAATAAAATCTCTCCTGGGCAGACTGGTCGGCATATTATCCTATTAAGTATTCCGTATAACGAGGATTGTAAGACTTATTAAATCGATCAAGAGATATACAAGTGATAGTACTGCTACGCGACCTACGAATGAGAGGATGACACTTTCAAGCTTCTCGCTGTACTGTATTAGGAAACAACATAAGATTTGCGAGGATAAAAACAATCCCATCCAGGGTAGAAACTGGCTAAACCCCCAGTACCGTACTGTCAGATCATTTATATGCGCAAGAATAAACCAAGCTGCGGAAAGGTAAACAATGCCTGTGGTTAGAGCTACGAATTTGTCTCTCAACCAGCGACGGGGAAGAAGAGCAGACAAGAGCACGAATGGGAGAAAAATAACCGCGCTCTCAAAAAGGGCAAACGTTTGGGGATATGAGACAACTCCGATCAGATCCCAAACGCTCATCTGACGTAACCAGGCAGGCACCTCTCGGAGCAAATTGTATACCGACCAAACTTGAATGGGGAACAAACAG
>QHNJ01000309.1 GCA_003218395.1 Verrucomicrobiota bacterium
GACGCTGGCGTTGAGGCTGCCGGTGACCGGATCCTCGTATCCGCCGCCCCCGATGAACGCCCGCACCTCGAAGGCCGCGTTGTGGCCGGCGTCATGCGGACCGACCACGCCCAGCTTGAGCGGATCGAGCAAGGCCCAGTCGGGCTTGAGCGAATGCACCTGGCGCGCGGAGCGGAGCATCACCGCGCACCAGCCCGGGCCGTTGTCGACCCACTGGTGGTGAACGATATCCGATGGCAACAGGGCGAGCGCCTTGGCGATCTTCACCAGCAGATCGGACCCGAGCGCACCGGTACGGAGCAAAGGCGGCGCAGCGAACTCGAGGCGCGGACCGTCGCAGCGCACGCGGACGAGGCCCACGCCGCATTGCTGCACGACGACATTCGGCTTGCGCGGCTTTCCGCCCGCGGCGAGCCAGGCGTGGCATGAGCCGAGCGTCGGGTGGCCGGCAAAGGGTAGCTCGCCGCGGGGCGTGAAGATGCGCACGCGATAGTCCGCGCCCGAATCTGTCGGTGGCAGGAGGAACGTCGTTTCCGAGAGGTTGGTCCAGCGCGCGAGCGCGGCCATCTGCGCTTCGCTCAACCCCTCGGCGGCATGCACCACCGCAAGCGGGTTGCCGCCGAGCGGATCTGCCGAGAAGACATTGACCTGCGTAAACGGACGCTTAGCGCGCGCCTTTTTGTCGTGCCCCATAAAGTGAACCGCCTGAGTTTGGCGGCATATCCAGTCTAATATTTTGCGTTCTTTATTGCTGAAATCGCCTACAATATTTCTCAGATAACTAAGATCTGTCAAGGATATGATACCGGCAACGCAACGAGATCGCGGTATATCCAGATATCAGCCCGCAGGTATGTTCAGACTCAGCAATCTACCAGAGCCGTAGGATTGAACTGAACGACGCTCCAAACCAAGCACGAAAATTGACACGTGAAATCTCAAAAGTAAAAACGCGACCCTGTGGGGCGAAGATGAAGTGTGGGAAACGGTCGCTTACCCGATGCGACCGGTAGCCACAAAGGCAAGAAACTTTGCCAAGGATATCTTGCCAAGCAGAGCCTGCCGCAGTGAAGCCCGTGCCGTGGTAGGAAAAAAGCAGAGACAGAAATATCCACGTCTTTTTAATCATAAGCCTTTCGCTTGCAGCGAGTACGTTCGCCCGCGGCGGCGCCCACTCTAAAAGCGGCGCTCGTGGGTGTCAATGTTGCTGTGCGCCCGAATTCCGATTCCGAACTTCCATCGAAACATGTTAAACGGTTCAAGAGCCACTCGAGTGAAAGAAGGTGTCGCTTTTCGACGGATATATAATGGTCGACTGGTCCGGGAGCGATCGGCGTCGTGGAGGAAGAGCGGATTGCATTTGGATTGCTCATGGGCGCGCCACAACCGCCGAACCGAGTACGGTGAGCCCGTCGTCCAGAACCGACGCAGAGCAACTCATCCGAGCGGAGATCGAGTCTATTGTCGCGGCAAACAAAGGCCGCGTGCTACTCTGCGCCGACTTTGGGTATGGCTACCCCGCCGGGTTCGCGTCGCTGCTGGCGAACCCGGGTTCCGATGGACTGCCGCCCTGGCGTATCGTCTGGCAGTATCTGAGCAAGCACATCCAGGATGACCTCGGGACCAAGCCCGGCCAACAACCGACGAACCGCAGCAATCGGTTCGAGGTCGCGAACGCCATCAACGCCGCGGTATCAGGTCCGACTTCGCCCGGTCCATTCTGGTGTCTGTTCAAGCCGGGTGGTTACGT
>QHNJ01000310.1 GCA_003218395.1 Verrucomicrobiota bacterium
TCATGGCGTAGAGCGCTGCGGGTCCAGCGTGATTGCTCTGCCGCACGCCGACCCAGCTAACCCCCGCGTGCTTGGCCTTGTCCATCGCGACCTGCACGGCAAATCGCATCACTAAATGTCCCATACCGTCATCGCCATCGACCAAAGCCATCGCTTCTGTTTCCTGAACGACGCGGATGTTCGGCCTCACGTTCAATCCGCTGGCTCTGATGCGGCGAACGTATTGAGGCAAGCGGAAGATTCCGTGGCCGTCAGCGCCGCGCAGGTCAGCAAGGATCATCAGCCGCGCCACCTGCTCGGCATCCGACGCGGGCAAGCCGAGGGCTGTGAGCGCGCGGGCGACGAACGCTTCGAGATCGCCGGCAGGGAATCGGCGTTCGGTTGATGGCTTTTCCGGGCGAGTCATGTTGTCTTCCTTCGTGACCTCCTTGGTAAAATCCTCTCACCACAAAGAGCACGAAGCACACGAAGTTCGGATCATTTGTCGCATCAAGACCGCAAAGAATGCCCTACTTCTCCTTCGGAGGTAGCGGACTGACGAGATCACGATCGGAGAGGTGAGCGACTGTTTCTCCGGTCTCCGTGAATGTTCGGGTCACCTCGGCGCTCCCGTAGATCCACAGGATCGTGAGTCGTGCTGCTCCGATATTTATAAACCGATGCGGCTTATCCGCGGGGACAAGCGTTGTATCGAAAGGGTGCAGGCGGTGGCGTTGTCCATCAACCTCCGCTTCGGCCTCCCCTTCGAGAATCGTCACCTGCTCATCGCAGTTATGCGAATGCAGCGGAACTTTCGCGCCGGCTGGAAAGCGGGTCAATCCTGTCGTCATGGTTTTGGACCCGATCTCTTTGGTGACGAGAGGGATCGTCTGAATCCCATTGCCGCGGTCGACCACCGGCAACGAATCGATTTTCAGTATGTGAGCCTCTGCCATGGCGAATATCTCCTCTCGGAAAGCTTGGCTTTGTAGCGGAGTCTAACAGCGAGTTTGACAGGCCGTCAAGTTCGGTTCTTCGAAGCGCCCAAGAGATTGACAACCGTTCCTTAAATGACTTAGGAATCGATATCTGCAAATAAGGCGCCCGAAAAGTCAAAAGGAGGCGACCCATGGTAAACCGTAGCACGTCGAGTTTCGGTCTGGTGGGCACCGACTGGCAACAGCGCATCAACTGGGAGCGGCTGAGGAAGTACCGCTTGAATCGCGCCCGGGAGGCGATGAAGCGCAATGGCTTGGGCGCGCTGCTCGCGATGTACGATGAAAACGTCCGCTATATATCCAGCACGGTCACGCCGGGCTGGTGCCGGTTGAAACCCGGTTTACGCTACGCCTTGCTTTGCGAAGGCTCCGAGCCGATCCTTTTCGAGCAAGGCGACATCGGCATACAGATCAATCGCCACTGCCCGTGGATCCCGCGCGATAACGTGCGCTACGCCTACTCGTGGATCAAGGGAGCCGTGGGAGGCGCATCCCGCCAGCAAGTGAAAAAATTCACGACTGCGATTGTGGAGGAGATGAGGAAATACCACGTAGAGAAAGCTCCGCTCGGGGTTGACTTCATCGATCTCAACATGATCAACGCCTTCAAGGAGGCGGAAATCAACTGGACCGACGGCGCATCGCCCATGGTGGAAGCGCGCGCAATTAAAAATGAAGACGAGCTTGAGGCGATGCGCATCGTCGCCGCCATCTGCGATGCGTGCCACACGGCCATTTCCCACTTCATGAAACCAGGCATGCAAGAGCATCAGATTACCGCCTACGCTATGAA
>QHNJ01000315.1 GCA_003218395.1 Verrucomicrobiota bacterium
TGGGCGGCGTCCACAATTGGCCTGAACGAGAGCGCCGATTGTATAGGTGCCAGCCGGATTAGATTTATCCTTCATTTCGATCACGCGTGACGCAGTCCCAGTTCCGCCTTTGAACTCGTAACAGATCATCCCGGTCCCGCCGCCGACGCTTCCCTCTTCGATTGGGCCACCGTGGGCCGACTCGAGTGCGTGCGAGACATCTTCTGGCTTTACGTGAAACCCATTGATGTCATTGAGCCAGCCGTCCCAAGTCTCGGCCACCACCGGCAGGCTCCACCAGTATCCGGTCTTATCGGCTGCCCCATGCTTAATTCGCCACGCGATAACCGCATCGCGCGCCACGCCGACGCTGTGCGTGTTCGTAATAATGATTGGTCCTTCAAGGAAGCCGCTCTCATCAACCCACGCTGTGCCGGTCATTTCGCCGTTGCCGTTGAGCGAGAAAACGCCGGCGTACACCGGATCGTTAAGCGAGTTATGTCCACGCGGGAGAATAGCGGTGACGCCAGTCCGCATCGGACCTTTGCCAACCTCTAGCTTGCCGTCGCCACTCATAAGCGTGGTGTAGCCGAGTTCGACACCAGCCACGTCGGTAATCGCGTTAAATTTTCCAGGCTTGCCTTCAAACGGAATCCCGAGATCGCGCGCGCGAACTTGTTTGTGTTCGATTGTCGGCCTTGTCGGTAAAGTCTTTTGCGGCTCGCGACCTTGCGCATCGATTGCGAGCACGCACAAGAGCAAGAACGCCAAAGCAGATGTCGATCTCGTGAGCATGAGAAAACGTTCAACGCTTAACGTTCAACGCCCAACGCTCAATCAAAATCAGAGAAATTCTTTTGATTTTCTGTTCGTGTTCATTCGCGGCTAGCAGCCCATTTTCTGTTTTCACACGTCAATCAGCGCATTTAGATTGAGTGCGTGAGCTACGAAGTTTTCGCGCGAAAATATCGGCCGCAGACTTTTGACGATCTGGTCGGGCAAGCGCATGTCTCGCGCACACTCAAAAACGCCGTTGCGCAGAACCGGCTTGCGCATGCATATCTTTTTGTCGGCCCGCGCGGCATCGGGAAAACATCGACCGCTCGCATTTTGGCAAAGTCACTCAATTGCATTCACGGGCCGACCGTGACGCCGTGCGGCGTTTGCGACAACTGCCGGGAGATTGCCGCGGGAAACAGTCTTGACGTGATCGAGATCGATGGCGCCAGCAACAACAGCGTCGAAGATGTGCGCCAATTGCGTGACAACGTTCGGTATGCGCCGGCCAAAGGTCGGTACAAAATTTATCTGATCGATGAAGTGCACATGCTGTCAGCGCAGGCGTTTAATGCACTTTTGAAAACGCTCGAGGAGCCGCCTGCGCATGTGAAATTTATTTTCGCGACCACCGAGCCGCAAAAAGTTTTGCCGACTATTCTAAGCCGCTGCCAGCGCTTTGATCTCCACCGTATCCCGTCAAATCTGATTGCCCAGCACCTGCAATTCATTGCCGGAAAAGAAAAAATCACGCTGAAACCAGCGGCGGCGCATGCGATCGCGCGCGGCGCGGAAGGCGGTCTGCGCGATGCAGAATCGATGCTCGATCAGCTTGTCGCGTTCTGCGGGGAAAGAATCGGCGAGAACGATGTGCTCGATGTTTTCGGATTTACGAGCGAACAAACCGTGGTCGATCTCACCGG
>QHNJ01000162.1 GCA_003218395.1 Verrucomicrobiota bacterium
GTGTCTGACGTTAATCACCGGCGCTCAAACGATTATGCCAAATCTCTGTGGCGGCTCGGAGAGCCTTCGGGATCACACTTTGGCTTTTGGAAGCCCTAGAGAGAATTTTTGTGACGGTCGCAGCCGGCTCGCTACAGCAGATTGCCCTGCGAGCCGGTTCCCGCTCGAGCGGCCTCGTCACGCACTTCCTGGAGAAGTGACTTAAACTCGCACTTTTCCAGCGCTGAGATAAGCGCGGGATAATCAGGCTCGATCTGGAGATCATCGATCGGTACAGGCAATTCCAAATGACAATCCAGATCGACCATTTTTCGGTTTTGCAAAATTTGCTTGCGTGCGTTGGCTAGCTTCTCGCGGGTACGCGCGCTTTTCACCTCGTCAATGTTGGCGAGCAACGGTTGCAACCCGCCAAATTCGCGAACCAATGCCGCCGCCGTTTTGCGGCCCAGTCCGATTCCAGGAATGTTGTCGACCGAATCGCCGGTCAACGCGAGGACATCCCCGATAAGCTTCGGCGGAACGTCCCATTTCGCACTGACCTGGTCTTCGCCCAGCAAGGCGAACGCGTCCTTTGGCGAAGCCAGGTCGACCTTCGCCGTCGTGTAAACTTTCACGCAAGGCCCGACCAGCTGATACAGATCCTTGTCGTTGGTCGCGAGCACGACTTCCATCCCCCGGTGCTTGCATGCGGCCACGGCATAGCAGCCTATCAAATCGTCGGCCTCGGTATCGGGCAGCGAAATATTTCGAAAACCCAGAAGGGGAGAGAGTTTCTGGATAAAATCAAGCTGCGGGATCATTGGCGTCGGCATCTCTTTGCGCGTCTCTTTGTAGGCAGGTTGCAATTCCACCCGCCGCTGCGGCACGCCTTCATCCCAGACCACTGCGCCCAGCTGCGGCTGCAAATGCTTCACCATTAGCCGCAACGTTTTCGTGAAGCCGAAGATGGCGTTCGTCGGCTCGCCCCGGGAATTGGAGAGATTCGGGATCGCAAAAAATGAGCGATAAACGTAGTAATGACCGTCGATCAAAAGCAGCTTCATCCCACGACAGGATTACCGCGTTTATTAGGATTTGAAAGTCGTTCCTCGAAAGTCCGACACTGGATTCCAATCCTGGATGCTAGTCTTGGACGTCATTCCGGCTTAAATGAGCGACATGACCGAATGGATCGTGCGCGTGCAGGGCAAGGAATACGGCCCTGTGGATATCGAGACACTTCGCGAATGGAGAACGGAGGGCCGGTTGCTTCCTGGAAATGAAGCCCGTCGAATGGATGTCGACCTTTGGTCAACAGCCGCAGAGATTCCCGGTTTGTTTGATGTGGGCCCGCCCTCCGCGGCGAGCGCCCGGCGGCTGACACAGCCGGCGCTACAACATCGCAGTTTTGCTCAGATCTTGGCGGCGAGTTTTCGGATTTACCGCAAAGGTTTTTTCCAATTCTTTTGCCTTACGCTTGTCGTGGTTTTGCCGTCGGTGTGCGGTCAACTAGCCACTGCATGGACTCAAAGAGGGCCGAGCGTAGATGTCGACCTTCGCACTGTCCTGGTGAGTGGTTTTGGTCTTTGCATGTCAGTGCTGGCGATAGTGCTGTGGCCGGTCTATTTAGCGGCTATTCAAATTCTCAGTGCCGAGATCGGCGCCGGGCGTCGCATTGGTCTTGTTGCTGCGCTGAATGAAGCCGTGAGGTTTTGGCCGCGCGTCGCCGCGCTGTGCATTTTCGTTTATGGAGTTTACGCCTTGCTGACGATATTTGCGCTCGCAATCGCAATGATGATTGCCGCTGGAGCGTCTTCGTTACTGTTGATCTTCTTCGCACTAGGTCTGCTCGTAATTCAAACTTGGATGTTCGGGCGTTTCTTCATCAACGTTCTCTTCTGGCAGCAATTTGCTGTTCTGGAAAACGCGGGCGTCGTCGATTCGCTGCGCGAAAGCAGAAATCTCGCGCGTAGCGGACGCAGTCTGCCGTGGTTTCAACGGCCATTGTGGCGCGGAGCGTTTATCGTTTCAATCTGGGCAGCATTTGTGCTGGCGATTACGCTCGGCCCGGAGTGGACAACGCAGCGCCATTATTTCAACGAGCTGATGACGGCGCAAGATCCGCAGGCGCTTCTGCAAAAGCTTACGGAGACCCAGCAAGCTCACGGGTTCGATGTTTCCAGTTTCGCTCTGAATCTTTTGCAAAGAATTCTCCAACCGCTGCTCGGCATCGCAATTGTGGTGCTTTATTTCGAAAGCAAGCCCGGTAACCACGGCGACGCGGAATCGTCTCGTGGCGAGATCGACATCGAACACTAGGCCAACGCCTCTCCGGGCTATGGGTCCGGGCTATGGTTTCGACGTCAATCTATAACAGGAGGCTGTCAAACTTCCTCCTGGGGCGCTCCGACTCTCGGCTACAGAATTCGATTCAACTGCCAAAGCTCGCGACGAGAAACGCTGAAGAACAGCGCGCCTTTTGAAGTCTGAGGCGCTTTCAACTCTTGCCAGCCCCTTCGCGGCTCCGCAGGAGCAGCGGTGCGATGGCGTTGAAGTAACGAGCGACGTAAACGAGGTAAACGATGAATGAAGCGAGCTGAGTGCTGACCAACCAAATGTGACCGGCGCGAGTGATGAACAAATCAGGCCTGCTCCAGATAGCCAACGCGCAGCCGAGATTTAGAAGAAAGAGCAAGGGAACAAGCAGCCAAATGTTGAGCAATTGATCAGCCTTGGCACGGGCGTAAAGGGTCTGATCGGCAGCGTTGCTCGATTCGGTTATGCGCGCCCGAATCAGCCGCATATCGTAGATAAAAAGCAGCCAAACAACTCCTGCGTAAGCGGTGCTTAGCTGAAACCACGCCAGAGGACGATCAAGCCGGCTGAAGAGAATCGCCTCGCCCAGTGCGCAAGCGATGTAAAAAAAGTTATGCCCAAACTCCAGGGGCCATTTGATCAAAGTGAGTGTGTGAATGACCGACCGCGACCAAAAGATGAAGATCACGCACAGACCTGCGGCAACGTAGAGAAGGGCACCCCAATGCCGTTTCGACAATACCGCCCGGGCATTGTCCGTTAA
Organism: Verrucomicrobiota bacterium; assembly: GCA_003218395.1. GTDB lineage: Bacteria > Verrucomicrobiota > Verrucomicrobiia > Chthoniobacterales > UBA10450 > Udaeobacter. Next base: position 3,059 of record QHNJ01000162.1, read on the forward strand.
GAAAAAGAGCGCAACACCCTGGATGATGCTGACGAGAGTCAGCTCGATGTTAACTATGACCGAATCAAGCTCGCGGCGGCTCTTGCTCGGCAGATTCACGATGCGACTGGTAATCGCTCGGTGATTAAAATGTCAAGCTGGCCTGGTCAATGTGATCCAAGGCACGTGAACCGTACCCAATGTCGCTGTACGACGTCTGCTTTCAGCGTGCCAGAACGACGTCTTTTTTTGTCCAACTGTGGACTTGGCGGCAATGGGGACAGGTGAATTTAGGTGTTTTGACCTTGGCTGCGGCCCAGAGCGCTTCTTCGATTGTTTGACCGGTCGCCGTTAGCTTTGCAGTGGAAGGGCATCTGACGAGTAGCCGCTTAATGACCGGTCCGGTTTTTACCTTTCGTGGTGAAGTCGTTGCGAAAAATTTCATTTTTTATGCGAGCCGATAAACGATACGCGCCTTCTCGATATCGTAAGGAGACATTTCGAGTTTCACACGGTCACCAATCGTAAGGCGGATGAAGCGTTTGCGCATTTTTCCGGAAATGTGCGCAAGCACGAGATGTTCGTTCGCGAGCGCCACGCGAAACATTGTGCCGGGAAGAACGGACATGATTGTCCCTTCCACCTCTATTGCTTTTTCTAAACTCATGATGTTTGATGGGCAGCCGGCCCCGAAACCTTCGGGACCGGCTGCATGATCGATTTCTTTACCGGCGAAAATCGGCGTACCGCCGGTTGCCGCCAGATGGGCGCGGCCGCTCTTCGCGCGGACGCGCTTCGTTGACCGCCAAAGCGCGGCCGCCGAGTTCCTTGCCGTTGATTGCCGCCATGGCGGCATGGGCTTCAGCCGTGTCGTTCATCGTGACGAATGCGAAGCCGCGGGACTTGCCCGTCATGCGATCCATCATCAGCGCTACTTCGGCGACTTTGCCGTGTTGTTCGAAAAGATCCTGAAGATCGTTCTCGGTGGTCTCAAAGGAGAGATTTCCTACATATAGTTTCATTGTGACTTGGTTTTGGAAAATAACTGCCAGCTACAGAGCCGTTCCCGGGAATCGGGTTTCAAATCACCACTGAGAAAATCTCAACTGCGATCTACCACGCTACGAACAGAACAGAACTTGATCCAATAGGTCGCTATTGTCGCCTGCTTTTCGCCAAACACAAGTGATGATTTCTCCGGTTAGATCGTGCCTGGAGGGACTCGAACCCACAACCTTCTGATCCGAAGTCAGATGCTCTATCCGATTGAGCTACAGACACAGCGACATTTTAGGTTTTAGATTGTCGATTTTAGATTTGAAGGACAAATCCACATGCAAAATCGGCAATCGGGAATCGAAAACCGATGTGGGGTGGCCGACGGGACTCGAACCCGCAACAACCAGAACCACAATCTGGGGCTCTACCATTGAGCTACGGCCACCATCGATTCGCTGCCGAAGGGCAAGTTTAAGATTCGCATCTCGTTTTGCAAAGAAAAGGGCTCGCTTTTTTGATTTGCTTCCCTCATTCTCGGGGCACGTGCAACGCCGGATTGCAAGTTCCCCCAGCTCGATTATCATTGCACCTCGTCGTCGCATGAAGGAAATCGGTTCGGTTTTACTCGCCGGTTTCTTTTTTCTCCTGGCGGCGGGTTATCTTCGAGGGCAGCAGGACGATCCGAGCGAAATTTTTCTTAAAGCCTACCTGTCGGCCCAGCAGGGCGAAAAACTGGAGCACGAGAACCGGCTTAAGACGGCCTTGGCCAAATATCGATTTGCGGGAAGCTTGATCGAGGAATTGCGCAAGTCGCACGCTGACTGGCAGCCTGCCATCGTGGCGTATCGCGGCCGTAAAATCAGCGAGGGCATCCTGCGCATTCAGGATAGGATGTCGACGCAAAATGATTTGGCGACGGACGCAAGTCGTTTGCCGGAAGTTGCCCCCTCGCTGCGCGAGAGTGACGCATGGTCCGAGCCCGGCCCCGAAGTTGTGGCGCCGCAGGGAGCCGAACGGATTGCTCAGGTCCCGAGCGACGCCGCGATCAAGGAGGCAACCAGGAAAATTCGTAGCAAGGTTGATCAACTACAAACAGCGCTGGAAAAATCGCGCGCCGATCTCGAGACCGCGCGAAAGGAAAAGGAACTCGTAAACACTCGCTTGAAGGAAACCGATTCCAAGCTGGAGAAAGCACGAAACGAAATCGAGAAATCCAAGAAATCAGAGGGGCAGGTTCGCGATCAACTCGCGCAGGTTCAAGAGTCGTTAAAAGCGCTCCAATCGTCGCGAGACAGTAGTACCAAAGAGCAACAGCAATTGCGTGCAGAGGTCGCCCGCTTGAAAGATGCCGTTGCCGCCGCTGAAGAGGCTCGCGTTACGACGGAAAAGCAAAGGGATCAGACCAACACAAAATTCGCCGAGGCAAATGAGCAAATCGCAACGCTGATGCAAGAACGGGATGAGGCGCTCGCTCAGTTGAAAGGGATGAAGGAAGCGGAGCAACGGGTTCAGGCGCTTCTGAGCGAGAATAGCGATTTGAAACAACGACTCGCAAATGCAGAGAAAGACGTGCGGGAACTTGGCGAGGATGCACCGAAAAACGCGGAGGAATTTGCCAAGGTGAAGCAGCAGGTGGCGGAACTTCAACAGCAATTAGCTGAAACTCAGAAACAAAATCAATATTTCGAGGCGCGGGTTGCCGAGCTTGGCGTCCAACTGGATGAGGCGAGCTCAGCGGTGCAGAACGCCAAGCTCATGGGCGCAAACAGCGAGGAGACCGCGCGGCTGGCCAAAGAAAACGAACTCCTGCGAAACGTCATTGTTCGGGAACGCCAGGAGGAAGCGCATCGTTACCAGGCAAAGAAATTGATGCTTACGGAGCTGGATAAACTAAAGATCAAGTCTGATGCTTTAAACAAGCAGATCGAATTCCTTGCGCAGCCGGTCACAAAATTAAGCAGTGAGGAGCTCGCTTTACTGCGGCAGCCAGTGGTCTCCATTTCAGACGAGAACTCCGGTACGTTGAAAGCGAGTTTTATTTTTGCCAAGAAATCGCCGGCAGACTCGGTCGAGCTCGCTGAGCCAGATGCCAAAGAAAAATCGCCGCCTGACAGCGGTGGAGCGACAACCGATAACTCCAACGACGCCCAACCCAGCGACGTCAAACCGGAAGTGCCAGATGATCTGCGGAACGTTGCGCGCGCCGCGAAAGAGAGCTTTGAGCAGGGCGAATATGGGACGACCGAAGAACAATATCAGGAGATCCTAACCAAAAGCCCTAATAACCTTTATGCGCTTTCCAATCTCGGGGTGGTTTATCTTCGCAGCGGGAAGTTTTCCTCGGCGGAATCGACCCTGAAGAAGGCTCTGACGATTTCGCCCAAAGAGGAGTTTTTGCACACGACACTCGGAATTGTCTATTATCGGCAATCCAAGTTCGACAATGCACTGGCCGAATTAAGCCAGGCGGTCGAGATCAATCCCAAGAGCGCCACTGCTCATAATTATCTCGGCATTACAGCGAGCCAAAAAGGGCGGCAGAAAGAAGCCGAGAAGGAAATACTTCAGGCCATCGCGAACAATCCGGATTACGCGGAAGCCCACTTTAATCTGGCGGTCATTCTCGTCACGACACAACCCGCTTCAAAAGAATTAGCCAAGCAACACTATACCAGGGCCACCGCGCTCGGCACTCAGCCCGATCCGTCACTTGAGAAATTGCTGCAGTGACCACAGGATCGACAATCGATCTTGCGTTGGTAACAGATGAATTTAGTCTCTCGGCCAACGTGCGCTTTCTCCGCGCTTCTTTCATTGCGCTATGCACGGCTCTTGTCGGCTGCATTCTTGCGGTTTTTTGTCGGCGATTATTTGACGCGGCTCGCCCATGTCCCGGAAATGGAACGGCAGCGGGGGGTGACCATCATTTCTCTGTGCGTGCCGCTTGGCATCCTGGCGAGTTTGGTTATCGGGATCGCCTCGGCAATCTTAGTTCGGCGGCAGGGGATGGCAAACAACTTGAGTTGCAGTTCGAACTTCGCGCGCCATCGACTGTTAAGATTCCGGATCAGCCTGATGGTTACAACATTCGGGCAAGTCTGTACCTCGACAATCGGCAATCCGAATTCGCATTCATCGACTGGGGCTCCATCACAGAAAATGCCAAACAGGTCACAATCCGGGGACGTATTGCCTTGCTCACGCATGGCAAGAGCCGATCGCTCCTCGCATCGATCGGTAATGCGGGGGAAGCGTCGCAGTTCATCGAGCTAAAACTTCCGCCCAGTCCGCAAGGAAGATGAAACATGGTCCGATTGGATAAGCGCAACTCAACGTGCCGATCTTACTCCCGTTCCCGAACTGAAACGGTTCGCAATCCGCTATCGCGTTCAACCGGTTGACCGTTGATTCTGTAGCGGCGCCTGTGAGCGCCGAATCCATCGTGCAACCCTTTCTCACCGCCAACTGGCGTTATCTCGCCATGCTGAATTTCGTTGTTGATCCTCGTATTCTGACGCCGTTCGTCCCTCCGGGCACCGAGATCGATTACGAAAATGGCGAAACGTTTCTGAGTATCGTTGGCTTTCTCTTTCTCGACACGCGCTTGCTCGGCCTTCCGATTCCGCTGCATCGGAACTTCGAAGAAGTGAACTTGCGCTTCTATGTTCGGAAAAGATCTGCGGATACATGGCGGCGCGGCGTCGTTTTCATCCGTGAGCTTGTGCCGCGCCGCGCCATTGCCCTCGTCGCGCGCGCATTTTACGGTGAACGCTACGTCGCGCTACCGATGCGACATGCGATCATCGATGACGGCGTGCACGTCTCCGCGGAGTACAGCTGGCGACGCGGGAAGAAATGGGAATCGCTCGAGGTGAGCGCCACCGGAGAGTTGCAATTAATTCCGGCAGGTTCGCACGCCGAATTCATCACCGAACACTATTGGGGTTACACCTGCGCAGGGACGGGCTGTAGCGAATATCGAGTGGAACACCCGCGCTGGAAAGTTCGGAATGCAGCTACATCCGCGCTTCGAGCTGACGTGGCGACTCTTTACGGTGAGCAATTCGCTGAAACGTTGGCGCGCCCGCCGCGCTCTGCATTCATCGCCCAAGGTTCAGCAATCACGATCGAACGTCGATCGATCCTTCTGTAGCAGCCGGGGGTGTTTGAGAATCGCGGTTATTTATTTTTCGCCAGCAATTGCCTCAGCACAAATGGCAAAATCCCACCGTGACGATAATAGTCGATCTCAATCGGCGTATCGACCCGAAGCGTCACTGGCACAGAGCGCTTTCGTCGGTCCTTGTCTTCGATCTCGAGCGTCACGTTTTTTCCGGGTCTAATCGCGTCCGACAATCCGGTAATCGAAAAGATTTCCGAACCGTCGAGTCCAAGTGATTGCGCAGTTGTTCCATCGGGAAATTGCAACGGTAGCACGCCCATACCGACAAGGTTGGAGCGATGAATCCTTTCGAAACTCGCCGCGATCAAGACCTTAACGCCCAATAAACGCGTTCCTTTCGCCGCCCAGTCGCGTGATGAACCAGTGCCGTACTCGTGACCAGCCAGGATGATCAACGGCGTCTTTGTTTCAGCGTATTTCATCGCTGCGTCGAAGATTGACATCCGCTCGCCGCTTGGCTGATGCAGCGTGATTCCGCCTTCCGTTCCAGGCGCCATCAAATTCTTAATCCGCACATTCGCGAATGTTCCCCGGGTCATCACCAAATCGTTCCCGCGCCGGCTGCCGTAGCTGTTGAAATCGGAATGCGCAATCCCGCGCGAAACCAAGTATTGGCCCGCTGGCGACGTGGCTTTGATTGCACCTGCGGGCGAAATGTGATCGGTCGTGACGGAATCGCCGAAAATGCCCAAGGCGCGTGCGGCACGGATTTCCTCAATATGTCCGGGCTCCATCGAGAAATTCTCGAAAAAGGGCGGCTCGTGAATGTAATCGCTCTTCTCGTCCCACTGGTAAATGTCGCCCGTGCTCGATGGAATTTCGTTCCACTTCGGATTTTGATCGGCGAAATCGCGATAAAGCTTGCGAAACGTCGCTGGCGCGAGGGCTGATTGCATGGTGGCTCGAATTTCGCTGAGAGTGGGCCACAGATCGCGAAGGAAAGTTTCGTTGCCATCCTTGTCTTTGCCGAGCGGTTCGCGGGAAAGATCGATGTGAACTCGGCCAGCCAGGGCAAAAGCGACAACCAGCGGCGGCGACATCAGAAAATTCGCCTTGATATGTTGATGCACGCGCGCTTCGAAGTTTCGGTTTCCCGAAAGAACCGAGGCAGCGACCAGATCGAATTCGTGGATTGCTTTCTCAATGTTCGGATGCAGCGGCCCGGAGTTGCCAATGCAAGTCGTACAACCGTAGCCGACAAGATTAAATCCGAGTTGATCGAGATATCTTTGCAGTCCGGTTTTTTCCAAGTAATCGGAAACAACGCGCGAGCCAGGCGCCAGCGAAGCCTTCACTGCGGGATCAATGCGCAAACCGCGCTCGACGGCTTTTTTTGCGAGTAAGCCGGCCGCAATCATTACGCTCGGGTTACTCGTGTTTGTGCAACTCGTGATCGCGGCGATCAGGACGCTACCGTGGCCAATGTGAGTGCGTCCTCGGGCAAATACCTCCCTCGACTCCGCCTCAATTTCGCGGCTCGGATCAGGGGTTGGCCGGTTCGCAACCATCTCGATCTTGTTGAGTTCGTCCCCCGGATCAATGCCCTGGTCTTCCTTTTTGTCGGTTGAAAACATCTCCCCGTTGCGTGGCGCGCTGCCGTTCAATTCCACAACGTGTTTTTCGCGAAGATCGACATCCTCTTTCCCGTATCCGCCGTCCCGCACCGGTTTCTGCAGCAACTCGCGAAACGTCTTGCCAAGCTCGGGCAAATTGATCCGGTCCTGCGGTCTTTTCGGTCCGGCGACACTCGGCTGCACGTCTGCCAAATCCAGATCCATATCGACGCTGTAATCGATTTCGCCCCTGAGCGGCATGCCGAACATTTTTTGGGTTCTAAAATAATTTTCGAACGCCAGACATTGTTCCGCGCTGCGGCCAGTAGCCCGCAAGTAATCCACCGACTCCTGATCGATTGGAAAATATCCCATCGTCGCACCGTACTCCGGCGACATGTTTCCAATAGTGGCGCGATCCGGCACCGGAAGCGATGCGGCGCCTTCGCCGTAAAACTCGACAAATTTGCCGACCACTTTTTGCGCGCGCAGCAATTGCGTGATCTGCAGGACGAGATCCGTCGCGGTTACGCCCTCGCGCAACTGGCCGCTCATGTGCACGCCCACCACTTCCGGCGTCAAAAAGTAAACCGGTTGCCCAAGCATGCCAGCTTCCGCTTCGATTCCACCGACACCCCAACCGACCACGCCAAGTCCGTTGATCATGGTCGTGTGCGAATCAGTGCCGACCAGAGTGTCAGGAAAGAACAGTTGAGAGCTGAGAGTTGAGGCTTGAGAGGAGAGAACCCCTTTCGCGAGATATTCGAGATTCACCTGGTGAACGATGCCGATCCCAGGCGGGATGAGTTGGAAAGTTTTGAATGCCTGCTGTCCCCACTTGAGAAACTGGTAACGCTCCCGGTTGCGTTTGAACTCCATGTCCAGGTTGAGTTCCAGCGCTCGCGCTGAACCAAAGAAATCTACCTGCACAGAGTGATCGACGACCAAATCGACAGGCACCAGTGGCTCAATGATTTTTGGATCGCGACCGAGGCGTTGCAGTGCACTGCGCATCGCGGCAAGATCAACAATCAGCGGCACGCCTGTGAAATCCTGGAGAACGATGCGCGCGACAACGAATGGGATTTCCTCGTTCGCCGGTGATTTTGCATTCCAGTTGGCCAGCGTCTCGACGTCCTTACGCCGGACTTTGTCGCCGTCGCAATTCCGCAGCACCGATTCGAGCACAATTCGGATGCTCACGGGCAGGCGCGAGATTTTCCCGATGTCTTGCACCTCCAGCGCTGGCAGCGAATAAAGGAAACCCTCGCGACCCTTGCCGGCGTCGAATTTCTTCAGCGCTTTGAATTCGTCGTTCATTCCGTGGTTGTCGTGTCGAGCGAAGTCGAGACATCTCTCGCTGTCCTCTCCAGAAAACATCCAGAGATTCCTCGACTCCGCTCGGAATGACAAAGGTTCACTTCAATTCCTCGAGCTTTGCCTTGATCTTGTCGAAATTGGGCAGTTGCCTGGCGTCGTCGTTGCTCTCCGCGTATTGGATCACGCCATTTTTGTCGATGATGAACGCAGACCTTTTCGGCACGCCGCCCATTCCGAGGTTCATTTGCGGCAGGAACGAGTCATACATTACGCCGTAATCCTTCGCTACTTTGTGCTCGTAATCGCTCAGCAGCTGCACGGAGATTTTTTCCTTCTGCGCCCACGCCTCCTGCGCAAACGGATTGTCGCCGCTGATCCCGTAAACGGCCGCGTTCAAATTCGTGTAAGCGTTCATACCCTGACTGACTTCGCACATTTCCGTGGTGCAGGTGCCGGTGAACGCCATCGGGAAGAAAAGCAGTAATGTGTTTTTCTTTCCAAAATTGTCGCTGAGCGTGTTTTGTTTCGGTCCATCGGCGGTCTTTGCGGATAAAGTGAAGTCCGGCGCCTTAGTTCCAACGGCAAGTGGCATGATTGATCCTCCGAAAGTTGAGATTTGATCTGCAAATTTCAGTATAGGGTCGGCATTGGACGGGTCAAAGACGAACAATCGAGATTCTGTAAATCGTGAACCGTTACATCGTCTAACCCACGCACCACAGTTCGCGATTCACGGTTCACGAATTACGGTTCTGTAATTCCCATGGAACTCTTCTGGTGGTTCTTCGCGATCGTCCTCTTCGCCGTCGGTCTGATCGGCACGGTCGTTCCGGCTCTTCCCGGCACAACTATTATTCTCGCTGCCGCAATCATCCATCGCGCCATGGTCGGCGCGGAGAAGAGCATCGGCTGGAAGACGATGATCATTCTTGTGTTGCTCACACTGGTTTCGTACGTCTTCGATTTTGTCGGCAGCTACTTTGGCACAAAATATTTTGGCGCGACAAGGTGGGGCGCCTTCGGAGCAATCCTGGGCGCGCTAATCGGCCTTTTGTTCGGAGTTATCGGCCTGTTTGCAGGGCCGGTGATCGGAGCGGTCGCCGGCGAATTCATCGCCGGTAAACGAATGATCGACGCCGGTCGCGCTGGTTGGGGAAGTTTGCTTGGAAATCTCGGCGCAATGATCGGCAGACTGCTCATCGCGCTAGTGATGATCACAATTTTTCTCATCGCGGTTCCGTCACCGTTTTAATTGTAGGGCAACCGCTCCGGTTACCGACTCTTCCTGATTTCCTGCTTTCCAAGTTGTGCTAAATTACCAGCCGATGGCAGATGATCGCTGGTGAACCGCAAGGTTCGCTGGAGGAAAGTCCGAACACCATACGGCAGCATGCCGCGTAAAATACGCGGGCGCCGCGGTTGAAAAATTGCGGTGACGGAGAGTGTCACAGAAAAGACACCGCCGGTTCTTTGAGAAAAGTGCAGGCAAGGGTGAAAAGGCGAGGTAAGAGCTCACCGCTCGCGAAGCAATTCGCGAGGCACGAAAAACCCCATGCGGTGCAAGACAAAACAGAGGAAGGGCAGCCGGCCCGCTAAAGATCCTCGGGTATAGTCGCATCACGATGCTGTAGCGGCGGTCTCTGACCGCCGAGACTTCATCGGGCATTCTGCGAAAGCTGGATGAGATAAATGATCATCCCGGCTGAGAAATAAGCCGGACAGAATTCGGCTTATCGCCATCGAAAACATGAAGGGCGCTTTCGGAAACGAAGGCGCCCTTCGCTTTTTAATCAATGCTGACCCGCTGTTCGCTCGTTCTTGCCGGTTGTCTTTAATAGGGAGCGATTTGCATCAACAACGGTTTTTGGCAATGCGCGGTTTTCGAAAAGCCCCTGCACAGATTGATATGGCCGATACTGAATAATGCGCTCAGCCCGCGCGGGACCAACGCCCGGCAACGTTTGCAACTCCTCAGCGGTTGCTTCGTTAATATTTAGGACCAGAGAGCCTTTGGTAAGGTGGGGGTCTTTCTCGGCCGTTGTTGAACAATGTTGTACGTCGAACGTGATCAGAAGGATTACACCGGTCAGAATGATCAATACATATTTCCACTTAATCTGTGGCACTTCGTCGTCTCGCCGCATGTAATCACGTTCAGCGATGCTCCCAGTTCGCTCCGATCGGTGCGAGCCGACGCTCTAACCGTTTTTCCTTGCGTGGGTCAATATGTCGTCTAGAGCGACTAGCAGATACACAACGGTTTCTCGGTTTCGTCGCCCCTGTTGCTGGCCCAACTCAAGCCGCAGTCGGCTGGACAGTGGATTTCTTGCGCAACAGCGGCAGCACCTTTTCCACGAGCACGTCCGCAGTGAGGCCATGCTTTTTTCGCAGGATCGGGATGCTGCCGTGCTCGATGAATTGATCGGGCCAACCGATACGCACCACAGGCGTTTTGATCATTTGCGACTGCAACTGCTCCATCACCGCGCAGCCAAAACCGTTGTGCAAAACGTGATCTTCGATGGTGCAGACGACTTCGACGCTGCGGGCGAAGAATTCGAGCGTGCCAATATCGAGCGGCTTGATCCAGCGCGGATTGATGAGCGCAACGGAAATTCCTTTCTCTTCAAGTTTGGCCGCGGCTTCTTCGGCAACTTCAAACATGTTGCCCAATCCGAAAATCGCCACGTCGCGCCCATGTTGCGCGACTTCCGCTTTGCCGATCTCGAGGAGTTTTGGTTCGGCTTTGATTTGCGCGCCCGTCCCTGAACCTCGCGGGTAACGGATGGCGATTGGACCGGAGTTGTAGTGCGCCATCGTCCAGAGCATATCGACAAATTCGTCTTCGTTCTTCGGCTGCATGTGCACCCAGTTCGGTATGTGCCGCAGGTAGCCGATGTCGAACAGCCCATGGTGCGTTGGGCCGTCGTCCCCGCTTAACCCGGCGCGGTCCATGCAGAGCCTGACGCTTAGTTTCTGGATCGCGATGTCGTGAATCGCCATGTCGTAGGCGCGCTGAAAGAACGTGGAATAGATCGTAAGAAACGGCGTCAAGCCCTGCGTCGCGAGCCCGCAGGCGAAAAGTGTGGCGTGCTCTTCCGCAATCCCGACGTCGAAATACCGATCTGGATGCGCCTTGGCAAAATGCGAGAGGCCGGTCCCGCTCGGCATCGCCGCCGTGATCGCGACGATCTTTTGGTTGGTTTCCGCGAATTTCGCGAGCGTTTTACCGATAATTTCCGAATAGGTAGGCGTTGGCGCTGGCGCGGTCTCGCCGGTTTCCAATTTGTATTTGCCGAGTCCGTGAAACTTGTCGGGCTGCTTGATGGCCGGTTCATACCCTTTGCCTTTCTTTGTGAGAATGTGCAGCAGAACCGGTTCTTCCTGTGTTTTCAAAAACTCAAATGTCCGGATCAATAATGGGATATCGTGCCCATCGATCGGCCCGTAGTAACGCAGTCCGAGCTCCTCGAAGATGACGCTGGGAACAATCAAACCTTTCACGCTTTCTTCGACTTTATGTGCGAACTGAACCACGGATTTTCCGGCGATCGCCCGCACGAAATCGCGCGCTTTGTCGTGGAGGTGAGCAAAAGTGGGGCTTGCCACGATGCTGTTTAGATAATTCGCGATCGCGCCGACATTCTTCGCGATCGACCATTCATTGTCGTTGAGCACAACGATGAAGCGTTTGGTGTGCGCTTTCACATTGTTAAGCGCTTCGTAGCTGATCCCGCAGGTGAGCGCGGCATCGCCCGCCACGACCACGATATGCTCGTCACCGCCGCGCAAATCGCGGCCGACTGCCATGCCGAGCCCAGCGGAAAGCGCAGTACCCGCGTGACCGGCACCGTAGCAATCGTGTTCGCTTTCAGTTCGTAAAAGAAAACCATTGAGGCCGCCGTACTGCCGCATCGTAGAAAAACGATCGAGTCGCCCAGTAAACATTTTGTGGACGTAGCCTTGATGGCTGACGTCCATAACGAACCGGTCACGCGGCGTGTCGAAAACGCGATGCAACGCGATTGTCAATTCAACTACGCCAAGATTTGGACCCAGATGTCCTCCTGTTTGTGAAAGGACTTTGATCAGCTCATCGCGTACTTCCTGCGCGAGCTGCGGCAGATCCTGTTCGCGCAGCGCTTTTACATCTGCGGGCGAGCGGATCCCATCGAGCAAGCGTGTAGGCGCGACGGCCGGCTTGGCGGACTCAGAAGAGTTTGATTTCATCATTTGTGCTTTCGGATTCATCGACCACTTTGGCCGGAGCGGCCGGTTCAGGCGCTGGCTCGAAATCCTTAACTACGGTTTTGCCCGCGTTGGTGCGAGCAATGATTTCGATCTTTTGCTCGGCGTTGGCAAGTCGTTCGTGGCAAACTTTTACAAGATTCATTCCTTCCTCATAGCGCACGATCAGATCTTCCAGAGGCAGTTTCCCGGACTCCATTTGCTCGACGATTTTTTCCAGGCGATCCATTGCACCCTCAAAGTTAGGCTCTATCTCGCGCTGCTTCGGTTTGCTGCTCACAGGCAAACCCGGAATTAAGCACAGCGTTCCCCTCTAGAAAAGGGCGAGTTTGCCTCGGATCCGGCTTACTTGCCATTCTCCCTGAGACAGGAAATAAAATTCGCGTCGGTTGAAAGTGCAGCGAATGTTTTCGCCTTTCATATCACAAATGCGCGCGTTTCAGTGGCCTTGGCAGGCACGAGCCAACAAGCGAAATCAAATCCAGGCGGCTTCGACGCCTTTCTACACCATGTGGGACACCGTCGCGCGTTTTGCGGCAGAAATTCGAGCGGGCGATTTCATGGCGCAAATGATCCGGCGTCGCGATTCGTTCGGCAGTGAAGGAGTGATGGGGGCCCTCGATTGCGCAACGCTCTACGCGTTGACGCGTTGGCTTCGACCGGCGATGATTGTCGAGTCGGGTGGATTTATTGGGATGTCATCAGCCTTTATCTTGAAAGCGCTCGCGGATGAAAAGCTCACCACTGCCAGGCTGTACAGCATCGAATGGAGCGAAAATTGCGAGCAAGGCGCTTTGATCCCGGACGAATTGCGGTCCACCTCAGGCGGATTCCTGCCGCTCCGCGGCAAAGTGGAAGACTTCCTTAGGCGCGACCAACTGCCGTCATCCATCGATATGTTTCTGCACGATAGCTCGCATAGCTACCGGCACATGTTTTGGGAGTTCCAAGAATTTTGGCCCCGGCTGCGCGACGGCGCATTGCTGGTGTCGCACGACGTGCAGATGAACGCGGCTTTCCCGGAATTTGTTGCGAAGACATACGCGCACGATGGAAAAACCGGCCGCCGCGACGCGCAGCGCACGTCGCATTACGAATGGGGCCGCTGGGGCTACATCGGCTTCGTTATTAAGAAAAGTTAGTCACTGAGATTCAACCGCGGATTACGCGGATAAAGCCGGATTGGGTAGCGCACGCGTCTCGCGTGCCGGTTTCGGCGACTCGCCGAAACGAACTTCTATTTCAACGAGGATTACTTGACGCCGGCGTGGTTGGCTGCTCATTGGCGATGTCCACAACACACCGCCACTCGCCGTCGGAGTCGCGCTGCCAAATAGCAATTCCTCGAAGCTGTTTCGTGACTAGCGCGCCATCCGGACCGGGCGCAGTGAGTTCCTCGGTCGCGGGCATGTAAGCCATTTTGCCGTCCGGCGAGAATACAGCTTTGGATGAAACCCAGTGGATTTTAAATCCAGGAATACTCAAGCTGGACGCAACGTAAGGGCGAATCGCCGCTTTGCCATCCAGCACCTGCTGTCCCGGATAAATCAGTAGCGCGTCATCGCTCCAATATGACAGGATTTTTTCGATATCCTTCCCGGACGACGCAGCCTCCGCCCATTCGGAATCTCGACGCAGCAGCTTCGCTTCCTCCCGTGCTGCATCAAAAGCGCGCGGCGAGCAGCTGTTCACGACAAGCAACACGGCCGCGAGAATAAGCGCCGTTGACGTCCGCATGCTTATAAAGCTTCGCCTAAAAAGTTTACCCAATTTGCTTTCGGTACCCTTCCGCGTCTTTCAATTGTTTAAGATCCTCGGCGTTGTCGAGCTTGAGAACAAAAATCCAGCCCTGACCGTATGGTTCGCGGTTGAGCAACCCAGGATCTGCTTCAAGCGCTTTGTTCACTTCGACAACGGTCCCTTTGACCGGCGCGTAGATGTCGCTGGCTGCTTTGACTGATTCGACGACTGCGATCGCTTCTTTTGCGTTCGCCTGCCGATCCACCTTCGGCAGCTCGACGTAAACGACATCAGTCAATTCTGATTGTGCGTGATCGGTGATGCCGACCCGGACATTTTCGCTTTCGCGGCGAATCCATTCGTGTGATTCGGTGTAGAGCAAATCGTCTGGGACATTCATGATTTCTTGTAGAGCGGTTTCTTTTCGATCATGGCAGGAAATTTTTGTCCGCGAATCTCGATGTCGATCTTTGTGCCGATGTTCGCATGCGGTGTCGAGACATACGCCATCCCGACACCCCAATTCAAGCTCGGAGAAATTGTGCCACTGGTTACTTCGCCAATGCGCTCACTGTTTTCAAAAACTGCGTAATGCGGGCGAGGCGGCGGCCCTTTTTCCTTCATGCGAAACGGAACGAGCTTTTCGCGAGGCCCACTTTCTTTCGTTCGCACCAAAACGTCGCGACCGATGAAATTTGGTTTCGTCAGATCGACAAAGAAGCCGAGTCCAGCTTCGATTGGATTTCGTTCGGGCGACAAGTCGGAACCGTTGAGCGGGTAACACATCTCCAGACGCAATGTGTCACGGGCGCCGAGACCACACGGTTTGATCCCGAACAGCTTACCTGTTTCGAGCGCCGCGTTCCAAAATTTCGTGGCGTCGCTCGCACGAAAGAAAACTTCCACGCCGTCCTCACCGGTGTAACCGGTTCGCGCGACGGAAACATTTGTTCCACCGAACTTGAGATCGACAATCGCATTTCGCGGCGGCAGCTCGACATCTTTGCCGAAGAGCGCGTGAAGCAGTTCTACCACGCGTGGTCCTTGAATCGCGACTCCGCCAAAATCGGCGCTGCGATTTTCGATCTTGACGCCACCGCGCAAATGTCTCTTCAACCATTCAAAAACTTCATCAGTTCGCGATGCGTTAACGACGAGTAGAAATTTGTCGTCGTCGATCCGGTAAACGATCAGATCATCAATGATTCCACCGCGTTCGTTGAGGAGAAAAGTGTATTGACCCGTGCCGACGTCGAGCTTGTCGACATTATTTGTGAGCATGGTGTTGAGCCATGCCTGCGCGCCGCTTCCCTCGGCAATCAGCTGGCCCATGTGCGAAATATCGAAAATGCCGACATTGTTTCGCACGGCCTGATGTTCCTCGACGATGCTCGTGTAGTGCACCGGCATCAGCCAGCCGCCGAACAGAATGATTTTCGCTCCCAGCCGCACGTGCTCGTCGTATAGTGGAGTACGTTTTTGTGCGACCTCGCTCACGCGGTGAAACTAAGCGTCGCGTCTACCCAGTCAAAGGTGGATCGAGCAGTCCCATGCTCGATGTTAAAATTTGGCCGCGGAGGCGCATTTTGATTAGCATTGTCTGGCAGAGTGGCGATCCACCTTGAAGCTGCGCCGCGCTCCTTTACCATGCCGCAACACAATGGCTTGGCTGGACAAACTCGAACGACACCTCGGTTTTATTGCAGTCCCGGGACTGATGCGGATCGTCGTAGGCCTCACCGCGCTGGTGTTCATGCTGGTGCGGCTGAATCCGGATTTTCGCTTCGTGCTCGATCTGGATCCGGCGCGTGTTCTCCATGGGGAAGTCTGGCGGCTGGTCACTTATATTTTTCTCCTGCAAACCGCCAGCTTTTTGTGGATCATTCTTTTCCTTTGGTTTCTCTGGTTTATTGGCGACGGACTCGAACAGGCGTGGGGGGCTTTTCGGCTGACGCTCTATTTTTTTGTCGGAGTGATCGGCACGACGGCCGCTGCATTTTTCTTCGGCGCGAGATTTTCCAATTCAATGTTGTTCGCGTCCTTGTTTTTCGCGTTTGCGCGGTTTTATCCCGATCAGGTGATTTACATTTTGTTTATCCTGCCGGTGAAAATCAAATGGCTCGCCTGGGTTTCAGCCGCCTTTTTGCTATTTGGATTTTTTGTGAACCCAAATTCCTACCGCATGGCGCTGGTGGCGGCATTCATGAATTATCTGATCTTTTTTGGCCCAGAGATCATTTACGAGGCGCGGCACCGTGGGGAAGTCTCGGCGCGGCGCAAGCGTTTTGCACAGCAATCTCGCAGCGAGACTGAACCACTTCATAAATGCGCAGTCTGCGGAGCGACGGAATTAAGCGATCCGAATCTGGACTTCCGCGTCGCGCGCGACGGCGAGGAATATTGCATGGCGCATTTGCCGCGCGCGGAGAGCGCTATCGCGGATGAACGACCATCCGGGTAGCGCACCGCGCTCGCTTGCTGGTTTTGGCGTCGCGCCAAACAAACTTTGTCTTCCATCTCGGCCGCGCGAAGGGATGAAGGCAAAGGAAAGTTCGCGACCGCGGGACGCGTTCGCCAACACGCGAGACGTGTGCGCTACCCTTGACCAGATTTCCGCACGGATGAGACTAGCGCGATGATGGAGAAGAACACGGCGCTCATTCCCGAAGAGGGCTGGCATTGCCTGCATCTGTTTTACCGGGTCGAGTACGGACAATGGCAATTGCTCAACCGTGAAGAACAAAATGTCGCCAAGACGAATCTCGCGTCGCTTGTGCAAGAAGTTCGGGCAATGGATTCGACTCAAACGCTCACGCTCAACATGGTCACGCCGAAAGCCGATATCGGGTTCATGTTGATCACGCCCGACCTGCACGACGTTAACAAAATCGAGAAGCGACTCTCGCTCTCGTTAGGCGCGGATATCCTGACACCAGTTTACAGTTATCTCTCGCTCACTGAGGAAAGTGAATACATCACGACAGAGGAAGATTACGCGCGGACGCTCGAGAAGGAGCAAAACATCAAGCCGGACTCGGAGAAGTTCGCAGAAGCGATGAAATCCTTTCGCGAGCAGATGAAGCATTACCGGCAGGAACGCGTTTATCCCAGGTTGCCCGATTGGCCGGTGGTTTGCTTCTATAATATGAGCAAACGTCGCGGCGAGCAGCGCAACTGGTACGCGCTCCCGTATGATGAACGCCGCAAACTAATGAAAGGACACGCCGTGGTCGGGCGTGAATTTGCCGGCAAAGTAAAACAGCTCATCACCGGTTCGACTGGTCTGGACGATGCAGAATGGGGCGTGACTCTGTTTGCGCGCAACACATTTCAGATCAAGGCGATCGTTTACCAAATGCGTTTCGATCCGGTCAGCGCCGAGTATGCGGACTTCGGCGAATTTTACATCGGCATTCAATTGCCGCTCGACGAATTGTTTCGCCGGTTGCAACTTTGACAACTGTAGCGGCGCTCTGTGGGCGCTTGGATATAAAGTGGGACGGTCATAGAGCGCCACTGCAGCAAACAAAACGGATGGGTGACAGAGCGGTCTATTGTGCACGCCTGGAAAGCGTGTGTGCCGAAAGGCACCCGGGGTTCGAATCCCCGCCCATCCGCCAGTGTTTTCATTACTCTTGCCTCTCACTCTTGCTCGTGCTCGTGCGATCACTCTGTCTTGGTTGTAGGCCAATCGCGTTTCTCCAGCACCTGAACCTCTTGCCGAAGCTTGACCATGCTGCCTTGGGGAAGGACGCCGCGAAAGTTTACGCCCGGATAAATCATGCAATCGCGCCCCAGGAGCGAGCCCGGATTGATAACCGCATTGCAACCAATTTCCGTTCGGTCGCCGACGATCGCGCCGAATTTTGTGAGGCCGGTTGCGATATTGTCATCGGGCGTCACGACGGCGATTTCGCTGTGATCGAGTTTTACGTTCGAGAGAATCACGCCTGCGCCAAGATGAGCGTGGTAACCGAGGATTGAATCACCCACGTAATTAAAATGAGGCACCTGCGCTTCGTCGAAGAGGATACAATTTTTGAATTCGCACGAGTTCCCCATCACCACGCGATTACCGACGATCACGTTCTCGCGCACGTAACAGCCACTCCGGATATGGCAATTTTCACCGATCCATGCCGGGCCTTTCAACACCGCGCCTTGCTCGACGATCGTTCCTCTGCCGATGAAAACATGGTTGCTGATGAAAGGTTTGCCCATTAGTTCGCTCAAAATTGTGGGCTTCAAGCGGAATTGCAGGTAGCTGGCAATCTGTTTGAGCGCGTCCCAGACATGATTTTGGTTTTCGAACAATTTCGGATGGGCCGTATGTTCGAGGTCAAGAAAATCGGCGGGCGCAAACATGATTATCGATTCAAGATGATCAATCCAAGATGATCAATCGATCGGCCGGTTGCGAGCGCAAATTCTGGGGAGCGCACGCGCCTCGAGTGCCGGTTTCGGCGCCCTCGCCGAAACCAACGCAGCGCACCAGGAAGAAGCGAGAGGCAATAAAGTTCGCGATGGCGAGGGCGCCATCGCCAGCACGCGAGGCGCGTGCGCTCCCCAGATCACGCTGCACTACGCGGCGTAACCTTTGGCCCGTCTTTCGTGTCGCGCACTTCCCAGCCGAGCGCGGAAATTCGCTCCCGCAATTGGTCGCTTCGCTTCCAATTTTTTTCGCGCCTTGCGTTTTCGCGGTCCTTCGCAAGCTGCGCTACTTCAGCCGGCACCCCGACTTCGGTCTCCGGTTCGAGATCGAGAACCGTGTTGATCCGCTTCCACCAATCCAACCACGCGTTCGCAGTCGCGGCGTCCATTTCGTTTTGGTCCATCGCGCGATTCGTTTCGCGAATCGACTCAAACAAGAATCCAAGCGCAGCGGAAATGTTCAGGTCGTCATCGAGCGCTTCTTCAAATTGCGTACCGAGTTGCATCCCGGTTTTTCCCTTGTCGATTTTCTTTGCAGCGGTTGCGCGAAGGCGCATCAGCCATTCATCGATGCGGGTGAGTGCCTGCCGTGCTTCTTCCATACCTTTCCAGGTGAAATTGAGCGGGGCACGATAATGGACCCGCATCAAAGCGTACCGAATTTCGCGTCCAGTGTATCCCTTCTCTAAAAGGTTTGGCAGCGTGTAAAAGTTGCCGAGCGATTTAGACATCTTTTGTCCGTCGACCAGCAGATGCGCGCAGTGCAACCAGTGGCGCACAAATTTTTTCCCGGTGACGCCTTCGCTCTGCGCGATCTCCGCTTCGTGGTGCGGGAAAATATTGTCGACGCCACCGCAATGGATATCGATCTGATCGCCGAGCAACGCCGTTGCCATCGCGCTGCATTCGATGTGCCAGCCCGGCCGGCCGCGCCCCCACGGACTTTCCCAACCTACATCGCCATCTTCTTCGTCCCAGGCTTTCCAAAGCGCGAAATCGCCGATGTGTTCCTTGTCGTACTCGTCGTGCTTTACTCGGCCGGTCGATTGCAGTTGCGTGAGATCAAAATGCGCGAGCTTTCCGTAATCGGCAAATTTGTTGATCCGAAAATAAACCGACTTGTCATCCGCTTGATAAGCAAGACCGCGCGAGATGAGTGTGTCAATCATCTCAATCATCCTGTCGACGTAGCGCGGATCAGTCGCAGCGGGAAATTCGTCGGCGCGCTTGATCCGCATGGTTTCGATATCCTCGAAGAATGCCTGCTTGAACGGGGCGGTGAATTTCGAGAGCGGAATTTTTGCTTCGCGCGCGCCGCGGATGGTTTTGTCGTCCACGTCGGTGATGTTCATGACGCGATGCACCTTGTAGCCTCGCAGCTCGAGATGTCGCTGGAGCAGATCCTCGAAGATATAAGCTCGAAAATTTCCAATGTGCGCGCGGCTGTAGACGGTTGGTCCGCATGTGTAGACGCTGATCTTGCGTTTCGCTGGATCGCGCGGCTGAAATTCTTCGATCTGGCGCGAATAGGTATTAAAAAAGCGCAGTGCCATTAACTGGGTAGGGACGGACCGCTGGGCCGTCCGTTGGTTTTGGGGCGCACCCGGCGGTCGCGCCCTACCATTTCCACCGTTGCAATTGCCATTGCGGCGATGCCTTCACTGCGACCGATCGCACCGAGGCCTTCGTTTGTTGTCGCTTTAATGCCGATGCGTGATTCGTCCAGGCTGATTGCTTGCGCGATTATTTTTCGCATCGCGGGAATATGTGGCGCAATTTTCGGCGCTTCGGCCAGAATTGTTGCATCGACATTGATTGCGCGCGCTTTGTTCTTCGTCAGCAGCGCGTTTACGTCTCGCAAAATCTCGATGCTGCTCATGCCGCGAATTGATTCGTCGGTGTTTGGGAAGTGTTGGCCGATGTCGCCCGCGCCAATCGCGCCCAGCAGCGCATCTGCGATCGCGTGGGACAAGACGTCCGCGTCCGAGTGTCCTTTAAGCCCGCACGAGTGCGCGATCTCCACGCCGCCGAGAATCAGTTTTCGTCCTGTCGCAAGACGATGCACGTCGTAGCCGATTCCGCACCGAATCATCCGGGTCAGAGTTTTAAATCGATGACGCCATTGGAGGCGACAACGCTGTATTTGTCTTTCATGTCTTCGCGCGGACGAAGATCGACAGTTCCGCCGGCAGTTTCAATTAGAAGCCAGCCTGCAGCAATGTCCCAGAGACTGATTCCCTGTTCAATGTAAGCGTCCAGACGTCCGCAAGCGACGTAAGCCATGTCGAGCGCGGCGCTGCCGAGCAAGCGGCATTTGCGAACGCGATAGATCATCCGCTGCAATAGCGGCAGGCCAGCTTCAATCGTTACGCTGGTCTTGGAAAGTCCGACCGAGACGATGGCGTCAGCCAGGTCCGCCCGGTCGCTCACATGAAAGTGATGGCCATTCAATTTTGGGCGCTCGCCTTTTTGCCCTGCCCACATTTCCTCACGGATTGGATCGTAGATGACGCCTACCATGATCTCGCTGCGGAGACGCAACGCAATCGACACGCAAAAATGCGGAATGCCGTAGAAATAATTGACGGTGCCATCAAGTGGATCGACGACCCATTGATGCTCGCTGGATTGATCGCCAACGATCCCTTCTTCGCCGTAAAGCACGTGCTCAGGAAATTCTTTCAGAAGCAATTTTGTAATTAATTCCTGCACTTCAACATCAATCTCCAGCTTGATATCGTGCGCTTCGGCGGAACTGACGCGAAGCGGTCGTTGAAAATTTCTACGAAGCAGTTCGCCTGCAGTGCGCGCAGCTTTCTCCGCCGCATCGAGATAATGCTTCATAACAGGACTACCTCGCACAAAGGGCACAGAGTGCACAGCCGAAATCGAAATTGACGCAAGATCAACATCGTTAATCGTGCACGGATCGAGAAAAACCCGGAGAAAAAATAACTTCTCCCCCTGTAGTCGCCGCCCTGTGGGCGGCGCGATACGTTGGGGTTAAACACATTAGCCTCGCGCTTCACAGAACGAAGCCGCTACAGAAATCAAACGGCAAAAAAAACCGGGAGGAAAATAAATTCTCCTCCCGGGTTGAAGTTAGGGGTTGTGACCCCGAAGGAATTCGGGACCGTTATCGAGCGTTGGGCTTAGTGCCTCTTTTTCTTCGCTGATTTTTTCTTTGCTGCTTTCTTTTTCTTTGCCATCGACTATTCCCCCCTTTCAATCCGCAACGTGCGGAAGTTGGTGAAGAGTTGGGAATGACTTCACTTAATCGAGTTCACTAATCGTCACATTTTTTTTGTCAAACGTTTTTCTCGCGAATTTTGAAAATATTTTTACGAGGGCGCGCGCGATATTTTTTTTCGGTGCGCGAGAAATATTTTCTTTTCCGCCATTTCGAAAGAAAATGATGACTTCATTTGCATCGCTCTCCATTCCCGAATCTGCCCGACTCACATCGTTAGCCACGATGACATCGCAATTTTTTTCGCGCAGTTTTCTTTGCGCGTTTTCTTCGAGGTCATCTGTCTCCGCGGCGAACCCCACGACGAGAAACTGTCGATCTTGTTTAGGAAGCGACGCGAGAATATCGCGTGTGGGAACCAATTCGAGCGAGAGAGTTTCGTTGCGCTTTTTGATTTTTTGTGCGGAAACGTTTGCCGGCTTGTAATCGGCAACTGCCGCGCACATCACGAGCATGTCACAATCGCGCAGATGTCGATGAACGGCGCCATGCATTTCGTCACCGGTCGAGATCGAAATAAAATGCGCGCCAGGCGGCCGATCGAGATTCACCGGACCGGAAATCAAAGTGACGTCGTGTCCGGCTGCGAGGGCCGCTTCGGCGATGGCGTAGCCCATTTTTCCTGAAGATCGGTTCGAAATATAACGAACAGGATCGATCGGCTCGCGTGTCGGGCCGGCCGTAATAAGAAATCTCACGCGATCAAGTTATCCTGGCGTGCCAGCATGAACTCAGCGCGAAATGCGATGTCATTGACTTTCCACAGCCGGCCGAGCCCTTCGTAACCGCACGCGAGCATTCCTTCTTCTGGCCCGATAAACTCGACGCCGCACGCCCTCAATTTTTCGAC
>QHNJ01000311.1 GCA_003218395.1 Verrucomicrobiota bacterium
ACGATCCCATGACGACGAATACATGCGCTCTCACCGTCCACTCCTGGGCCTGTCGCATCGCTTCTTGAGGCATCGCTTGGCCGAAGGATATCGTCGCCGACTTTAGAATCCCGCCACAGACGTCACATCTGGGAGAAGAAAAATCGCCGACGAGTTTTTTGATGATCGGGTCGGGGTCGAAGGACCTGCCGCAGTTCAAACAAACAATCTTTCGGTTCGAGCCATGGAGCTCCACGCTCTTTTCATCAGGAAGCCCGGCCAGGTTGTGCAACCCATCCACATTTTGTGTGATAAGTCCGATGAGCTTCCCCTTCGCGTCGAGCGACTGGACAAAGTAATGGCCGATATTCGGCTTGGCGTTCTTGTGCGCTTCGTGGGTTTCCAATCTTCTCTTCCACGCCTCGATGCGCGCCGCTTCGCTGGCTACGAATTCCTGGTAGGTCACCGGACGGTAGCGCGTCCAAATCCCGCCCGGGCTTCTGAAATCGGGGATGCCGGATTCCGTGCTGATTCCCGCGCCGGTAAAGACAACAATCTCGCAACTCTCTCTGATTTTCCCGGCGAATTCTTCCAGAGTCATCATATAATTTATAAACCAACGCACGTATTCCTGACAACCGACTCGTCGGCGTCTGTTGCTCAAGGCAGTCGTAAAAGCATAGCGACGGCGGAAGCAACGGCGCCAATATGATTCTGTTGAGCAAGAAAAGAAGAACCAAGAAGAGAACCGGACTTAGCTGCAGCAGAACGATCCACCGGATTGTTCGTTTGCGGCTAAATTTTGGTTCACCGGGCTTTTCTTGAACGCGGCGTTTGATGTATCTTCGCCATGCACTGGGAAATCACGCTCGAGTCTCCAATGTTTACAATGACCGGATGGAGCGGATCAACGAAAGGATGTCGACGTTGAAAATCATTCAGCTTTGCCTTTCGCTAACGGTTTTGCTCATCGCCCCTTGCTTCGATGCATTCTCCGCGACGATCTCCGTGCGCCTTTTATACCCGAGTTTCGCCGCGAGTTGGGCGACGACCTGGATCGCCAAGGAAGCGGGATATTTCACTGCCGAGGGACTTGATGTCGAGCTCATCCGCGTGGGCGGCAGCACCCGAATGGTCGCCGCCATGCTCGGCGGGAGCGCGCCATTGATACAGGCCGGAGCCTCCGCCGCACTGGCAGCCACAGGCGCGGGCGGCAACGTGGTTATCATCGCCGCCACCGGAAACGTCTCAACGTTTCACTTGATGGCACGGCCCGACATCAAACAACCCTCAGACTTGAAAGGCAAAAAGGCCGGCATCACGACTTTCGGCTCGACGTCCGACCAAGTGGTCAGATTGGCCTTGAAGCAGTTCGGTTTAGAAGCCAACAAAGACGTGGCGATTCTTACTTTCGGGGCGCAGCCCGAAGCCTTTGCGGCATTACAGAGCGGCGCTGTCCAAGTCGTGCCGTTGAGTTACCCGCTTTATCCGAAAGCGGCAAAACTCGGCATGCGAGAGCTGGTAAAGTTTTCCGACCTCGGCTTTGAGGACATCAACGGGACCGTTATCACAACCAAGTCTTTTCTCGCGCAGCAGCGCGATACGGCGATGCGCTTTATGCGCGGGTTCGTTCGCGGCATGCACCGTTATCGCACGGATAAGGAATTCAGCAAACGGGTTCTGGGCAAATACGGCAAGATCACCGACGATGAGCTTTTGGAGGGGGCGTGGCAAGACTACGCACCGACCATTCAGAAGGTCCCGCGTCCTTCCTTGAAAGCCATCCAATTTCTGATTGAAACCCAGTTCAAGGACAAAACGCCGCTGCCGAAACCGGAGAGTTTTGTCGACACTTCGCTGGTCGAT
>QHNJ01000312.1 GCA_003218395.1 Verrucomicrobiota bacterium
AAGTCCGGGCGGCTCATTAACGAATAGATAAGCTCATCCGTGGCGAACCAAACGGCCTTCGAAGGCATGCCTCTCAGAGTGGCGCTTACCGAGGCGGGCCCCACCCCGTTGACATATTGAACCTCACCGGCGGCCAGTGCCGGATAAGCTATCTGCGATCTCACTTGAATAATTTCCGCCTGCAGGCCGTTGGCCTCAAAGACCTTCCATTGAAGAGCAGCAAAAAGCGGCAGACAGCAAATGGTATTATCAGGGTAGGCGATTCTGACTTTCTTCAATGGCTCTTGAGCGGGCGAGGAGCAAACGACGACAAAAGATCCGATTAAAGCGATTAGATTCCAGATCACTCTAAGATTTCGCATCGGTGTCTCTCCTCGGGATAAGTGGAAACTTAGTACCCCGTCCCCCAATATTCACGACAAAATACAGTCGTCATTCCGGGCAACCCCGGATCACAGTCCGGGGTAGCGCGACCCGGAATACTTGACCCCCTCTCTGTCTCCCCCTTAGCAAAGGGGGAGATTTCGTGGGGTTCTGGATGCCAGTTTTCACCGGCATGACGGTAAGGACAACGCACACTTTTTAATCGAACTTCTGAGACACGCTAGCAACCAACAGCCCAGATCATGTTGGTTAGTCCGCGCTCAAAGTTTGCCCTCTTCTTTAAGCTTGTTGGCGATTCGATCCGTCAAATGTTTTTTGGAAACTTTGCCGAACAGCGAGAGCGGAAAGTCGTCCATGATCTCCAGACGCTCGGGCAGCTTGTGTTTGGCGATCTCCTGCTCGGCGAGAAAGGCGACGAGCTCAGGTAATGCTAGCGAACGGCCTTGGCGCAGAACCAGGCACGCGCACATGCGTTCGCCCAGGACTGGATCGGGGATCGGCACGCAGGCCACGTTCTGAACCGCGGGATGAGTCAAGATCAGGTTCTCGACCTCTTCGGCGCTGATTTTTTCACCGCCTCGATTGATCAGATCCTTTTTGCGTCCCTCGACCATATAGTTGCCGG
>QHNJ01000313.1 GCA_003218395.1 Verrucomicrobiota bacterium
ATGCCGTATTCGTAGCGCAGGCCATACCCGATAGCCGGGATTTGCATCGTGGCCATTGAATCGAGGAAGCAGGCTGCGAGGCGCCCCAGACCTCCGTTACCCAGGCCCGCGTCGGGTTCCTGCTCCAGCAGCTCGAACCAATTGAAGTTCTTTTGCTTGACGGCGTCTTTCGTGAGGTCATCAAGAAGAAGGTTCGTAACATTGTTGGCGAGCGAGCGGCCGATGAGAAATTCCATTGAGAGATAATAAACCCGCTTTGGATTCTCGCGCGCATAGGTTTTTTCCGTATGCAGCCATCGCTGCGAAAGGATATCGCGCACGGAGCGGGCGATCGCCTCAAAACGCTCTCGAGCGCCGATCGTCGTTACTTCCATGACGTTGTCAAAGACGAGGTGCCGCTCGTAGAGCGCATTGTACGCTCCCGCAAACTGAACTGGCCCGCAGCCGTATTGCTCGATGAGCTTCGATTGCTCGTCGGACCCCGTTGATGTCGCGTCAGCGGGTCTTTTTTGTGTTTGTGCTTTCACCACGTTTATTCCTTTATGAATTTGAGTTTTCCGTTGCCGCAGATTCCTATTTCTCCATGTCACCGATCGACGGCTTCCGCTGTTTTGCTGATACCGGTTCTGGGTTAGCTCCCAACATGACGGGTGTCGTCCCACAACCGGATTACCGGCTCAGACAGGTTGTGTTCGTAACCCAACGCACTCAGGCTCGCTGTGCTCAGCAGGAAGTATCTACCGAATGCGGCATCGAGCCCGAGCCAGCGCGCGGCGAATACTCGCAGGAAATGCCCGCTGGAGAAAAGCAGCACGTCACCTTTGACACCGCCCGTGCGTTTCACCGCGCGGTCCGCCCGCGTGCCAACCTCTTTTGGCGATTCCCCTCCGGGGCAGCCATCCCGAAACAGTTGCCAATCAGGGCGCTCCCTGTGAATGTCAGTGGTAAGGCGACCCTCATACTCGCCATAGTTCCATTCGAGCAAGTCCCGATCGATTTCAGCCACAGCTCCAAAGCCAGCCAGCTCGCAGGTCCGGGTGGCACGCTGCAACGGGCTGGTAAACACCTTTGCGAAAGTTACTCCACGCAACCGTTCCTCGAGCCGGCGGGCATTACGCTCGCCACGCTCCGTGAGCGGCAGGTCGGTAAGTCCCGTGTGTTGGCCCGAGAGAGTCCAGGCAGTTTCCCCGTGCCTGGCCAGGTAAACGATCGGAAGCACTTCGCTCATGGGTTCACTCCTCGCGTGTTGCCCCAATGCTTCGATAGCCCGACTCATCCAGTGTAGGCCTGAGCAGTTCGCGTCTGCGTCGCAGATAGACGTCGTGATAAATCGTGTCCGATTTAGGGGAAGCTATGAGAAGACCTGTTGTTTCGGTCGTATTTGTATCTTTTTCCATTAGTCTTTTTTCCGTAGCGACATGCTTATTCAGTCCTTCGCGAGCACTGATACACGTCGGCCACTTCGTTCATGATCAGTTCCTAGCGCGTTTGATCATACAGAAAACGCTAT
>QHNJ01000314.1 GCA_003218395.1 Verrucomicrobiota bacterium
GTTTTATGGAGTGCAGATCCATAACCCAGTCGCGCGCGGATCGACACCAGCCTTGTGACTTTGGCCGGAGCTCGGCTCGCTGCCGCGCTGTGCCTATCCGGATATTGAATATCTGAGGGTCGGTCACGGCTGCCGCATAGATCGCCGTGCCGCACTCGGGGCAGAACGCTTGGGCGCGTTTAGCGCCGCTTTCGGCGGTCTTTACATAGATCTTTGGTTGTCCGCTGCGCAAGCTAAACGCATCCTTTGCCGCGGGGACACTCATGCGAAAGGCAGACCCCGATAAGGTCTGGCAATCCGTACAATGGCATAGCCCGGCCTTGTCGGGATCGACTTCCGCGACGTAGGTGATGTAGCCGCAATGGCACGCGCCGTCGATCTTCATAAACAGTCTCCTCCATGTGATCAGTCAGGGGTACCCCTAAGGTCGCGGGTGAGTCGCGCGGCGTTTGTTACGACTCTACCCGTGTGTTCTCCGACGAACCTCACAGTCGCCAGCTCTTACGAATCAGCGCCAAATCACCGCTGGAGCCCAACGCCGATTAGTATTTAGCGAGTATTTCGCCTCTAACTGGGTGAGCTGATCGGCGATCGCTTGGTGGTCGATCTTTTCGGCAATTTCCTGAATTCATCCCCTGCTCCTGGATGAATGGCTCAGTCATAGAGTCTGTCGATATATTTGCTCTGGTCCAACTCACGGATGAAGCTGTTGTCGTAGAAGTCCTCCGGTTTGTATTTGCGCATTTCGTGATAATTGTAGGTCTCCATCACTTTTTTGATGCCCTCGACCGACGGATACGGCTTGCGCGGCAGGTTGGAAACTTCCCGATAGAAATGCTCCTGCTTCTCCGGGTCGGTCACACCGTACCATTTGGCCATGGCGCCGAAGGCTGCCGGTTTGTTCCGTTGCACCAGGGCGATCATCTCCACCGTGGACTTAGCGAACCGGCGCGCGGCGTCCCGGTTGTCTTTGAGCCATGCCCGGGAAACGTTGACCCCCGAGCCGGCATTCGGGATGTTGTATTTGGACAGATCGACCAGAATCCTGCAGCCGGCCGACAAGGCCATCATTTCGTGCAGCTCGCTCGCGATCACGGCGTCCACGCGGCCGCTCTCGAGAGCGTCCATCGTGTTGGCGCCAGCCATCAGCGACAAATCGCGCTCCGGATTCCAACCCATGATTTTGGCGAATGAGAGGGCGACAAAGTGGGTCACTGCGCCATAGCCCGAGTAACCGAGACGCTTGCCCTTGAGCTGTTCAATCGCGGTGATGCCGGGACGAGCGATGATGCGCCAGCGCACCATGGGGTCCGTGCAAGCGATAATCACGCGGTCGTCGGCCTGAGCGTCCGTCGTCCAGCGAACAATCATCGGGCTGCCGCCGCCGATCACAATCGGAGTGTCCCGCCCGCCAGCGCGAATCAATTCTTTAGGCACGGTGACGCCGGTGCGCCGCGCGACGTCGGCGGCGCTCTGCGTGATGAACTGCTCCACGTCGAGGCCGTTCTTTGTATAAATCCCCGCCTCGTAGGCGGCGACGAAAGGCACCTTATTGAGCGAAACGTCGCCCAGACCGACCCGGAGCTTGATGAGCTGCTCCTGCGCGCCGGCCGGACTTAT
>QHNJ01000155.1 GCA_003218395.1 Verrucomicrobiota bacterium
AGACAGTCAAGATCGATCGTGACGTAAACGTTTTTTCCGCCGGCCGTTTCCAAAAATTGGTCAAAGTGCTCGCGCCAATTATCACGGAGGATGGCGCCCCGGCGTTGTCGATCTTTTACCGCACGGTCGTCTGCCCACGGATGGACCTCAAGAATGCCTGCGCGTTCGGCGCGACGGTTGCCGAAAATTTGGTGCGGCCACCAGCATTCAAAATTTCCGCAACCCCAAACGCTCACTCGGCGCACTTGAGGAAGTTCCAGTGCGCGATTCACCCATCCGCCGCAGCCCCATTTCGGCGGACGCACATCCCAATCCGGATGATTGTCGAATGACACGACAATAATCGGCTCGGCGACGCGTCGCAGGCGGAGCGCCGTCAAATAATGGAAATCGCCCGACCCGTAAAGCATAAAGGGCGACGCGAGGTGCGTCTCGTGTTCGCCATAAAATTCGGTGACCAAGCGAGGCGGTGCAGAGAAGCGCAATTGCGGCCCCCAATTGCGCGCGTCAACAACAGCGAGGCGCATCGCATCAGTCTGCCACGCGTCATCCAGGTTGAGATGCAGGGCGATGGAAGAAGCATGCATGACGAAACCGCGAATTACGCGGATTTGAGCCGAAATCCAGATTCCGTTCGCAGGAAACTAGCCCAGCGCTAAGACGCTGATCTATTAACAAACTTCGTGCGTTCCGCGTTTCTGATTCAGACTCTACTTGTGCGACTGGGGAAAAATTTGAGCGTCATTCGCCTTGGCGATGCGCAAGTTTTCCTCGGCATCTTTGTTATTGGGATTAAGACGTAGCGCTTCACTGAACTGAACAATCGCTTGAGAGAGCTGTCCCTGGCTCAGGTAAAGCTTTCCCAAGCTGTTGTACGCAACCACCAGCTTGGAGTCGGCACGAAGCGCTGCGATGTAATGCGTTTTGGCCTCCTCGAGATCGCCTTTTGCAAAAAGCGCATCGGCAAGGCGAAGCTGTGCATCCAAGTAATCCGGTTTGAGTCGTACAACCTGTCGAAGCTCGTCGATGGCATCGTCGTTTTTGCCTTCTGAGGCACGGAATACTGCATAACTGTAATGGGCGCCTGGAAAGTCCGGGTTCAGACGCGCAGCCGCTTCGTAGTGAGGCCCTGCTTCATCCTTTCGTCCGAGCCGCAGGAGCAAATTGGCGTAATCGAGATGGAACCCGCCGTTGTTCGGTTGAAGACGCAATGCTTCCTCCATCTGCGACGCTGCCGCATCAAATTTGGATTGCCCGGCCAACACAATGGCAAGGTTCATATGCGATTTCGCGTCAGCCGTGTTGAAGGCGAGTGAGATTTTGTACTGTTCTTCCGCCTGCTGCAATTGGCCTTCTTTTTGCAGCGCCAGCCCGTAATCAAAATGCTGGCGGGCGCCGGCTGGCACATCGGCTACCACCCACGCGCGCCGTTGAATTTCGGCAACAGGACCACGCACTTGCCAGAACCAGAGGGCGCTTAGCGGCAGGACAAATACGGCTGCCCACTTTAACCCATGTATGGCCCAGCCCGGGAGAAACCCGCCCAACGACACATCGGCTGTCCCACCGGTAAGCCCAAGAGATTGACGGGTGGAGCGTTCGCGAACTTTCCAGATAAATCCGTCGTAATAAAAATGAAGCAAAGTGGATGCGGTGACTACGCCAGTGAGGACGCGCTTGACCGTTTCGATCCCGAGATGGGCATTGAAATAAGCAAGCGAGCCGTAAGCGAAAACCAGGCCCACGTACAGTCCGATGAGCGAGCCGCTTCGTCGAAAAACAAAGCGCATGAATCCGCCGATAGTGCTGTCCTTCTCCACGCGGTTGCGATTGTAGATCCAGACGAGCGAGAGATACTGCACGTCGTGGAAAACTTCGAAGAGCGCAATGCCAACAAGAATGTTCGCGACGCCGTTATTGCAGTACCACCAAAAGGCAATGGTCGTGACCAGCAGCGCCGCCTTTACCGGGTTCGGTCGCTTGCCCAAGTGCCACATCCGGCCAAAATGCAAGACAAAAAGGATCGAAACTCCGATTGCCCCCCAGAGCATGACCTGCTGGAACTCTTGCAATAAGACCGGCGAAATAAAGGGGCCACCACATGTGTAGTAGATGTCGAGGGTGTCGCTCATCCGCAACGGGGAAAGCGCCACAGCGGTTGCAAACCAGATCACGCATGAGGCAAAATCGAGCCGCCGTGTGAGCGCGGCGAACGATCCCATTTTTGCGTCGTAGATGCGGCAAAACCCGTACGTCTGCATTAATCCATGCCAAACGCCCCAGAAAAAAACGACGAGCATGATCCCTTTGAGGTCCCACCAGAAAAAGGCCGTGCAAACCGCGAACAGAAAGAGCGGCGCCAAAATAAAGCGCCATTTGAACCGATTGAACAAAGCGCGATCGCCATAGGCGCGAATCATCCCTGGCAGGTGATGGCCCATTGCACCGAACGCCGCGACGAAGAGATAAATGTCTTGTGGGCTCCAGCGCGCCTGAGCCAGCGCAAAAACCGGCAGCAGCAACAGCGGTGTGCCGACGTAGAGGATCAGATCTCGCCAGGAATCTAATATCCACAAACTCGTCCTCGGCGCGGCCGCCGGAACAGCCGGAACGGTTTGCGGACGTGAAAACGCGGTGACGTGCTGCATGAATTCGGGAGATCCGGGAGCTAAGTTTTCCTTAAGTCGCCGGGAAAATCAATCCCGGCTTTCAGGGCACTAATCAGTGATTTCTTGCACGGTTATTTTTTCTTCCGCGAATTCGCCGCGACCGACAGCACGCACATTCCATTCACCGGCCGCGAGCTGCCAAAAGAATCGGCCGTCGCGTTGCGGTGACACTTGCACACCGTTGACAAACCACTTTGCGTCTCCGGCAAACGCCGCGGTGAGCTCGACCATCTGCTGTGACGGTGGCAGCAAAGGATCGAGTTGGTAGCGCGCGTTTGCTGGCGGACTCGTGATACGAAAATCGGACCGGACGTGCGCGCCAATGGTGTTGTCGCGGCTCGCGCACCATTGGCTGTACGCGTCTGGCAAAAGCAATTTTCCGTCGCTTGCAAAGTAATCTGCCGAATCTTTGCGCGGCTGCGTTCCTGCCAGAAACAGTTCCTTCAGTATCGCAGCGCTAAAGCGTGATGGGAGCAAACCTGTCGCCTTGCAAATTTCGCTGCGCACCAGTTTGTCATTTTCCGGAGATGGATCGAGCGGATGATCACGCTGGAGCAATTCCTGTATCACTGCCCCCCAAAGCGGCGTCGCCGCGCGCACGGCAAATGTCTCGCGCATGGGGCGTCCGTCAAAATTTCCTGCCCACACGGCGACCGTGTGTTCCTTGTCAAATCCAACTGTCCAAGCGTCGCGGAAACCGCTGCTTGTTCCGGTCTTGGCGGCAACGCGTTGCTCGAAGGCCAGCGGCGAATGCGGGCCAAAACTTTTCTGTCTTGCATCGTTATCGCACAAAATATCGGTGATGATTGCCGTTGCCTCTTTCGAAGCGATGCGGCTGATCGGTTGATGTTCCGCAGTTAAAAATTTTGCGCGCATTGACGTCCCGCCACGCGCCAGTCCCGCATAAGCAGCAGCAAGATCGACAAGGCGGGTCTCAGCATTTCCCAAGACGAAGCCGGCACCATAATCCGCGAGGCCCTGGGGAAAATCGAAGCCCCACTTTTGCAGTTGATAGAATGCAGGGCGCGCGCCGAGCTGGCTTAGCGTGAACACGGCCGGCACGTTGAGTGAACAGCCCAGTGCTTCGCGCAGGCGCACCGGACCAAGATAACGATGATTGTAATTTTGCGGGTCATAATCGGCGTACTCACCACGGATCGCATCGGGCGTATCCGGCAACAAGCTCGCTGCGGTGAGCAGCCGCTTATCGATCGCCTCAAGATAAACGAACGGTTTCAATGTCGATCCACAACTGCGCGGCTGCATCGCGCCGTTGATTTGCGACACGTCGTAATTCTCGGAGCCAACCATGGCACGAATCGCGCCCGTCGCGTTTTCGAGCACAACAATCGCTACCTGCGTGATGTCATGCCGATTTAACGCCGACAAATGCGACTGCGCGAGGCGCTCCACCATACGCTGCAGATCGAGATCGAGCGTGGTCCTTACCGTGCCGCGCAATCCCGGGTTTCGCGCCACGACTGCATCGACAAAGTGCTGCGCGCGACGCGGCGGATCCACCTGTGTGACTTTCGGGGGCTCCGCGAGAAGTAGCTGCTGATCTCGCGTGATAACTCCAAGTTCAACTAGGCGTGTGAGCGAACGAGCGTATTTGCGTTTTGCTTCCTCCGAATGTCGCCACGGATTCAATCGCGTCGGCGCCTGGGGCAAACCGGCCAGAAAAATCGCTTCGCTCAATGTGAGGTCGCGCGCGGGTTTGTCGAAGTATGCGCGAGCGGCCGATTCCGGGCCGAGACGGCGATTGCCGTAACTGCTACGATTCAAGTACCCGGTGAGAATTCGTTCCTTACTCCAGCGTCGCTCCAATTTCCAAGCCCCGATTCCTTCGTAAAGTTTGCGACTCCAACTGCGTTGCCTGCGGCCGCTTGCTAATTTCACCAACTGCTGCGTGATGGTCGATGCGCCCGAGACTACATGCCGCGATCGCAAATTGCGCGCGCAGGCGGCGACTGTGGCACGCCAATCAATCCCGTGATGTTCGTAAAAGCGCCGGTCCTCCAGCGCGACAGTTACGCGCGGCAGCCACAGTCCCATTCGCTCGAGTCGAACTGGAAATTGCGCACGCGCTGCCGGCGATGCGAGCTCGGCAATTTCGCGACCGCGACAATCGAGCAGCGTCAAAGTTCCAGCGGGCGATTTTTGCAACTCACCAGGGATTGGCAGCCACCAAACGATTGCCATCGACAAGACGATTCCCGTGGAAATCACAAATAAGCGTAAACGCAGAGGTCTGGGTAGCGCACGCGTCCCGCGTGTCTGGCGAGCGCGTCTCGCGATCGCGGACTTTTCCCTTGCGTCCGACTCGGCTCTGCGATTCACGGTCAAAGGAAAGCCTGTTTTGGCGCGGCGCCGAAACGAGACACGCGAGACGCATGCGCTATCCGGGCGTGAACCGCACAATTCAGCTATTCGACGGAGATGACGCATAAACTTGAAGGTGACAACCCGAAGAAACGGCTGTCGTACATCGGCGCTACTTGCGTGGCGGGCCACCGAAACGTGCCTGCGGCGGTCGCGCGCGCCAAGACCGAATATGTACTCGAGCCTGGATCGACTATGTCGAAATAAAGGAGCGTCGAGCGATCGCGCATCTCGGAGTACGATAATCCGAGTAAACGATCCTGTGGATCAGCGGACGGAAGCTGGAA
The DNA here is from genome assembly GCA_003218395.1 of Verrucomicrobiota bacterium. Taxonomy (GTDB): domain Bacteria; phylum Verrucomicrobiota; class Verrucomicrobiia; order Chthoniobacterales; family UBA10450; genus Udaeobacter. The sequence goes on from QHNJ01000155.1 coordinate 5,339, forward strand.
AAATTTTCCGACGAGTGCGAGATTTGGATTCACCACTTCCAAACCGACTGGCAACGAATCTTCCAGCGCGACAAAATTTTGAAGCTTCCGCGTGTTCAGCCGGTAGGTGATGAGCAATTGATCGCCCAGCTTTAACGGCGCATCGGAAGTGCCGGCCCGCTTCGGGTCAGTCAGATTTTTGACGACACGTTCAATGTGAAATCCACGATCCACTCGGTCGGTATCGACTTCGCTGGTCGAATATTCGGCCTGCATCAAAAATGTAAGCGCGCCTTGATTGAGTTCCTTAATGACCAAGTCGTTGTCGACCCTGCGGTCGAGCCATGCGGCCGATCGCCCATTCTTGGAAAGCACGCCCGGGGGCTGCGTTGCGTGTAACGGCGGCGTCATTTCGGCTCCGAGCATTGATTTGAACGCGAGCAGCAGCCAGAGATTTTCCTGCGTTGAAAGCGATCCTGCCGCATCCATCAACTTCGACATGCGGTCGCGCGCCTGGTGTTTCTTTTGCTTTGTCCAAGCTGGCGGCGAGACAACATCAAACGCGAAGGCGCGCATCGCCTCCGCGCGAGTCATCGACGTAAACGTCACGGGATTAAAAGCGCGCTCTTTAATCGGAGTGTCGATTTCGCGCAGGAGTTGTTGTTGCTCGCGCGCCATGATGTTTTGCCGGTGCAGCGCAATTGCGAGCAACGCCCTCTCTTCATCGCCCCCCTCGTTGCGATGCAAATACAGCTCCTGGGATTCGCTGCGGAAATCGTCGTCGCTTCCTGATTGGGTCAGCACAAAGAGCGCAAAGCACTTTTCAAATCGCGACGCTGCCAACTGCCCCTTGATGATTTTGTTTGCCGCGCCGGCAAGTTTCGCTTGCAACTCCGCAGGCGGCTCGAATCCGGCATTGATGGATTCGTTGACCGACCACAGCGCCTGGCAAGTCACGAAGCCGTTGCCGGCATCACCACCGGGCCAGTATGGAAGCATCCCGTTGCTGAGCAGTGAGTCAGCATACTGCTTCATTCCACGTTCTAGCGTGGCCCGATATTCGACACCGCGTTCCTGAAGTTCGGGCAAATACGCGAGCAGATTTGCGAGCAAACTGTAGCCCAAAAGTTTCGTCGATATTTGTTCGAAACAACCGTGTGGATATTTGAGAATCACCGGTAATCCGGCGATCTCTGGCAGCCAGGGCGAGGTTGAAATCGTCGTGCTAAATTTGCCGCGACCGTGCTTCCATACTTCGGACATCGCGCGACGCGCGTCGAATTGAGGGCCATTGAACGGGCCAGCTACACTCTCCTTGCGCACAACCGTGGGCGGCTGCACCGGGAGGGCGATTTCGACTGCGTCCGACATTTTGTTGTTCGATTTCGAGACCGCTTCAAAGCGTATCTTTGCCGGCGCGAGATCGACGTCGGCAACTTTCGCCCTGAAACGAAACACGGTCGGCGCGTCGCGGTGGGCGGACTGCGTTACGCTGTCTCCACCGAGTAATTTCAAGCTTGCGTCCGTGATGCAGCGTGCCGCGATCTGATCGGTGTCAGCAAAGTTTTCCCGGACCACGGCGCGCAGCTCGACCTCGTCGCCATCGCGCAGAAAACGCGGTAACGCTGGATCGATGAGCAGCGGCTTCGATATTTTCACCGTCTGCGTCGCATCGCCACCAAATTGATTGGCCTTCGTCTGCCCGACTGCGACAATGCGATATGTCGTCAGGTTATCCGGCGCGGTGAATTCAAACCTGGCCTTCCCGTCGGCGCCGGTTTTCAAGCTCCCCTGCCAAAACGCCAGAGTGCGAAATTCTTTGCGGACATTTTGAACATTCGAAATGGCTTCCTCTCCGCCGTCACCAATAGTGAATCCTTTTTGCGTCAAGGTAAGTTTGGCGAGATTGTCGATGTAACCGTGAAGGGCCTCATAAGTGCGTACGGAAAACGGATTCTTCGGGTAAAATTTCTCGCTTATCGTCGGCAGCTTCCAGTCGCCCAGTGTGAGAACGGCGTCATCAACGGCGAACACCAGAAGATCGACGTCGGAAACCGGCTTGTTCTCGGAAGTGACGCGCACTTCACCGCGCACCATGTCACCTGGCTTTGCTGTGGCGCTCGCGAGTTGCGGCTCAATTTTTAATTCGCGATCTGGCCGGAGCACTTCGATGTTTGTGTAAGCGAAGCGTTCCAGCGGGAGTTCGCTCTTACCACCCGGCTTAACCAGATAGATGGCGACAGCTGCGTTCGGAGCGTATTCCTTTTTGATTGGCAATTCGATCCGGCCCGCGTTGCCCTTCACTGGAACAAGAAGTGTGTCGAGCACCTCATCCGTCTCGACGGAGACCCACGCCACCCCGCCGAATGGCGCTTGTATCGTGAGCGCGGCTTTATCGCCCGGCAGGAATGGCTCGGCGCGATGCTCGATCTTAAACGTGGTCTCGTTTATTACCGGCAGCTCAGCGGGCTTTTCACCTGTGACGGTCGTTTCATCGCTCACGACCGGCGTTTTGATTTTCGGCGCGCTGACTGCAACGACGTACCGGCCTGTCTCGGTCGTTGGGAAAATAAGTTCAGCTGGCGTTTTCGATTCCTGTGACGCGACTTTCGTAAACTGGTCGTTGTTTCGATAGCGATAGACGAAGGGCGCGATCTGCTCCTTGACCGTCTTTGTGGTGACATGAAACAGGTCGGCCCGAACAGAAACGTCGTTCACCTTTTGATCGTTCGGATCGAGGGCGTCGATCTCGACCTTCACCCCGGCGGGTTCCGCAACCTGTTCGTTGGCGCGAACGCCGAGCCGCGTTTCTTCCGGGAAGAGCGTCGCCATATCTCCGCCGGCAAGGGTCTGCCCGTCGATTGAGGTTACGTCCGCGCGCCAGACAACGCTCACACGACCGACTGCGGGATTGTCTTTGAATGGCGATTCACACGCGAGCTCCGCAAAGCCGTGCGCATCGAGTTGCGTGTCGCCTTCACCTGTTTTTATCTCCTCGCTATAAGCATCAAGGTGCGGGCCGACCTCGGCGTAAGCGTTGAAACGTTTTCGATAAGGGCCCTCGGTGTCGCCGCCATACTCAGCCGATGTCGTCCAGGTCGCTTTCCAGTGCACACGCGCGCCCACATTCGGCGCGCCATGAAAATACGCGGAGGAGATGCGAGCATGCGCGGTCGTACCAGTCTCCGGAGTAGTCGCGTCAAGAATGACCGAAAATAGCGGTACACGATATTCCTGAACGCTGATTCTGCTTGAGCCCTGGTAATCGTTGCCGTTCACCCGGCAAGCGATGACATAATCGCCGAGCTTCGCCTTTCCTGGCACGATCCATTCCGCTTCCCATCCTCCATAAGACGAAAGCGGCACGGTGCCCTCGCCCACGGTTCGGTCGCCGTCGCCGGTCGTTACCCGCCAATGCACATCAACCACGCCGCGCCAGAGCGATTCGGCTTCAGTCGGGATCGCCAGGCCGCTGCTGGTCATCTCGCGCACTAATCCCTTCATCTTCACGGTCTGACCTGGACGATAAAGATTGCGATCAGTAATGATCTGCGCCTGCCGCTTTTTAACGGGAGGAGCGTAATCGCTGCCGGATGGATAGGATGTGCCTTCGGCAAATTGCAGCGCCGGACCGGTCGTTGTATCCGCGATAAAAAGATGTGTGTCGTGAGTCTTAGGGTCACGAGCCTTCGTGAAAATTGTATCCTTTACGAACCGCGCGATGCCGTTCTCGTCAGTCACGGCCCGGGCGAGTTCGATGTTCTCCTCGGTCACGGCGTGAACCGTCACTCCGGCCACGGAGCTCGCGTCGGACATTTTCGCCAGACGCATGATGACGGTCGTCGGCGTTCGTTTTTGCGTGAGCAGATAGTCATTGACGCAAATGATCGAGCGATTCCCAACGATCCGCCCATCGGGAAGTGTCGCACTCGCCTCGAAAAGGTACGCGCCGGCGAATCCTTCTTTTGCCGGCGAAGTGCATTGAACGTCGCGTCGCGTTTCGATGTCGCCGCTCGTTGCGTCGAACGTGCCGCCGGCCATTACCGGCAACTGAAAACCGTCAACGAGCAATTCGGTTTGAAACTGTTTCGCCAACCCTGCGCGCGGATCGATTACAACTTTGCCCGTGACAGGATCGGTAGCATCCTTCTCGAATTCTCTGACCCGTGCCGTGACCGCCGACAGTTTCTCCGAGGGAATGCGTGCCAGTTTCCATGTCACCTGCGGCGTGTTGACTTGGAAAAATGCAAAGCGCAACTCCTGGCGCGCACGCGCAAACACCTGCG
>QHNJ01000156.1 GCA_003218395.1 Verrucomicrobiota bacterium
GTTCACGAATGGCGAGAGCCGTTCATTGCGCTTTGACGCTCAAGACGCCGGCAAAGGCTCTTTCTTGTTGCCCGAGCCACGATCGAAGGTCTGGGGCCCTGCGAAGCCTACGGCGGTAAACTGGACTCAGGGCGAAGGAAACTCGGTGACGTTTTCGGGGCCAGTGGAATTTATGCTAGGCAACGTCGGGCGCGACGCGGGAACGTTGGTGTTCAAGGGAAAATTTGAAACAGATGGCTCGATAAAGGGCGAGGTGGAATTTTTCCCCATCGTTGGAGACCAACCGTCGAAGCATGGCACGTTCAAAGCGGTCCGTGCCGGAGGATAAAACGCAACGCGCAGACCCGAAGGGTCGCTCGGAAATTAGCCGGGGGCGCACAGCCACCGGTTGGCCAGAATATAAAACATACCAAGCCCCGGCAGGGGCGTTGAATTGAAGGTAACGTTCATCGAATTCCACGCCGCTACGGCGTAGCAATTCCAAATATTCCTCGCGAAACGTGCGCGTGCGGTGCTCGTCCTGTTGCTCGATGTAAGGACGAATCGCTTCGCATTGGAACGCGCTGACGGTAAATGCGCCGTAACCTTCCTGCCATGCGAAGGCACGCATGCCAATCTCATTGTGCACCCAACTGGAGGAAACCGCTTTTAGCTCTCGAAGCACATCAGCCAAGCGGTGCTTCGCGCGAAGACCGATCAGTAGATGCACATGATCGGACACGCCGCCAACGCTCTCGGCAATTCCGTCAGCCGTGCGGATGATTCCACCAAGGTATGCGTGCAAGTCTCTGCGCCACGCCGGTTGGATCATTGGCTCGTGATTTTTCGTTCCGAACACGATGTGATAATGCAAGCTCAGGTGTGTTGATGACATAATGGAATTAGTTTACGACGCCCCTACCGGGGTTTGGAACTGTTTGATACCTCATCACCGGTGGTTTGCACCACCGGCTAATTTTCTCATCGAGCCTGCGGGCCTTCAGCAACCGCTGCAACTCTTCCCCGCCTGCCGTAGCCTCACGCGAAGGTAGGTAATCCGTGGTTCTCTCTGAGGTGTTTTAGTAAAAAACTCCAAAAAATCTTTTAAAAATCCTTGACCCACTCCGGTGCGCTGAACTTTAAGCGGCACTTCATCACCAAAGGCAAAAAAGCCAGAAAGCCGATTTTTTTTAAAAAAATAAAAAAAAGTATTGACACGCTTTCGCGCTCCTGACTAAAAAGGGCGTTTCTCTCTCAGAACCAACCGAAAAGCCAAGGGAAAGAAAAAACTAAAACCGCCACGTCAGCCTAAAATCCATCCATGAAAAAGAAATCCGCTTCACAATCCGCCTTCTTTAATCTGCGCATCTTAATCGGCCTGTTTATAGTCTTGGCCGGCGTCTTCCTGGCGTTGCTGGGCTTTGGCGCATTCTCGAGCGTGTTTGCTCAGGGAAAAGGCAGCCAAAACAATAGCTCCACTACAAACCAAGCGTCTCCCGGCACACAAGCGCCGGACGTGATACAGATGGTTGGTCCGGTCCGTCTGGACCAGGATTTGCGCAGCCTCCCTTACGTCGCGCCGAAGCCCGAGTTTGAGGAGAGAGTCCTGACGCGCTATCCGCACGGGAGAGAGCAGGCAGGTGCACCGTCGAGCTACGGCACTTCTGGCCTCGCGTACGTCCAGCAACTGCTCAAAAATCTCTGGCGACCGGCGCCCACTATGCCGCCCCCGCTGCTGACTTTCGAGGGGGGGGCTGCAGCCCAGTTCTGCGGTTGCGCGCCGCCAGACAGCGACGGCGATGTCGGTCCTAATCATTACGTGGAAGCGATCAACGTCGCGTTCGCGGTTTATGACAAAAACGGCAACAGCCTGGCGGGCCCGATCACATACAACACACTCTTTGCCCCTTTGACGGGCACGCCTTGCAGCGGCCAGAACGACGGTGACCCTTTTGTTATGTACGATCAGATTGCTGACCGCTGGGTGATCAGCGACTTTGCTTTTCCTGGGCTTCCTGGCAGCGGGCCATTCTATCAATGCATCGCCGTGTCTCAGACCAGCGACCCCGTCAGCGGCGGCTGGTTCCTCTACGCCTTGCAACATGAGCCTGCGCATCCCACTTGGGTAGGTGATTATCCGAAGTTCGGGTTGTGGAATAATCCGCAGCCTGGTGGCGCCTATCACCTGACACTCAATTTGTTTGATGGCCCCACCCTTGCCTTTGAAGGCGTCCGCGCCTATGCGCTGGATCGCGCGGCGATGCTGGCTGGGCAAGGGCAACCAAACCCCAATGCGATCGGGTTTACTATCCTTCCTAACGGCTTGGGCGATTCCTATAGTCTGGTCGCTGCCTCCTTTCGGACAGGCACCGCGCCACCTGCGGGAAGAGATGAGTTTCTCCTGGCTGTGGACAGCCCCGCCAGCAACCCCACAACCTTGACCCAAGTCAAGGGCTGGAAGTACCACGTCGATTTTGCTATTCCGGCGAACTCGACTTTGGGCATTCTCCCCAACCACACCCCGAATGGTCTGATCGCAGTCAACGGGTTCGTTGAAGCATGGACAAATACTGCTGGGTTTTCGATCGTGCCGCAGCAGGGAACAACCGACAAAATCCAGACCCTTGGCGATAAAATCATGACGCCGGTTGTTTACCAGAATCGCACGGGCACGGAATCATTATGGGCAGATCAAACAACAATCCTGAATTTCCCGAACGGGCCGACTATTATTCGCTGGTATCAATTCGACGTGACCGGTGGCAACTTCCCCGGTACCGCAGTTCAACAACAAGACTGGAGCAATGGCAACGATGGCGTATGGCGCTTTATGCCCAGCATAGCGGTTGATCAAAGCGGCGACACAGCCATCGGTTATTCCTCATCCAGCAGCACCATGTTCCCAGGCATTCGTTATGCGGGACGCCTCGCCACCGATCCGCCAGGTAACCTCGCGCAAGGCGAAGCCGTAATGTTCAACGGCACTGGTTCCCAGCTCGACACCGTCAGCCGCTGGGGCGATTATAGCATGACAACGATCGATCCGGCCGATGGCATGACCTTCTGGCACGTGAACGAATACTACGCCACAAACAGCAGTTTCAACTGGCACACTCGCATCGGCAAGTTCAATTTCGTAGGAGGCCCAACGCCGACTCCAACGCCGACACCGCCCTGCAGCTGGTCAGCCGGTCCGGACCTCAACCCCCCAAATGGCGGGGTCCGCTTGGTTGGCGTATTTTTCCCGGCCAATGGCAAGTTTTATGGAATGGGCGGGCGCGCCTCCGACTCAGCTGGCAGCGAATTCACTCATCCGTTCGAATATGATCCGGCTACTAATATGTGGACCAGTAAGTCTGCCACCTACCCCGACACCCATGTAAACAACATGGCCTGCGGCGTGCTAACTGACGCTGGAACGCCTTACATCTACTGCGTGGGTGGTTCGCAAGTTACCGTCGTCGGCACTTTCGATCGCGTATTCCGCTACAATCCTGTCACCGACGTGATCAGCCCGGTTGCTGCTCCCTGGCCCGGTGGCCTGGGAATGGTTCTGCCCGGTGGCTTCACGGTGCTCAGCAACAAGCTCTATATCCTGGGCGGGTTCGACACCATCACGGGTGGGGGGCAAGGGACCAACCAGATTTGGGAGTTTACTCCTCCTACTACCTGGGTACAGAAGCCCTCTGTTCTGCCTGTTCCGCTGGGTTACATACCCACGACGACCATCGGCAGCCTCATCTACACGGGTGGGGGCAGCGACATCACGGCTGGCGCTCTTACCGATACGACCAACTCCTTTGTTTATAACCCGGTGGCGAATACGATCGGCACGATTGCCGCCATACCGCGGGCGACAGGCGAGACGCGAGCGCTTAACTTCAATGGCCAAATGCTCGTGATGGGCGGTGGGAGAACCGCGCCCAACCCATCCAATGAGGTGGACGCCTATACCCCGGGCACTAACACGTGGGCGGTAAATTCACCCGTTCCTGCCTTCACGACTGCGCGGCGCAACTTCCCAACCGACACCGATGGGACGACCAGGATTTGGTTGGCGGGCGGCTATGCAAGTGACGGCATCACGCCACTGGCCTCGATGGAAATCTTCCAATGCGCCACCCCTACGCCTACACCTACGCCTACTGTGACTCCTACAGCCACGCCAACTCCCACGGTAACGCCGACGGCGACGCCTACACCGACTCCGAGTGGGATTGTGCTCACGGCCTCAACGCACAGGTTTGATCAGAGGGAGGCGGTGCATCTCACCTGGACTGGTGCGTCGTTCAGGGTGAAGATCTTCCGCAATGGAGTTTTGCTGGCGAAGGTGCAGAACACCAGCTCCTATACGGACGTGCTCACTGTGCACGGGCTCTACACCTACCAGGTGTGCGACGCGGGCACGATGAACTGTTCGAACGAAGTGACGGTGAGGTTCGACGGCGGCCCGTAGGGGGAATCAAGCAGGCAACTTCAATCAAGGCGGCGTCGCGCAAGCGGCGCCGCCTTTGCTTTTGCGCGCATTAATGTTCGATGTGCGCACGTCGCAGGTCAGTCGGATGGTGTCGTTCGATTAATGGGCCACAAGAAAAATCCAAAAACCAAAACATGCTTGACATATTGCCGCGCGCCTGCCTAGTCGATAAGAGCGCTCCCCATGAAAGCAACGCGGGCATTGATTGCGATGGTAGTGGCCCAAACATGCATCGCCACCTTGTCCCACGCACAGTCTCCGAACATGATCGGCAGTTGGAAGGTGGACATCACGTTCACGAATGGCGAGAGCCGTTCATTGCGCTTTGACGCTCAAGACGCCGGAAAAGGCTCTTTCTTGTTGCTCGATCCACGATTGAAGGTTTGGGGACCTGCCAAGCCTACGGCGGTAAACTGGACTCAGGGCGAAGGAAACTCGGTGACGTTTTCGGGGCCAGTGGAATTTATGCTAGGCAACGTCGGGCGCGACGCGGGAACGTTGGTGTTCAAGGGAAAATTTGAAACAGATGGCTCGATAAAGGGCGAGGTGGAATTCTCCCCCATCGTTGGAGACCAACCGTCGAAGCACGGCACGTTTAAAGCCGTTCGTGCCGGAGGCGGATAAGGGTTGTAGCCGGGATCGGTGATCCCGGCCGGTAGCAAATAGAAGGGCGGCCACAAAGACAAGCTGACCAGCTAATCGTCGCTTCTTAGCGTCCATCGGGCAGCTTTGCGTGACGATTCTGGAGCAGACAGACGTTCGAAGGATGGCTCTTCGTCACTGAGCCGACATTTGTCATTTGCTGGCCACGCCACTCCCTGGACATCGGTGGTAACGGGGGGCTCTCTGACTTGGAGCTGCGAGACGCTTGCGCAAAACCCAAACGCAAATGCGATCCGCTGGGGTACTCTCTATAATTTCCGTTTCGATTCCAACCGTCCGCCGCAGGATGAATTTGCTGTGATCGGTTTCTTCAAGATGGGAGTGCCAATCATGGCTCCCATCCAGGGCCACAGCACCGGCCCTGACTAAGCAAAGCCGTCCCTGCGACTCGCCCTCTAGTCGGTTGAATCGCGCGACAAATTTGTCTGTCGCGGTTTGCAGCGTGCTTTCTGCGTCGAGTTTGCATTTGCGCGCCAGATTGACGACTGCGAACAATAAATCGCCAATCTCGTCTTCGACCGCTTAGATTGACTTGCTGCCTAGGGATGAAGCACGCAACTTCAATCAAGGCGGCGTCGCGCAAGCGGGTCCGCCTTTGCTTTGTAGCGGGTGTCGTCGACTCCCAAGGCTATAGGTAACCGCCACCCCGTCCGCTCTTGTTTTCAAACCAATCTCATCCCGGTCATTCGGGTTATTCACGGGCAAGTTTCTTTCTTTCCTTCGTTTTCTTCTGTTGATTTGGCGTGCGTCGCACGTCAAGGAACGTAAAGAGAAGGCAACGAGGATAACGAAGATGACGAAAGCTTTTTCAGGAAAGCTAGGAAGATTCTAGACTTCCGGATTGTGATCGGTTTGGCAATTACTACGACGAAACCCTGACGCGTCACCGAATTCCCGTGTCGCACTCCCACTGGACCTTTGTCATCTGGCCCGGCACGACATCGACATCGAAGGGGCCGTAATGCCCGATTCCATGTTTCTTGCCATTCATGGAAACGGTGTAGTGCCCGGGCGGCAGCGAAGTGCGAAACCGTCCCTGATCGTCAGTGGTGAACGATGCCACCGCACCTTTTTCGTTTTCCACCACGAACGTAGCGTTTGCGAGCGGCTTCGAACTGGGAATGCCGGGCCTGATCGGCCCAGCTTGAGTTGGACCAAACGTAATCACGCCTTCGATCCCTGTTCCTGATCCGGATTGCGTTTGGCCCGAAGAAAAGCAAGCAGACATAACAAGAAGTCCCCAAATGATCGGGAATTTTCGGAACCGCATTGGCCAATTTACTCCCGCGGCTGCGTATCGGTCAAAAGATTTGGGGACGTCGACTGGCAGTATAGCAAAACAAAAAATTGGCTGCCCGCGAATGACGCGAATTAACGCGAATGGAATTATATCCACCTGCCTTTATATTCGCGTCTATTCGCGTGATTCGCGGGCAAATCTTCTCCTTCTTCGTCTGCATTCGTGTTCATTCGTGGTTAAACCGGGTGCTGACTTGACGATTCAATCGTTGCGCCGAAAATTCTCCGCTCGTCTTAGCCATGAAACGCTATCTGCCTTTTATTATTGTTGCTGTTGTCGCATTGGCCACGCTGGGGAGCGGAGCGATGCTCTATCGGGCAAAGCGGCCGCAGCTTCTCACTATTCCCGAAGATAAGGTCCTGCCCGGAAAAGGCGGCGCCGAATCGATGCACATTCGTGGCAACCCGGACGCGCCGGTTACGCTGGAAGAATTCGGCGATTTCCAGTGCCCGCCCTGTGGCAATATCGCCGTTTTCATTGACGAGCTCGTGAAAGAGTATGGTCCGCGTTTGCGCCTTGTCTTTCGCAACTTTCCGCTCCCGAATCACAAGTACGCGCGCGAAGCCGCGCTGGCTGCGGAAGCCGCCGGTCTGCAAGGCCGCTTTTGGGAGATGCATGACGTGCTTTATCGCGAGCAAGGGGTTTGGAGCAAAGCCGACAACGTCCGTGAATTGTTCGATTCTTATGCGGGAATGATCGGGCTCAATATCGATCAGTTCAAAAAGGACATAGATGAAGAAAAGACCAAAGCGCGAGTGGAGTCCGATCACGAGCGCGGCGATTCGCTCGGGGTACAGAGCACTCCAACCGTTTTTATCAATAATCGCCAGTTGGGCCCGAATGATAGAACACCGGATGGCCTTCGTGCCAGTATCGATGCGGCGCTAAAGCAAAAGTCGTAACCAAATGACCGTATCGCGATTTCGAACCATTCTTTATACGGTCGCCGCGATCGTTTCGCTGGCGGGGCTGGCGGACGCAACTTATCTGGCTGTGCAGGCGTTGACAGGCGAGACGCTCGTCTGCGGAGGATCGCCAGATTGTTTCCGTGTGCTGGGCAGCTCGTATGCGAAAGTTGGTGGAATTCCGGTAGCTCTGTTCGGCACCCTGGCTTACTTCAGCGTATTCAGCTTCGCCACGTTCGCGGCTTTCGGTTACGTGCGCGCGCGAGCATTTCTCATTCTGACCATCGGTGCGATGTTTCTCGTTACGCTTTGGCTGCTGTATGTGCAGGCCTTCCTGCTGCACGCGTACTGTCGCTACTGTCTGTTCTCGGCGGCGGTCACGTTCTTGCTCGCCGGGCTGGTGATTGCTCTTCCGCCTTCGCGGGAATCATTAGAATCCCAGGACGCACAGGCCTCGTAGGTGCCAGCCATTGACAAGTGGGCCGGCGGGCAGTGGCTTCATTTCAAACGATGGCTTAAGTACATAAGACGATGCGCATCCTGGTGATCGAGGACGAAACGAAAACGGCGGCTTTCCTGGCAAAAGGCCTGCGGGAGGCCGGTTTCGTCGTCGATCTCGCCTGCGATGGCGAGGCAGGGCTGGTAGCGGCGCGCGCGAGCAGGTTCAACCTTCTCATCGTCGATGTCATGTTGCCAAACAAAGACGGCTGGGAGGTAGTAGCGGAATTGCGGCGCGACAAGATTCGTACGCCCATACTTTTTCTTACCGCCCGCGACAGTGTGCGCGACCGTGTGAAAGGACTCGAGTTGGGCGCGGATGATTATCTGGTTAAGCCATTCGCGTTTTCGGAACTGCTCGCCCGGGTGCGCTCGGTATTGCGGCGCGCTCCCGAGCGACACGTAGAACATTTGCGCATCGACGATTTGGAAATCGACATGCAGCGGCACAAGGCGGTTCGTTCCGGCGTGCCGCTCAATCTCACGCCAAAGGAGTTCCTTCTCCTGGCTCATCTGGTTCGCTCGGTCGGCGAAGTTGTATCGCGGGCTGAAATCGCAGAACGCGTATGGGACATCGGGTTCAAAACCAATACCAATGTCGTGGATGTGGTGGTGCGTCGCTTGCGGGCCAAGGTGGACGATCCGTTCAAAACCAAACTGGTTCATACGATTCGCGGCGTAGGTTATGTTCTCAAAGCGCACTGAACCGCGCTCGATCGCGTCGCAGCTTATCGTGCTTTTTACGCTGGCCGCGACGCTGTTGCTTTCCTGCGGGCTCGGCGTGTTTTATTGGATCGTTGTTCGACACGCGTTCGCGGAAGACAACGCGATCCTGGCTGACAAGATCTCTGCCTTGAGCGCGGACTTCAACGAGAGTGGACCAAAAATTTTCGGCCAAGAATTGAAAGCCCACCACGCCGGCGAACGTGCTCCTTATTGGATAAGAGTTCTCGATTCCGAAGGCCGCACCGTGACAGAAACGCCCGGAATGGATCGTTTGCTTGCCTCGGGTGTCTTTCCACCCGTGCAAAGATCGATATCGTCTGTTCGCAGCCGACGAGATTATCGCGCGGGCGCGAGGTTGTTTTCGTTAATCGCCGTAAATGAAGAGGCCGCCGGCGACACTTACACCATCCAGGTGGCGCAGGACCGCTCGAGCGACGAACAAGTCGAAAGAGAGTTCGGCGTTTTGCTCATCGTTGTGCTGGCGGGCAGCATGGTTGCCTCGGCTCTGATCGCAATCACGGTCACCAAGCGTGGTTTGCGTCCGCTCGGAGAAATGACGCGTTCGCTCGAACGAATCGGGCCGACTCATCTCAGCGAACGAGTGGCGCTGGCCGGTTGGCCGCGCGAGCTGCAGCCGCTCGCGGTTGCTTTCGACAGCATGCTGGCCCGGCTCGAGGCTTCCTTTACACGGCTCTCTCAATTTTCTGCTGATCTCGCCCACGAGCTCCGCACGCCGATTGCCAATATCCTAGGCGAAGCGCAGGTTGCCTTATCGCGTGATCGCACCTCGCACGCGTATCGCGAAGTGATCGAATCCACAATTGCCGAATGCGAACGGCTGTCTGGAATCGTTGACAATTTGCTCTTCGTCGCCCGCGTTGACGCGGCGCGCGAACCGATCGAGCGGACGCGATTCGATGCGCGCGCGGCGGTGGAAAAGATCGCGACATTTTATCAAACGATCGCCGAGGATCATCATGTTGCGATCAGTTGCAGCGGCGAAGGTCAGATTTATGCCGACCCGGCCTTGTTCGAGCGCGCGGTTGGCAATCTGGTCGATAACGCGCTGCGTTTCACTCCGAAAAACGGCTCAATTCAAATCGCACTTGCCGAACACGCGGCCGATTTCGAGGTCGCAGTCAGCGATAATGGCTACGGGATAGGTCCAGAGCATTTGCCGCGCGTGTTCGATCGATTTTACCGCGCCGAATCATCGCGCGGCTCCGATGGAGCAGGCCTGGGCCTGGCTCTGGTAAAATCGATCGTCGAACTCCACGGTGGATCCGCCAGGATTCAGAGCGAGGTGGGTCGCGGCACAACCGTCACGCTTATTTTCCCGAAGCCACCTGTCGGAACATAGGCATGCTGCCAATGCGTCCTGCGGGTTGGAAACCCGCCGCAAAGGACGGGCTGACAGCATTTCGGCTGGGTGTACACGCCAGAGGTTTAGGTTGTCCAAAAATTTCTCTTGCCAATCATTACAATTTTGTAATGATTCGCGGAACTTATGAGTAAAACGTTCTTTTCTTGTGGAGTTGGGTGGCGGTGGCTCATCCCGCTGATCGCATGCGGATGCCTGCTTTTTTTTGCTAGCAACCAGTCGGTCCGCGCGCAGTCGGCTATTTCCGAGCAAGAGGTCGTCGTGAGCGGCGAGGAAGTGCCCAGTGCCTACGGCGCGCCTCCAGGATTTTCGCGCAGCCGGTTCTCTAACCTGACGCAGGCCTACGTTTTGCCGCCATGGGCATTTTTCTTCGGTGAGATTTTTGAGGGCCAGGGGTTCCGCCACGGGCCGCCCGATTATCTTTTCACTCAAGAGATCGAAATGGGTCTACCGTATCGTTTTGGTGTAGCGGGGGAGGCAAAGTTCGAGCGCTTTAATGGCGGTGGCGGCGCGGAGACGGTGAGTCTGGAAGCACGATGGGCTCTTGCCGATTGGAACAAGATTCCGCTCAATCCAACACTCTTTGCGGAATACAAATTCGGTGTCGGCACTATTCGACATGAAGAAGGACCGCCACCGCCTCCTGGGGAGGAAGGAGAGGAAGAAGGTGGCCCGCCCAAAGTTCCCGATGCCTACGAATTTCGTTTGCTCCTCGCCCAGGATTTCGGCGAGCGCTTTGAGTGGGCCATGAACTGGTTCTTCGAAAAGGAGAACACCGGCGACCGCGGCCGCGAATGGGGCTTCTCCCAGAGCGTCATGACTCCCGTTCTCTTGCCTAACGAGCGTCTGAAAGTCGGCGTAGAAATGGAATATAAAAATTTCACCGTCAAAGACACGCGCGGGGATCCCCGGCACACTTTTATCATCGGTCCAACTCTCGCATGGAAACCGACACCGCAAACTCGCCTGGATATCTCGCCCTTGTTCGGCTGCACCGACGATTCGCCGGTGGCTGATGTCTTTGTCGCCTTTTCCTGGCTCTTCGGTAGCGAACGCGCCGAAGCGGAAGCGCCCGTGTCCACGCGGTTCCGTTACCTCACCAAGGTTCTCCGCACCGATAGCGATCCGGGAAAAGAAATCTCGGAAAAAGAAATGAAGCAGGTCGCGCCGCCGCCGTGTCCTCAATGGTACGGCGACAATGAATGGAATGTGAATCTCTGGGGCACCTATGCTTTCACCAACACCGAGTACAATCCTAATCTTTGGCTGTTGGATGTCGTACAAAGTACCAGTGAAGGCAACCCCGTGCTCGGCACCTTTGACCATTACATTGGTGGAGATCACGCCTGGGGCGGCGGCGGCGATATAAAATATTTCTTCCACCGCTACTTTGGTGTGGGCATTGAAGGATTTGCCCTGGACGCCAGCAAAAACGGCTTCGATATCTTCGAGGACCCGACAATCCCGATTTTTACTCGTGAACGAATCAATCACGACCATTCGATTGGCGCTGTTTTAGGAACACTTACATTGCGTTATCCA
>QHNJ01000157.1 GCA_003218395.1 Verrucomicrobiota bacterium
GCCGACTATGCGAAACATTCCCGCGCCGCTCGCGCTCTGGCGCGCGAATTTTTTGAAGCAAAAAAAGTCCTCAAATCGATTCTCGATCACGCTGGAATTTGATTCTCCGATTTTGCTTCATTGTGAGGCAAGTTTGTAACCTCCCTACCTGGCCGTTTGCAAGTTGGAAACTTGCGCCAGCTTCTGGCTCATCACTGAATGTTGAACGCCGGGCGCATGTAATATGTCAGTTCTGTCCGAAGGCCAGCTGCGAATGCAAATTCCGATCTTGATTTTCGACTACTCTGTTTGATTTTCAGCCTTTCCGCTCATGAAGCGTTCTCTTAGTTTTGTTTCCGCTATTCTGCTGTTCGGAGCAATATCGTACGGACAGCAAAGCAACCCAGCGACCTCTCCCCCCGCGCAGCCGGAAGCACCAGTGGCGGTTCCATCGAGATCGGTTTCGCCCGCCCAAGCAGTCGTTCCGGTGCCTGTTCCGATTGCACCGCCAAAACCAAATGGGCCGGTTCAAAAAAGTCTTGTCCGGATCACGGCGACCTCGGTGGAGCCGGATTACAAAGCGCCGTGGAACGCAGGAGCGCTCCAACGCGGCGTCGGCGCCGGATTCGTCATAAGTGGCAATCGCATTCTGACCAACGCGCATGTTGTCGCTAACAGCCGGTATCTGATCGTGGAACGCGAGAGCGATCCGAACAAATATCCGGCGACAGTACAATTCATTGCCAATGACTGTGATCTGGCGTTGATCACCGTATCGGCTCCGGATTTTTTCAAGAATATGGTCCCGTTACAATTTGGCGGAATTCCCGCGCTGGAATCGACTGTGTCGGCTTATGGTTATCCGATCGGCGGCGAGCGGATGTCCGTCACGGCTGGGATAGTATCGCGAATTGATTTTCAGCTCTATACCCATTCGTCGATCGATCAGCATCTCGCGGTCCAGATCAGCGCTCAGATCAATCCGGGCAACAGTGGTGGGCCGGTAATGCAAAACGGCAAGGTGATGGGTGTGGCGTTTCAAGGTTACAGCGGCGACGTCGCGCAAGGCGTTGCCTACATGATTCCTACACCGGTGATTAACCGGTTCTTAAAAGATGTCAGCAACGGGCATTACGACAAATATGTCGATCTTGCGCTCAGTTATTCCAAGCTGCAAAACCCAGCGCAGAGAAAGTTTCTCGGATTGAAAGACGACGACCGAGGCGTTTTGGTGAACACGGTCGTAGAGGCCGGACCATCGGCGACCGTCCTTCGGCCGGGTGATGTTCTTCTCACTATCGATGGTCATTCTATCGCCAGCGATGGGAATGTTGAGCTGGAAGGCGAGCGCGCGGACTTTCAAGAAGTAGTAGAACGGAAATTCAAAGGTGATTCGGTTAAACTCGACATCTGGCGCGACAAGCAGCCGATGACTGTGAAGATCGAGTTTTTGAAGACTGCATGGCCCTATCTGATTCAAGGGCACAGTTATGATGTCCGTCCTCGTTATGTACTCTACGGCGGCTTGCTTTTTCAACCGTTAAACCTGGACTTGATGGAAGCCTATCGACCAACCGATCTGCGGCTCCGACATTTCTTTGAATACTTCATTTTGGAGCAACTTTATCTGCAGCATCCAGATGTCATTGTGTTGGCTAATATTTTGCCGGACCCGATCAATACTTATCTCGCACCGTACCGGGGCGGAATTGTAGATGAAATAAACGGCAAGAAAATTCGGACGCTCGATGATCTGGCCCGCACGTTTGCCGAGACGCCAGAACGCTTTGTCATCCGAATGATCGGCGATGGCCCTCCGTTAGTACTCGATCGCAACAAAGTGGAAACTGCCCGCGAGCGGATCAAAACGCGTTACAATGTGTTGAAAGAGCAAAATCTCGAAGAAAAACCCGAGTCAAAATCGCCGGAGCAGGCCGACAACATCTAATGCACAAACGTTTGTTCGTTACTTTTGGACTGGTTCTCGTAACAGTCAGCGGGACGCTGGCCAAAAAGGAACCCGGGGTGCCGACGCCACTGAGCAAGCAAAAGCAGCTTGCCCTTGTTCGCGTCAATGTGACTGGCCAGTCCTACGATTATTTTCGGCCCTGGCAAAAGAAAGCGCCGTTTTCGAAGCGCGCACTCGGCGCGGTTCTGTCGAAGGGGCGTGTCCTAGTAACTGCAGACCTGGTTGCCAACCAAAATTACGTCGAACTCGAGCGCGCCGAATCCGGAGAAAAAACGGCGGCCAAGGTCCAGGTCATCGATTATGAAGCCAACTTGGCGCTGCTAGAGCCCATGGACAAAACATTCCTCGATGAAATCACTCCGCTCGAAATCACACCCGACACCGTGGTCGGCGATCGACTTGCCGCGTGGCAACTCGAGCCGACCGGCGCCTTGCTCGCGACGGAAGGTTTGGTGACAACTGTGCAGATGACGCCGTACCCCATCGATGTCGGGGAATTTCTCACCTACCGCATCAGCCTCCCGATGCAGTATCGAGAAAACAGCTACACCGTGCCACTGGTAAAGAATAACAAGCTCGCCGGGTTGCTGCTCCGCTACGATTCGCGTTCGCAGTTGCTCGACGCCATCCCTGCACCGATCATCACACATTTTTTGAAGGAGGCTGAGAGCCAGAATTATCGAGGTTTTCCATCCATTGGTTTTTCATTTTTCCCAACGCGTGACCCGGAACTGCGCCAATTTGCCGGAGAAATAGGGAAGGGCGGCGGCGTTTACGTTACGAATGTCGAGCCGAATACACCGGCGATGAAAGCCGGGCTGAAAGTCGGCGACATCGTAATAGCAGTCGCGAACAATGAGATCGATCAAAACGGCAACTATGTCGATCCACTTTACGGCAAGATCGAATTTACAAATCTGCTCACCGCCCACGCTTATTCCGGCGATGTCATCCCTTTTCGCATCGAGCGCAATGGCAATCCAATGCAGCTAAACGTGACGCTCGAGCATCGGGACGCGAAAGATTATGTCAGTCCGCCGTATAATTTCGATCAGCCTCCTCGCTACTACGTCCTCGGCGGCCTCATTTTCCAAGAGCTTTCCCGCCAATATCTCAAAGAATGGGGAGCGGCCTGGCAAAGAGAAGCGCCCCAGCGCTTGGTTTACCTCGACCATTTCCAATCAGAGCTCTTTCCAGAGGGAAATCGCCGCGTCGTTATTCTCAGCCAGGTCCTCCCTGCCAACAGCACAATTGGCTACGACGAGCTTTCCTACTTAACCGTCACAAAAGCGAACGGCAAAGAAATCAAATCGTTAGGCGATCTTGCCGAAGCCGTGAAACAGCCGATTGAAGGCGGCTTCATCAAGATTGAAACCGAGGAGGACCCAAAACAGATCGACCTCGACGCAGCGCAAGTCGCCGCCGAGGCACCTGTTCTCCAGGAGAACTACGGAATCTCGGCGCTCCATCGTCTCGATTGAGGGTAGGACGCCGCAGCGCGGCAAAAAGTGTGAGACGGTGCGCTCAAAGAGATCGGCGCTCCTGTAAACAGGATCATCCTGGCGCCCCGGAACAAAGATCTCGAATCCGGAACTTGGAATCGAGCTGCACCGCTCACGAGCAGGAGAATATGTCGGGCGCGTTCGCAAGAAAAGAACAAAATGTGCGCGGGCCTTGCCTTTAACGAGAAGAAGATCAGCCGCCGCTAGGGTCAACGCGAACACAATTAGAGATCAGAGGTCGCAAATCTGAGGTCAGTAGGCATGCCCGGTGCGCCTAACCCGCTCCGAAAGCCTTCGCGAGCGTCGGCTTAGATTGGGCGCGCCCAAAGTTCCTCTTCCACCCTGATCGCATTGATCAAATTGCTGCTCAGACGACCAAGAGCTCACGCACGGATAGGAGTACGAGCCGCTGGGAAAATACCAACGAGCAAACCGGAAGAGGAAGCGCTCCAATTAAACCTCAACCCCCAACAAGCAAAGTTTATCAGCTAACAACCCACCTACCCACACTCGCTCGCCACACTTGACACCCCACATAGGGGTTAGATGCTGTTAGTCGCGCCACGGGTAAACATCGCCCCGTCGCATGTAGTACGGCGCGATGTGCGTGCTCCAAACAAAATCGGTGTCTGTCAGAATGATCATCGTCTCACCTCTGTCTGGTGGCTCGGGGGGCTTTACGAGCGCATTCTGGAAGAACGTGTTTCTTTCAATATGCCACACGCCGTGAGTCGCCTGCATTCCGTCCTCGAACTCGGGCAACATAGTCCAGGTACCGTTCGCGCGGTAAAGATAGCTATGACGCGGCGACGTCCACTGGCCGACAATGCGCTTGCGCAAGTCGGCCGAATCCACCTCCGACGGCATCGGATGTTTGACGACTTCTGTATCAATGGCCTCCATTTTCTTGTAGTCTGCACGGGTGAAACTCTCACGTAATCGAACTAAGCTCATGATGTACCGAACGCGATCCGCCTCGGTGGGATGTGCAATGGCCTCAAATCGGCTGCGCAATTCCACGAGTTGCTTTGGCTCATCGGCAGACGCCGCGCTCGCGCAGGCTGCCGCGAACACGAGTGTCGCTATGCCTCGGAGTAGCATCTAACGAGAAGGAGCTCAGCTACCGCTGGCGGAAGCGAGTTTTCGCAATGTCACTAAGTGTTTCATAAAAGTAAAACTGGTCATCGCAGCGGCCAGCGGTTAGCTGGAGCGATTGGTTAGATGTATAGCTGGAGTACACGCCTTGTCTTTGGGTAGTGCAAGTGATGCCGTCTCCACATGTAATGAATCTCACGAGCTATGGCGCGCTTGACGCTCGCTGGCTGATGAGACAGGGCCTGGGAAAAACGCTCGTCGCCGACTGATACGAGCGCGACCGCGACCCGCGACGCCTGTGACTCAGCCCGCTCGCCGTCGAGCGTAGGATCAGCGGATGCGCGCAACAGCTCATCGAGCTGCTCGGAAGTGTAGCGCGGCACAGGTAAATCGCGCTGCCAGTAGTAATCGGATACGAGGACCTGCATTTCTTGGTCACTGATGCGTGGAGCACCAGCGTCGTGCGCGGCGCAAGCGGCCAGCGCATCTAGGCTGGTAACGGCTGCCGCGACAACGAGCATGCGGGAATACATCTAACGACCCAAGCTCAGCGACCCCCCCCGCGAGACGCGTGGATTGCAACCGGAGCGCGATGGCCGGGTTCGCTGCAGCGCATGGTTAGGCCGTCTGAAGGAATTCATCGGGTAATCACCGGCGGCATCGCGGGAACTAGTCCGTGTTTCGCCATGACAGCTTTCAACTTTTCAACATCGGGCGGGCCACCGGCATTCACGATGGCTGCGGCCTCTTTGAAGAAATCCGGGCCGAGGAGCGCCGGAGTAATGATGGCCAGCGCCTTCACATCGGTCTGCTTCAGGTTGTTGAAACCGTGAACCGCCCCGCGCGGAACAAAACAAGATTCCCCACGGCCAATGTCCACCGGTTTTCCCTCCACGGTGAACGTGATCACGCCTTCCACTCCGTAGATGGTTTCGTCGTAATGCTTGTGCGAATGGGGCAGCGGCATCCTCGCTCCAACCGGGACGGTGAATTCAAACATCGCCACCGAACCGTTCGTGTCGGCAGCTTCGAGCAAGAATTTAATTTCGATTTGCCCGACGCGGATGATTTCGTTTTTCATGGCCGCTTGACTTCATTGAAGGGGTGGCCCGACGAGCTCGATTCCATATTTGGCTGCGGCGTCCTTCAGCGTCTGGATGGCCTCGGCTGAGGGTGGTCCGGCCGGCTTTGGCAATTCCGGGCGTTCCGCCGGGCGGCTCACCGCACAGACGAAGCGTTCAAAATCCCCTCGCACTGTGATCGTCAGGCAGCGGCCTCCCGCTACTGACTCCACGCGATAAGTGTGCGGCACGCCCTTCGGCGCCAGCAGAATGTCGCCCGCGCCGAGCCGGTGCTCCTGGTCTTTGACCTTCACGCGAAACTCCCCCTCCAGGACGTGTAAGACCTCGTCCTCCGCGCGATGAAGATGTAAAGGCGGTGAAAAGCCATACGGCACACGATGCTCAAGGACTGAGATGCCATCCTGGCCGTCCGACATGGACACCCGGATTGTGACGAGTGAGTTTTGAAACCATAATTGATTTGCAGGCACAGATTTGATCATAGGCATTGCCTGTTAAATGTTCAATCGGTGTAAGCGGCCTAACGAGAAAGAGATAAGCCACGGCAGGGTATCGTGGCAAACACGCTGAAGTTGCATCGCAATGGGGCCGTTGGCTTCATCGTTTGGTTAGATGATACGCTATCCACGAAGCCTTTCTTCCAAGAAATCGTGTGCCTGTTGCACCTTTCTCTTCTCTTCTGCTGTGAGGTGATCGCGGCAAAGGCCTTTAACATCTTTCAGAGCGTCAAGCAGCTCGAACTTCTGATCTGTGTGCGCAAAGATCCCTGGATACACGCGTAGCAGGTAGTGTAGCTGCCGAAGTGCCCGGCGCTCACACCACGCGTCTATCAGCGTGTCGAGCGTTCCGAAGAGATCAAAATCACCCATCAGCGCACAATCATCTAACTACAATTCGACGAAAGTTTGTTTCGTCTATTTCGGCTTTCCCCGGAGAACGTTCCCGGTAAAAGGAAGGCACGAGCCGTGAACAGCCCGCTTGATTAAAAGCTGGGAACCCGCGCAAATCACCGTTGTTCTTCAATCAGGTTGCCGATCACGCGCGGTTTGGCCAAAAACTTTTCCACTTCTTCGTTGTAAGTCTGGAATGGGTCGCCCATGACCAGAAAATCGCGGCTGTCACAGGCAATCGAATCCCAATTAATGACGTACGGAATCTCGCCACTGCGGGACTGAAAAAACGCGACGGCCTGTGCTCGGCCTGACGCACGCGTATTAGCCGGAGGAACATGCGTCGCGCTCGGACGACGGACACTGTTGTTCCATTCCGCAATTCCCTTGCCCGGCGTGATGCCGAAGAACAGTCCCCGGACCGGATCGATGTTGTGATATTCGAGATCGATGCTTTGCAGCCATGGATGATCCCAGCGCAATTTTTCCTCCTCCATAAACGTTTCAAGCAACCATTTTTTGGTGATCCAATCGACTCCGCCGATCAACGATTCATGATTTCGCTCAAGTGCTTCAAGAACGAAGCGCCAGTTTTCCAGCAGCCAGTTGGTTTCCGCGCTGCGGTTACGCAGATTCTTTCGCGCCAGCTCGTGAAATTCCCACTGCACATCGAGCGCGCCGATAGTCTTGCCATTCTCGAGATGGACAATCCACTGGTGAGCGGGATCGCGCGAGATGTCGCGTGTGCTCCGCACGGCATCGGCCAGCACAAGATTCCGCGGCAGACAGCCATCCTCGAGCAGCGATAAAACGCAGGCGGTCGTGCCGATCTTCAGCGCGGTAGCGAACGGACTCATGTTGGAGTCGCCGATGAGCAAATGAAGCCGCCGATATTTCCGGTAATCGGCCAGCGGCTCATCCCGCGCGTTGATGATGGCGCGATTAAATTGTACCCATTGATAGATATCGTTCACAATGTGATCGGCGCGCTGGCTGAGCTGAAAGCTTACCTGCGCCTCTGGCTGGGGCGGCTCAAAATCGAACGCGAGCGGATTCGACTGGCCGACGCGGCCGGCTCCGGTAAAGATTTGCCGCGTTGCTAAAAAAGTGAGCAACGTTCCAAGGATTGGCGGGGTGAATTGCGCCTCCCGTTTCATCAAATAATTCTCGTGACAACCAAATGTGGCGCCGGTGTGATGATCGACATTGTTTTTAATAAACGACACCCGACCCTCCGCGCCCAGGGCAATGAGTGACGATTGGAGCAAATCGTCCCCAGCTAACTCGTAGGTAACGAGATCGTGCAAATGCAAACACTCTGGCGACGCATACTCGATATGCCCCATGTCGAGATACAGCCGCCCGCCGTTGAGAAGAAAACCGCCGTTGCCCGGCGGTTCCTCGTAATCCCGGTAGTGCAGATCGATAGTGCCGGCGTTGGCCTTTCGGAAAAGGTAGTTTTTAACCTTTGCCGGCCAGAGCTCGGAATTAATTTGTGGCTCTTCTTCGCTCAGCAGGCAGCCGTATTCGGTTTCAATTCCAACAACCCGATCCATCAAATCAATTAACGCATTGAATCGCAAAATCGCTAAGTGAAAAACTCGACACCTCGTAGCACAGGCACCTTGCCTGTGGGGTAGGCGGGCGTCTCGCCTGCCGCTTACAACATCGAAACGCCAGGCAAGATGCCCGGCGTCCCCACAGACAAGATGTCTGTGCTACTGAAGCAGTCGTGCCTTGAACCACCCGGGGAAACGTCCAAACTTCATTTGATGGCCACCGTTGCTCTCCGCAGTCCGAACGAGAAAGTGGGCGGCCTCTTCTATTTCGGCCGAATACTGGACAAAATCTGGTTGCACGCCAAAGACGAATTGCCTCCGGATTACCATGCGAATCTTGGAAAGGGTTTCGACGAAAAATGCGTGACCTTTCTCCGAATCAATTACGACAAATTAGTCGAGCGCGCGAAACAGGGCGGCTCCGATGAGGAAATTCTTCAATGGTGCTTCAGCGTCGGCCGCAAGCCATCCGAAGATGAGATTTACGTGTGGAACGAATTCATGCGTAAGCGTGGCTGGAACGACGAAGTTTCAGAGACGCTAAAGCGCCGAAAACAAGAAGCAGGCATGGCCGACCGATCGAACATCCAGACGGCGTTCCAATTCATCGATGCCGACGAAGGGCGCCTGCCGAAAAACAACCACGGGTAGGCAGCGACCTTAAATCACAAGGTGGAGCGCGCACTTCGTCGCGCGATGGTAAAAAATGGTGCCCAAGGCCCCCGATTTGGCATCGAGCCAGGGATTATTCGATCCACTTGATCGTTCTAGCTATTTTTGGAACCGCTCCGCTTCTAATCACTCTCTTCACTCCGCGAGTGTGTCGATCCGTTCCGCGAGGCCGAAGTCGAACTCGGTCAGACCGCCTTTGCTGTGCGTCGAAAGAACCAGGCGCACTTTGTTGTAGCGGACGTCGATGTCAGGGTGGTGCTCTTCTTCTTCAGCCACTTCGGCCACTGCATTCACGAAATCGATCGCATCGGCAAAATCATCAAACTCAAACGTGCGCTCGATATGCTTTTTCTCCAGCTCCCACTCGGGGACTTTTTTCATGCGCTCTTTCAGCTCGCCCGGTTTGATCAAGTCAGCCATAACCGGACAACGAGTAACATCCGAAATTTGTTTTGCAATCGCGAAAATCGCACGTTTTTGTCGCGCTCGCGACGGCGAGCGGCACTCTAAAGATCGAGAATTTTACGAAGATTTTTGACGGAATCGAAAACTTCCAGCGCACAATTCCGTGCTTGCCTGGAGAGCCGGGGCCAATCCTGAAGCACTTCTTTGACGGCTATTTCCGCCTCGTCAGCGTTTCGGACGAAACGGAATCCGCTCTCTGGCGGCAGATATTTTTCCGCTCCGCTGTCTTCGGTAATGACCGGCCGTCCCAGCGCGAGAAAGGCCGCGGCGCGATCGCTCAACCATCCAGTTCGCCACGCTACATCCACGCCTTTTATCACAGTGAATTCGGCAAGCGCGCCAGCCATGTATCGATGATAAAAGCCGGGGGTGCGCGCAACCCGATGCGGATCGATGATGTGCCATCCGCGCTTCTTGAGGCGTGCCCGTTCCGGATCGTTCAGATTGATATTCATGGCCAGCTCGAAACGCGCTTCGGGAATCCGTTTCGGCAAATCGAGATATTTCTCGAACGCGTGCTTCTTCGACAAATCTGGAAATTCTCCCGCAACTTCAACAGCGCCGCCCCAATACCATTGACCGATCGTCGTGAACTTGGGCTCGCGCGGGCGCGGTCGCCGCCGAAGGAGGTTCGTGTCCGCCAGCGGATAAAATGTTTTCCAGCGAAGCCACGATTTCGGCAGTTGGCAATCGCCTCCGTGAACGTTGAGGCCGATCGTCCAGAACTCGTCGTGATGCGACTGGCCCATTTCCATTTTCGTCATCCAGTAAAAAATTTCGCTCGGATCGAGATCGCAGAAGATCCGGCGCTCGAATTGCGTAAGAAACGGCGGATGGATCGAGTAACTGAGATTGAGCAGCGCGTTTGGTCCCCCGAGTCGATCGAGCAGATCCCGTTCCGACATTCCGATACAAATCATCCTAGCGAGATCGTGCACATCATCAGCCGGCTTTTGATATAGCAAACAGTATCGGCCGGCCAAGCTGTGGTCGCGCAATCTTCGCTGGAAATTCGCGATCCTGGCCTGATCAGTGCGCGGATCGTTTGTCGCCGGTAACAGCTCCAGCCAGATGGCGTCGAGTTTCAGTCGCCGCAGTCCGAGCACCCATTGCAATGGCACGGAAAGAACGCCGCCGCCTTCGCGATATTTCGCGGCAAACCCGCACCCCACAAAGATCGTCACACGATGAAGATTGCAGTTCGTTTCGGCCGCTCAAGCACGGAAGGGATCCTTTCACTGCGTTTTGGGAAGCAAGCGAGAGATCAACAGCAGCAATGCGACAACGACC
>QHNJ01000316.1 GCA_003218395.1 Verrucomicrobiota bacterium
CGAAAAGGCCGCGGAAGCGATGGAGACGCTCGGGATGAAAGAGGGCTTCGATGTCGCACTCGAAATGTCCGGCAACCCGAAAGCTTTCGCCGACATTTTGCCCAACATGTTTCACGGCGGCAAAATCGCGCTGCTCGGCATCATGCCCGGCGGCGCCGCGATCGATTGGAACACCGTCGTTTTCAGCGCGCTCACCATCAAGGGCATCTACGGCCGCGAGATGTACGAAACCTGGTACAAAATGACTGCCATGATCCAATCCGGCCTCGACATCATGCCGGTCATCACCCACCACTTTCCCTACACCGAATTCCGCGAAGCCATCGAGCTAATGAAATCCGGCAACTCCGGCAAAATCGTGCTCGATTGGAGCGAACGTTAAATTTTTAACCGCGGATGTCGCGGAAGGCGCGGATCATTCCGGGTAGCGCATGCGTCTCGCATGCTGGCAAGCGCGTCCTCGCGATCGCGAACTTTCCTGTGAGATGCCAAGACCCCCCCTAATCTACCGCAGCGCTGCAGCTTGTTCGTGGCGGCCTTGGAGCTCGAGTACCATCCGTTTGATGTGCTTGTAGTTCTGGTGCGATTGGAGGAACTGCAAGCTTTGCTGCGGATCGCCCCATTGCAGGACTTGGATGGTCTCCTGCCGAGCGCCCCACGAATTCATCTCACGTTGATTCGACATGTAGAGATCGATAGTATTACGCCCGGAGAGCGCCCAGCCGTAATCCTCCACGCGATACATTTGCCCAGTCGATAATAGGCGAAACGTAGTTCCCATCGGCCAACGCGACCAATCAGCCGCTGCGCTGCCGATTATTGGCGCTTTTGCAACTGCGATAGCGCGCTTCGCGACACGGGTCGCTTTCGTGACACGCGTTGTCGTTCTTACGCGGGTGGTCGTCCTGGTTTCATCCATTGAGAATGGCTGGAGAACTACACCAGAGTTCGACACTCGGCGGATTTCGACATCGTCGTTTTCCGAAACCGGAATTGCGCGCAAAACATTTTCGGCTCGATGAATCGGCGCACCTGCCGCGTGCAATTCTCCGCCGAGCGCGTTGTGATTGCTATATTCTAGGTGATCCGAATCCGTATGTGTGTACGCAGTTGTGCGCACATTTTGAAAATCCGCTTTCGCTAGCGGGCGTTCGTAGGGAGGCAATGCGCGCTGGGTGGTCCCGCAGGCACTAAGCAAGGCAATAGCGATGAACGCCGCTAGAACGGCTAAGGCAAGGTTACGACGCTTCGCGTGGGTCACAGTGGATCGCCGGCCCAAGTTATTAACAGTTATTCACAACCCATGCAAGACTATTTTTCAGGAGCTTTTGGCCACGGATTTACACGGATCAAAGACAGATGGGAAACAGCATGTCGCTCGCGCCCCAGCAGCTCCGTTCTGCGGCTATGATTTCGGAAATCGCTTCTGTTCTCTTTTCTTACTCTGGGAAATCTGTGTAATCTGTGGGGCAATATGGTCGCCGAATTCGAAAAACAAGTTTCGCAAACACTCGAAGAAATTAAATCGCAAGGTCTTTACAAAACCGAGCGGGTAATTACGACGCCCCAGAATGCGCACATTGCGATCACTGGCGACAAACGTGTGCTCAACATGTGCGCGAACAATTACCTCGGCCTCGCCGATCATCCCGCGTTAATCGCGGCCGCGAAAGAGGCCCTCGACACGCACGGCTTCGGCATGGCGAGCGTGCGTTTTATTTGCGGCACGCAGGACATTCACAAAGAGCTCGAAGCCGCGCTCACCAAATTCCTGGGCACTGAAGAGACAATCCTTTATCCGTCCTGCTTCGATGCCAATGGCGGTTTGTTCGAAACGGTGCTCACCGACAAGGACGCGGTGATCAGTGACGAGTTGAATCACGCCAGCATCATCGACGGCATCCGGCTCTGCAAAGCACAGCGGTTTCGTTACAAGCACAACGACATGACCGACCTCGAGGCGCAACTACGCACTGCGCAAGATGCGCGGTTTCGATTGATCGCGACCGACGGCTGTTTCTCGATGGACGGAACGATCGCGAACTTGGGAGAAATCGCCGATCTGGCCGAAAAATATGACGCGCTCACGATGATCGACGATGCGCATGCGACCGGCTTCCTCGGCAAAACCGGACGCGGCACGCACGAATATCGTGGGGTGATGGGTAAGATCGACATTATTACAGGCACGCTCGGCAAAGCGCTCGGCGGCGCCAGCGGCGGTTTCACCAGTGGTCGCAAAGAAATTGTCGATCTTTTGCGGCAGCGATCACGTCCGTATCTATTTTCCAATACCATCGCGCCGCCGGTTGTCGCGGCGTCGTTGAAAGCGCTCGAATTGCTGAGTGCTTCGACGGAATTGCGCGACAAGCTCGAAGAGAACACAAAGTATTTTCGCGCGGCGCTGACCAAACGGGGCCTGACGATCAAGCCCGGGATACATCCGATCGTGCCGATCATGATCGGCGACGCCGCCAAATCGCAGAAGTTCGCCGGGCGTATGCTCGAGAAAGGCGTGTATGTGATCGGCTTTTTCTATCCTGTCGTGCCACACGGCACGGCGCGAGTCCGCACGCAAGTCTCCGCCGCGCATTCCCGCGAAGATTTGGAATTCGCCGTCAATGCATTCGCGGAAACGAACGAAGAACTGAAAAATCTGTAGCGGCAGCCGTGCCGGCTGCGGAAATAAAATTTGCGGGCGACACGCCCGCCTCTACAGAACAATCATGCTTTACATGGTCATCGAGCATTTCAAAGAAGGAGCGGCGCCGGAAATTTATCGACGCTTCCGCGAGAAAGGACGGATGATGCCCGACGGGCTGGAGTACGTCTCCAGTTGGATCGATTTAGATTTCAAAGTCTGTTACCAACTGATGCAGACTGAACAAATCGCGCTGTTCGACCGCTGGATTGAGAATTGGAGTGATCTCATGGAATTCGAAATCGTGCCGGTGCGTACTTCGGCCGAGGCGGTCGAAGTCATGAACAC
>QHNJ01000158.1 GCA_003218395.1 Verrucomicrobiota bacterium
GTCGAAAATTTCTCCGTTCCGAAAACACAGAAAGCCGCAATATCGAGCATCAGATCCACCTGCAGGCGATCGGCCACCCTCAGACCGCCTTCACGCTGCTGCGAGATGGCCGGCTCGTGTTCCAATTACCGGCAACGGCAACGCTTGCCGATCGAATCCGAGATTTATATGGTGTCGAACTATTGGAACGCCTGATTCAGCTAAACGGTGCTGCGTCACGGAAAATTCAAATCAGCGGGTTCATCGGTCAGGCCGGCCTGAGCCGGCAGACGCGCGCGCAACAGCTCATTTTTGTAAATGCCCGCGCCATCGAGAGCGGCATCATCACTGCCGCTGTCCGGGAAGGCTACCACACCGCGCTCATGAGAGGGCAGTATCCGGTCACGTTTCTTTTTCTCGATCTCGATCCAGCCGCAGTCGATGTAAACGTTCACCCGGCAAAACGCGAAGTGCGTTTCCGCGATCCGACTGCGGTGCGTGAAGCGGTCATCCGCTGCATTCAGCAAGCGTTGGAAAGCCGCCGGACGGAGTGGCAGGAAAAGTTTCGCGCACCGCACGCTGCGCCGGAGCCAGTCGGAACGGCAGCAAAGATTCCTTCAGCTCCGCATCGTGAACTTCCCCACTTTGAGGCTGACTTTGGCGATAGCAGACACAGAAGTGCTGGGTTTGTTCCTCCACCACCTATCATGCCGGACTCCGTAGCCGTGGTCGGTGACCCCGACCGCGCGCAGCAGACAATTGCCTCCGCCGAAGCTGCTCCTCAGCAATTCCGGATTATCGGGGTCCTCAATAAGCTCTATGTCTTGATGGAAAATGCAGACGGGCTTGTCCTCGTCGATCAGCATGCGGCGCACGAGCGTATTCTCTTCGAAGATTTGCGGCGACGAATGGAAGAGCAGGGAGTTCCAGCGCAAAAGCTCCTACTCCCTCAAACTTTCGATCTGCCGCCGCGGGATGCGGATTGGATCGAGCGCAATATGTCAACCTTGCAAAAAATGGGAATCGGGATTGAGAGCTTCGGGCCAAATACATTTAAGATCGACAGCGTTCCTGCTTTTTTGAACATTTCAGATGCGACGCAGTTTATGCGTAAAGTGACCGACGATCTCAAAGGCGCCAGCAATAGCAGTTCGGCGATGCGGTTAGGCGAAGAGATGATTGCCAAAACCGTTTGCCGCCATGCCGTCAAAGCCAATGATCCGCTGCGTTATCCCGAAGTTGAGAAACTGATTCGGGATTTGCTGAATTGCGATCTGCCGTACTGTTGCCCGCATGGACGGCCGACCATGATCCAGATTTCGCTGGCCGAGTTGGAGAAAAAATTCGGACGCAAAACCTGACGTTCGTCTGGGTACTTATCTCCGTCCTGATGATGAAACTCCGCAAGACACGATTCGGGAAATGCTGGGCTGGAGACCCGGCTGGAATTTTCGCGGACTTGCCCACGAGATGGTTAGGCGGAGCTCACTACAACCGATTCGCCACATCAGGGCATGATCGCTGGGTTGGGTTTCTTGAGCTGTAGAGACAGGCGTGTGTGGGTTGCAAACAGAAGATAACGCAGGGAACCCGCCTGCCACTGCGGAAGCGCTGCTTGCCATTTGGAATGCCGGTTCTAGTTTGGCGCGGTGAAAAAAATCGAGGCGATTATCAAGCCCTTCAAGACCGAACCGGTGAAGGAAGCGCTTATGGCCGTGGGCGTGGAGGGAATGACTCTCACTGAGGTAAAAGGCTTCGGGCGACAAAAAGGTCACAGCGAAATTTATCGTGGCACGGAGTACACGGTCGATTTTCTCCCGAAAGTAAAATTCGAGATGGTTGTTCCGGACGATCGTGCGCAGCGCGCTGTCGAAGCGATTCTAGGCGCAGCCAAGACTGGCAAGATCGGCGATGGAAAGATCTTCGTCAGGCAGGTGGAAGAGGCGGTGCGCATTCGAACAGGGGAACGGGGAATGGAGGCGCTGTGAGTGCGACGTGCTCACGCGTTAAGTCGTTGAAAGAGTTACAAAGTGTAAAGACGTAGTTGCTATGAACCACTAACTGTGAATACCACGCCGCTGTAACGATGTAGCTGTTCAACGCTGTAACGATTTAACGTTTCACGATTCACGATTCGCGATTCAACGCATGTACGAATACTTATTGTCGATCTTTCTCGGGATCGTCGAAGGGCTGACCGAATTTCTTCCTGTAAGCTCGACCGCACACCTGCGCATCTGCGAAGCGCTGCTGCATATCGACCTTCACGACGGTTTCTGGAAAATGTACACCATCGTCATTCAGCTTGGCGCAATTCTGGCGTTGCCGGTTTATTTTCGGGAGCGCATCCTGACGTTTCTTCGGACCTTTCCAAAAGGCGAACGCAGCGATCGCACGATCTTCACGCATCCATTGAGCCTCACGCTAATTGCATTCGTCGTAACGGCGGTTCCGGCGTGGGCCTTAACAAAACAGATCGGCAAGAATCTGGAAAATCTCTGGGTTATGGCATTGGCGCTTCTCATTGGGGGAATCATCATGTGGGTGGTTGACACCCTTTTCACGCGACCGCGCTTCATGCACATGGAAGAGATGACTTTGCCGCAAGCGGTCTGGATCGGCGCAGCACAAATCCTTTCCGCAATCTTTCCCGGAACGTCCCGATCAATGTCCACGATCGCCGCCGGGCAGGTAGTTGGCATGTCGCGTCCGGCCGCGCTCGAATTTTCGTTTTTTCTGTCTATGCCCACGATGCTGATGGCTACTGGGTACGATTTCGTAAAAACAGTGATGCCGTACTACCACGAGGTGAATATCACACCACTAAAGATGAATGGTCATGAATGGATCGTGCTGGGGATTGGATTTGTGGTCTCGTTTTTCGTGGCGTTGGCCGTGGTGGCTTGGTTCATGCAATGGGTGCGCACGAGGGGCTTCGCGCCGTTTGCTCTTTACCGGATTGTACTCGGGCTTGGGTTACTGATACTGCTGGTCCGCGGCTTCGTCGTATAGTCGCAGGTTTGGTAACTTGTAATTACGCGCTTGCGAATGGCGCCGGATTGCTTATCAGGCGTTTGATGCTGAAAAGGCTTTCGACCGCATTCCTTTGCGGCTTGGCTATCGCTGGACAACTGAGCGGGCAGGAGGTGGTCGTCGCTCGCGAAAGGAAACCAGAGGCTTCCGAGCAAGCAACGCGACCACCTGAGCGGGCGGAGCCGGAATTGGGGGCATCGACGCAAACCAAATCTCACGCGCGCAAAGACGAATCGACTTCTCCTGCACCCACGCTCGAGCAAATGCGGCTGGCGGGAGCGCTCGCGGCGGAGCGACAAATGGGCCGAACTCTTCAAGAATCGAGCACAGCAGTGGGGTCGAATTCACAGACCGCCACAGCGGGAAACTCGAATGCTTCAGGAGCTGTGGAGCCGACGAGAAAAGAAACGCGCATTGAGCAGAGTAGCGCGTCGCACGCATCGAATTCGCAGAAATCGGAAAAGATCGCTCCTGTCCGACCGACGATGATCGAGTCTGGAAAGCAAGAGCCAGACGCGTCTCCGCCGGGAAAAGCGGAAGCCCGGGATGGACAAACAATTGCGCCTCAATCGGCGAACAGGCCTTCCCGCAAACAGGAGACTAGAGCCAAAATATCGTATGGCCATCCCTTCTCTCTCGAAGAGCGGGAAACTTGACTGCTTAAAGTCAAGTTCGCATGTGTAATTCGCTTGTTCAGGTTCACGAGATTATTCTGCATGTCCCCCCAGATTTGAAGACTTGGCGCTGCATCGGTCTTTAAGTGCGCGAAACGCTAGCCGTCTGCGGCGAGACGGTAGGGCTCGGAAAGGCAGCCGCCGCCAAACCGCAAAATTTGTTGCAGGCAAATAGTGCCAACATATTATTTGTCGGCAGTCCCGACTTGTGTCCTGACGGATGCATCGGGAAAATTTTTTGCCCGTTTCTAATTTCAATGGCGAACACAATTTTAATTGGGGCGCAATGGGGGGATGAGGGGAAAGGCAAAATCATCGACGTCCTCACCGCCAAGGCCGACATCGTTGTTCGCAGTCAGGGCGGGAACAATGCCGGACATACGGTTATCCACCGTGGCAGCAAATACGTGCTACATCTGATCCCATCCGGAATACTCCGGCGCGGAAAAACTTGCGTGATCGGAAACGGTGTGGTCATCGATCCCGTTGCCCTCGTCGCCGAGATTGATGGCCTCCGCGAATTAGGACTCACGATCGGCAGGAATCTACTCATTAGCGATTGTGCACATTTGGTTCTCCCATACCACCGTCTGCTAGACGAGCAGCGCGAACTGCGTCAGGGCCGGGCGAAAATTGGAACGACAAAACGCGGGATCGGACCGGCCTATGGGGACAAGGCTGCGCGCACAGGTCTGCGGATATCCGATTTGATGCAACCGATTGTTTTCTCAAAGAAGTTGCAAGCCAAAATCTCCGAGAACAACAGAATCCTGCAGGCGCTGGGTGCAAAGCCGATCAGTTTTCACCTGGTCAACAAGAGTTACCTTGCGGCTGGCGAAAGATTGCGCCCGTTTGTCGGCAACACGGTTGTGTTTCTCCATCGTGCCCTTGAGCGCGGCAAGGAGATTCTTTTTGAAGGGGCGCAGGGAACGTTTCTCGATATTGATCATGGCACCTATCCGTACGTAACTTCGTCAAACACGACGGCGGGCGGCGCGTGTACTGGCACTGGCGTGCCGCCACATCGGGTGGATCGCGTGATCGGGGTCATGAAAGCATATACGACACGCGTAGGGGAGGGTGCCTTGCCAACTGAAGATGTGCGCTTGACACAGATGCTCCACAGCTTGGGACGTGAGTTTGGCGCAACCACCGGGCGCAAACGTCGCTGCGGCTGGTTCGATGCCGTGGCGACTCGCTATGCGACAATGATCAACGGAATCGACGACCTTGCCATTACGAATCTTGATGGTCTCGACGATGTAGATCCGATTCACGTTTGCGTCGCTTACCGGCTAAACGGGAAACCTCTGAATGTCCCGCCAAGCGACGCAGTACAGCTTGCTAACTGCGAACCGATCTACGAAGAGGTCCGCGGCTGGAACAGTTCTACGCATTCGGCGCGAAAACTTTCGCAACTGCCCTTAGCAGCAAGAGAATATGTCAGATACATTTCCAAATTAACGGGAGCAAGGCTTTCTGTGATTAGCGTAGGCCCAGGACGCAGCGAAACCATCATTTTATAGCAACATCCGAACGTGAAAACCGTTCCGCGTCACGTCGCAATCATCATGGATGGCAACGGCCGTTGGGCGAAGGCGCGCGGCTTGCCGCGCATCAAGGGTCACGAAGCAGGTGCTCAAGCCGTTCGCGAATGCGTCGAGGGTTGTGGTGAATTGAAAGTCGAATATCTCACGCTTTACGCCTTCTCTGCTGAAAACTGGCAGCGTCCCAAAGGTGAAATCCTCTCGCTTATGCGTCTGCTCGAGAAGTTTTTGAAAGAGAAGACGCCGGAATTAATCGAGAAAAATGTTCGGCTTCAGGCGATCGGCCGATTGACCGATCTCCCGGAGAGTTCGCAGGAACAACTTCATAAAACGATCGAGCAAACTGCGGGCAATAACGGACTGACTCTGATCCTGGCGCTCAGTTACGGGGGGCGACTCGAGATCATCGACGGGATCAAGAGCCTTCTTCGCGCCATCGAGCTCGGCCACATCGACAAAGGGATGATCGATGTCGAGATGTTCAGCAAACATCTTTACACGCGCTATTATCCTGATCCTGATTTGCTCATTCGCACTTCGGGCGAAATGCGATTATCGAACTTTCTTCTTTGGCAAATGTCCTACACGGAACTGTACGTCACGCCGAAATTGTGGCCGGATTTCACAAAGAAAGATCTGTTTGCCGCAGTAGAAGAATACGGGCGCCGCCAACGTCGCTACGGAGGGGTCGAATGATTCAAACAAACACTCCTGCAACGGAATCTGCCAGCAATTTGCCTTTTTGCGTTAGCGCGAAGGTGCCATTCGATTGTCGAAGCAACCCGATTGCAATGAACTCATTTGTTTGTCGCGTGAAACGTTCAAGTTCCGGGACGGGAACTCCATCGCGCGTTCGCAGGGAAAGCGCGATTTTCTCCGCGCGTTTCATTTCGCTCGTCAGATTTTCGGTGGATCCAATCGGTGATTGTCCCAACAAGGTCCGATCCGCATACGCGCGGTAATCAGCCAGATTTTGCCAACGTCGCATTCCAACGGTGGAAAACGCACTTGGACCAACGCCGAGATAATCTTCGCCAGACCAGTAGGCGCGATTGTGAACTGACGAAAAACCGGGACGCGCGTAATTTGAGATTTCGTACTGTTCGTAGCCGGCGTGCTCCAGGATCGACATCGTCATTTCGAAGAAATCTGCATTGGTGTCCGGATTCGCTTTGAGTTCGCCGCGTGATTGGCGCGCAAAAAACTCCGTGTCCTCCTCGTATGTCAAGCAGTAAGCGGAAATGTGATCAGGGCGTAGCGAAATCGTTTTCTTCAGGGTCTGTCGCCACTGCCGGATCGTTTGGCCCGGAAGACCAAACATAAGATCGATATTGATGTTTGAGAATCGCGCGTCCCGTAGAATATGAAACGATTGCTCCGCTTGGGCTGCGTTATGTTCCCGTCCCAG
>QHNJ01000159.1 GCA_003218395.1 Verrucomicrobiota bacterium
TCTCGCACCTGGATTCGGATCTGCCGTTCTATCTTTGGTGGCAGGGCGAATTTCATGAGCCGATGGATCCACAACTCTGGGCCTGGGTCGATCGCGTAATTTACGATAGCCAAACATGGAAAGATTTTGGCGCCCAAATGCGCCTCGTGGAATCCGCGCAGCAGGAAGCAAAACAGCGAATCGTCCTTTGCGATCTGAATTGGACACGGCTCGACAAAGTCCGTTTTGCGCTCGCGCAGTTCTTCGATCACCCGGCGTCGCACCATCATTTTGCGACCATCGATGGCGCCCGTGTTGATTTCGCACCGGGGTTCAAATCGACCGCCGTCCTTTTTGCTGGTTGGCTATCGGCGCAATTAAATTGGCGCGCCGACGAAGCGAAGACGGAGCACAAGTTATGTTTCGTCGGCCCGTCTCAGCGAAAAATCGACATCGAATTACGCGAACGTGCCGGAGAGCCCATCAGCGAAATCGCCCTGAACTCACGCGAAATAGAGTTTTCGGTCGCACACGCAAAGTGCGGCGACCTACTGGAAGTCTCACGCGCAAAAGCGGGGGAGAAACGCATGCCGCAATTGCTGCCTGCGGGAAAAAACGATCCAGTGAGCTTGATGAGTGAAGAGCTAATGCGTGGCGGACAGCACCATGTCTATCTGCATGCCGTTAATTGTGTTCGCGATCTGTTGTAGCGGCCGCTTGAGTAATGGAACGCCCACAGAGCTCCGCTACGAAAGGAGCGCACACAATTCGCGCACGTTTTTCTCAATCGAGAATAATTCCCTGGCTCGTTGAAATCCACGCTCGGCAAGACGGCGCGCCAAACCAATATCGTCAAACAGACGCTCGATCGCATCGGTCAGCGCAACGACATCGCCTGGTGGCACGAGAAATCCGGTTTCGTTCTGGATCACCATTTCGGGGATCCCACCGATCGCCGTCGAAACGACTGGTAATCCAGCTGCCATCGCCTCCATGATTACAGTGGGCAGATTATCCATGCCGCCATCAGGATCGATCATACTTGGCAGTACAAAAACTGTTCCCGTCGCCAAACACTCCCTTATTTCATGTTGTGGTTTTGCACCCGGCAGTTCGACGCAGTCTTGCAGGTGAAGCTGGGCGATCTGTTCGTGCAGTTCCTCCTCGAGCGGGCCTTCGCCAATGATCGCACATCGAAATGACTTTCGTCGCTCCATAAGCAATCGACAGGCGCGAATCAAGTCGGCAAAACCCTTTTTCGCGATCAAACGGCCGATGCCGACGATCAATGGCGGAGTGGATACAAAACTTGCGCGCCTGAAAAGGGCGAGAGCCAGGCCGTTGTAGATGCGATGGATTCGATCCGCTCGATCTGGGAAGCGCTCGCGCAAGAATTTTTCCGCATAATCGGTCTCGGTAACGACCACAAGCGCTGCATCGACAAGTTTATCCAGACCGATCTCGAATTTGCGCGGCGTGAAAATGTCATTGGCATGCGCGGTAAAACTGAAACTGATTGGGAAGAATTTGCCGATCCAGAAAGCAGTGCGCGCGGCCATTCCGGCGAAGTGGGCGTGCACATGGAGAATTCCAATTTCCTGCAAGCGCAGTCCAATATAAACCGCCTGATAGAGACGGAGAAAATCGGTGCGCCTGCCCCACTGATCGAGAGCAGCGGTAACCTCTCCCGGTAGTTTTCCTTTTTTCGAAGCGCGGTGGACTTCGCGCAGCAGTTCCTCCTCATCAGGCAGGTAATGCACACGCTCAACGATGCGTTGGTCCCAGTCCTGGGAGGGTTCATCTTTCGGGTTCCGGATGGCGAAAATCGGCGGAGCAATGCCTTGTCGAGCAAGCTCAGCTACCTCGCGATAGCAAAACGTCTGTCCGAAGGAGGGAAACCGCTCGAAAAGATAAGCGAACTGCGTCATTGATCAGGATGATCCGGAAGCGACTATGCACTCCCGCGTTTTACCGGAATCGGTTTCCCGGACTCATCCACAGCAACCAGAGTAAAGACGCCGTGTGTAACGCGGAGCTGCTCGCCTGTCATATAACGCGTTACCCACACTTCCACCGGAATGGTCATCGAAGTCCGCCCGATTTTCTCCACCCGTGCATAACATCTGACGGTGTCCCCTACCCGCACCGGTTGCAGAAATGACATCCCTTCCATCGCCACCGTAACGACTCGCGCTTGCGCAGTTTTCGCCGCAAGAATTCCGCTGCCCAGGTCCATTTGCGATGTTAGCCATCCACCAAAAATGTCGCCATTTGGATTCGTGTCTTTGGGCATCGCAATCGTTTGGATGACCAGCTCGCCCTTGGGTTGATCCGACATTTGAGCGGAAAATAGCACACATGTTCTGTAGAGGCAGCCGTGTCGGCTGCCCCCTGCGCCGCTCCGCAGGCGACACGCCTGCCGCTACAGATCGATTCCCAAAACGGAAACCTAGATGATCAACATGCAATCCCCATAGCTGTAGAACCGGTAGCGTTCACGAATCGCTTCCCCGTAGGCCTGAAGGAGAAACTTGCGACCAGCGAATGCACTTACGAGCATTAGCAAAGTCGAACGCGGCAAATGAAAATTCGTCACCAGACTATCAACAACTTGGAATCGGTATGGTGGATAAATGAAAAGGTTCGTCGTTCCCTCTTGCGCGAGAATTTTTTCGGAGACCCGCTTCGCTGACTCCAGTGTTCGAACGGTTGTCGTTCCAACTGCCACGATCCGGCTGGCATCGTTGAGCTTTTTTGCCGCTTCGGCTGAAATGGAAAAGTGCTCCGTCTCCATGCGATGTTCGGCCAGATTCCTCGATCGCACTGGAAGAAATGTTCCGGTTCCCACATGCAGCGTGATGAACGTGTGCGGAATCTCGCTCAGAATTTCCGGGGTGAAATGAAGACCGGCGGTGGGAGCTGCAACAGCCCCAGGAGCCCGAGCAAAAATCGTCTGGTAACGCGCCTTATCCTCCTCATCGCTCGGACGCCTGATGTAAGGCGGCAATGGCACTGAACCACCAGCATAAAGGTCGACATCTTCATCCAACACCACGATGCGCTGACCGTCAGGCGTGATTTCCTTAACCTGCAAAATGACATCGTCGATCTTTGCAGATGCGCCAAGACCCATTCTCCGCCCGGGTTTGACGAGACATTTCCATCGCTTTGGGCCAAGACGTTCGAGAAACAAAAATTCCACCGCGCCATCATTGGAAAATCTTCGCGCCGGGAGGACACGCGTATCGTTTAAAACAAGAAGGTCTCCCGGCTGTAAAAACCTTTTTAGTTCACGGAACTGGCGATGCTCGGTTTGTTGCGCACGACGGTCCAGCACCATCATCCGAGAATCCCCTCGCCGTTCGAGTGGTCGCTGGGCAATCAATTCCCGTGGCAGGTCATAATCATAATCGCTCAGCGCCCCGCTCATCGCTGGATCATCAAAGAATTTGCAGCCGCACGCAAAATCCTGGATGATCGCGCCCGGATGAACGCGCCGGCTCTCGATCTTGTTATCGCGGCGCTGGAGAAAATTCGCCAGACAAGTGATCGCGCGCCGCGTGCATCGAAAACTGCCCTCGCACGATTGCAGTTCGTCGCGCCAAACAAAGCAGATTTGCTCGCGCCGATTCGCGAACGGGTTCGGGTTTGTACGAAGTGTCCGCATCTCGCCTGTTCGCGAACCCAGACCGTTTTTGGCGTGGGCAATCCGGATGCGGATTTGATGTTCGTTGGCGAAGCACCTGGAGTGGATGAAGATGCGCAAGGCGAACCATTTGTCGGACGCGCCGGACAATTGTTGACCAAGATCCTTAAGGCGATGGGCTTTGCCCGCGAAGATGTTTACATCGCGAATATCCTTAAGTGCCGGCCGGACACGCCGGCAGGCTCGTTTGGAAATCGCGCACCGACGCCGACGGAAATGCAGACCTGCCGGCCGTATCTTGTGGAGCAGATCGAGATCATTCAGCCAAAGGTGTTAATCGCGCTCGGTGCGGTCGCAGTGGAAGGTTTGCTCGGCACGCACGGAACGATGCGAGAACTACGCGGGCGATGGCATTCATACAACGGAACGCCGTTGATGATTACTTATCACCCGGCGTACTTACTCCGAAATCAGGCGCCTTCCGAAAAGCGGAAAGTCTGGGAAGATATGTTGCTAGTGCTCGAGCGACTCGAGCGGCCGATCACGGAACGGCAGCGAAATTATTTTCTGTAGCGGCGCTCTGTGAGCGCCGAAGCCAACCCTGATCGGCGGCCATACACCGCCGCTACAATTTCACCCGTTCGAAAATCGCGTCGATCCGTTTACGCGATGCAAAGCTAACCGCAAGCGATACAATCATCGCACGCACTTCGCGGCGCGGGACCTTGACCTTTCGATGCAATGCCGCTGCGCCGGTTTGACGTAAAAGTGCAAGCGTGCGTGCCCCGATCAGCGCTGGCAAAACCGTGGCAGCACGGACACGGCGATTTCGGATCGCTCGCGAATATTGCATCCCACAGTCCAGCCCCTGTTCAGCCTTCTCGACCCAACCGCGGTAAACCGGCTGGAAGCGCTCTGGTTCGGAGAGAATCTGGGCTGGCGTCAGATGTGCCGTGCTCAATTCGTCCTCAGGAAAATAACATCTGCCCGCTCGCAGATCGGCACCGGCATCGCGCAGGACATTGATCAACTGGAGTGCCATGCCGTAACGTTTCCCGAGCGCCATCATCTCATCTTCGCTTAGACTGGCAAACTCCC
The DNA here is from genome assembly GCA_003218395.1 of Verrucomicrobiota bacterium. GTDB lineage: Bacteria > Verrucomicrobiota > Verrucomicrobiia > Chthoniobacterales > UBA10450 > Udaeobacter. The sequence continues at coordinate 4,724 of QHNJ01000159.1, forward strand.
GAAGACGCCTGAAGCAAAGACGCGTCCAAAACTCGCCCACGCAGCCTGCTACGAAATAGGTGTACTCATCCAGATCGGCGGCGGTGCGCAGCGCGGGAATTTCTGTTGGATTATTGAAGCGCAGTAGATCGAGCATCTGACCGTTGGTAATTTTCGCGAGGAGGACGCGAATCTCATCACGATCCGCCTTTTCCAATTGCTCGAGCCATTCCAAGCTATCTGGCAACGATTCGATCAGCCGTCGTTCTGCCGGGTTCTCTTGTAAGGGCGCAAACGAAGCAAGAAGATCGACAATCATCTTGCGGGAAGCTTTCCCCTGGATCGCGTTCGACAGCATTTGAAGAGTTTCTGTTCGCTGAGCTACAGAGATCTGTGCCGTGTCAGCGACTGTGTCCGTTGTTCGCGCAAGCAAATACGCAAGCGCGACCGGTTCGCGTAGTTGCGCCGGTAAACATCGGAACGAAAGGTAAAACGAACGCGAGACCGAACGCAGAATCGCTGTGCGTAGCACACGGACAGAAGGATGTGATCGCGCGCTCACGGCCTGTAGCCGGCATCGGGGATGCCGGCGGGAAAAGTTCGATAACACCACGTGATCATCATCCATGGCCGGGGTCATCCGCCTTCGCCGAGGCTACGGCGGACAAGTCGACACCGGCTACAGTACGAGAGTTCATCTACCGATATTTCTGATCTCGATCCGATTTGATGCGGAGTTACCCAAGCCGAGCTGGCTGGCAAGACCGACGTAAGCCGCCATGGGACCAATAGCCGGCAGGCTCGCGCGCGCACGCCATTCCTCCAGACGTTTCAGCGCGATGGCATCCAACGCTACCGGATCTTTGCTCGCGTACAGCGTCCCGTGATGCACCGCATAGTTCGGCTGCGATTGAGGACCGCCAGCGTATTGCGCGATGAGGCCGTCCATCAAATTGAAAACGACTTTTTTTGCGATAACCGGATTGCTATAAATCTCCGCAAGACTTTCCGCGCCAAAACGAGAACCTTGAGCGAAGCGACGCCAGTTGTCGATGTTCGGAATTGTCACATTGTAAATGCAACCGGCGATGCCATTCATTTCGCTGATGCTCATTACCGGAACATTGATGATCTTGGTAATTTCAGTTGAAATGGTCTTCGAAAAATGACTCACGTTGCTTGTATTCTCAGTGTCGGAAAGCATCGGCATTTTTCCTTTATCGCCCCGGTAATCCAAATCGCCCCAAATCAGTTTTCCAATTAAAGGCGCGGAGAGAATGGCTTTCGGATCATATCCGTCGCGCGGCGCGATTGCTTCGAGATGATAGCCATCGATTCCTGGTCGATAACCGGCGTCTTTGATTCCTCCCAAGGAACGATCCCAAACGATAATGCTGCCGCGCGGATGTCCTGCCGCGACAAGCCCATCGACGATTGCATTCACGACATCATGGTGCGTTGTGAAAAGTTCGCCGCCTGCCGCAGAGATTTTAATTCCAATCTTGTCGTTGGGAGAAACCAACGACGCCCACGCCTTCGCCACGTCAGGCTGACCCGTCGCAACGAGGACCAGCCGATTGACCATCTCACGCACAACACGCGAATTTGTTTTGTAATCTCTGATTGAGTCGGGATCATGCACAGCATAGACAACGGAGGGCGTGGGCACAGGCTGTGGTCTTTGCGCGACTCCAGAGCCAATGGCGCAGAAAAGAACAAGAGCTACGTTTCGCATCGACAAGGTGCTTTGGCGGTGGCAACGGACTCTATGAATAACGCTGCGAATCACAACTCCAGGCAACCGCACAAACTTTGTAGGCTGTTTCTGTGAAATACCGATTAAATAGGTGGCGTCTGGCTCGGACGCCCTACAATTTCTCGACGCGATGATTGTCCCGATTCGCCACATCTACGTTCACATCCCGTTTTGTGCACGGATTTGCCCGTACTGCGCGTTTTACAAAGATCTGCTCAATCGTTCGCAAACGTGGCGATTTTGCGAAGCGGTGTTACGCGACCTTGACGAGCAGCGTGCCGTTTTCG
>QHNJ01000115.1 GCA_003218395.1 Verrucomicrobiota bacterium
GCTTCTATCGGGCGCAACTTCCAACGGCGCAAGTAGTTCAATCTATCGGAGACTATGGAACGTAAAGATGATCAGGAATTATGGGATTTGCTTGGTCGGACCGCCGAACCTAGGCTATCGCCATTCTTCGCCCGGAACGTGGTGAGGAAGATCCGCCAGGAGGCGAGCCGGTTCGAGCAGATGCGAAACTGGTTGAGCTGGCGGAGGCTGACCGCAGCAACTGCTGTGGCAATTGTCGTAATAGGCATGGCCATAGCGATTCATCATCCTGTGTCGCAGAAATCTTTGGAGCGTGAGCCGGATGTTGTGGCAAAAATTGACCCACAAGATTATGACGTCGTCGCTGATCTGGATACATTGATTGCTTGGGATGAAAATAGCCTGTGGGACGAAAAGCCAAGTTTGTAAAGATAATCGCAGCGTTGTCGATCTTCGCTTCTATCTGTGCTTCGGCACAAGCGCAACCGCATCGGTCTAACGGGCGACAGCCGGGTCCACCTCCTCGTCGGCCCCCGCCGGTGCAGAGCGCGCGCCAACAGTGGCTTTCACTTCCCCCGGCAGCCCGGCAGAATTTCCAACGCAATGCCGAGCGTTGGCTGCGAATGAGCCCGCAGGAGCGTCAGCTTATGCGTCAGCGAGAGGCCATGCGCCGCGAACAAATTCAGCGTGAAACCGAGGCAGCTCTGCGCGATTCCGGACTCCTGTTAGATCCAGAGAAGCGCGCGTTGTTTGAGTCCCGTTACACGCAAGAACGGCGAAAAATGGAGCAAAGCCTCCGGCAGCAAATTGAAACTGAGCGACAGCAACAGCTGCCGGCTTTGATTCAGCAACTAAAAAGAGAATTCCAGCCTCAGCAGCCGAACAGCAGCACCACTGTGAAACCGACAGAGTCGCCGAAATCAGGAAAATAACCGAACCGTCAGCGGAGCGACGGGAGTGCGCGCGGGGCTGCCCCTGCCGAACGCTTGCTCAATGTCAAAAAAAAGAGCTGGCTCAAAATTGCTTCCAAGCCAGCTCGGTAGATTGGACATCCGCCAGCTTACCGATGAAAGCGATGAGGATGTCGCACGAAGCCGCGGTGCCGGATAAAAACCCGGTGCCCGTTGCGCCAGAAAAAGGACGGCCCCCAGTACACGCTCGGTCCGTAATATCCGTAGGGGTACGGGTAATAAGGGTAAGGATATGAGTATGCCACAGGGAACCCCAACCCAATTCCGACCGAAACGCCAGCGTCAGAGCTTGGCGTCGGAGCAAAAGCCACTCCCCCTGCCACCAATCCAACTAAGAGAAGTTTTTTCCAATTCATTATTTTACCTCCGACAATTAAACAGCCGGAATGACGAGAAGTTCCTCGCTTTATTCGGACGGCATAGGATAACCCACAACGCAAACGGTTTGGCCGGTCCGCCGGTAGGAGACGCGGTTGAGACGCAACGCGTTGGTAGTTGTTGCGGCTCCTCTGCCGGGAAACGCAATCACCGATCCTCCCGCTAGAATCGGACCCAAATAAATGTGCACCTTGTCGATCAGACGCGTATCGAGCGCCTGTCCAAGCACGTCGCCGCCACCCTCAATCAGTACACTCGTGACATTTTTTTTCCCCAGGTCTTTCAACACGCTCGCCAAAGATTTGCGCCTATAGACCAGCGTTCGTGCAGTCAGCCGACCACAAAACAAACGAGCCCGCCGTGGCAGGCTCCCTGAACGAGTTAGCACGACACGCCAGGGTTGTCGCGCGCCTTGCACGCCCGGCACGGCTAATCGCGGATTATCGGCTCGAACAGTTTCGGCTCCAACTAGAATTGCGTCCACGCGAGCGCGAAGCCCCTGTGCGTGCCGACGGGCAGAAATGTCTGTGATCCAGCGAGGCTCACCGGGAGGCCGCGTCAATCGGCCATCCAGAGACATCCCGCACTTTGCGATGACAAACGGCCGTTGGGTGACAATCCATTTGTTAAAAGCCTCGTTAAGGCGTGCGCACTCCCCGGCCAAAATGCCCTCTCGGATTTTGACGCCCGCATTTCGCAACTGCGCGATGCCTTTGCCGGAGTGGCGCGGATTGACATCCACCGCGCCGACAACTACTTTCCTGACCCCTGCCTTAAGGATCGCATCCGTGCATGGGGCAGTACGTCCGACAGTGGAGCAAGGTTCAAGAGTAACGTACAGCGTGGCACGGGCAGGCACGGGGGCGTCGAAATTACGGAGGCATTCGATTTCGGCGTGCTCCCGGCCTGCTCCTCGATGGTGTCCTTTTGCCACTATCCGATTGTCAATAGCCAGAACCGCTCCGACAGCGGGATTGGGACTCGTCTGACCTTGTGCTTTTTCGGCTTCCTTGAGTGCCGCGCGCATGAACCGTTTATCTCGTTGCGTCGTGGCCACGAGAGATCAGTAGGTGTGGTCCTCCAGCCCGGCAATGTTTTTTGCGCGTGCAAGCTGTGCAAATATGTCACGTATTTTGGGGAAGCATGTCCAAGGCGCTGCGACAAAACAACACATGCTCCCAGTGAAAAAGGAAGGGTTAGCCAGTGATAACTCTTTGGAATATTAGACCTTATGATAGTGCAACCGGAATCGTTACAGTTGGCACGAGAGCAGCTTTTGGTTAAGGGATAGCGATCGGTAGCAATACTTAGAAAGGAGCATTTACAAATGAGTCTAATACGTTATCAAAGCCCAGAACTAACGTCCTGGCCAGCGTTGGACCGCTGGATGAACCTCAGAGACGATCTTAACTCGCTCGTCGAGTCGCCATTCTGGTCGAGCTTCGGACGCGTGGGACAGCTGTTTAGCGGTTGGTCGCCTGCGCTCGATCTCTACCAGAACAACGACAATGTCGTTGCTGTTGTCGAGTTGCCCGGAATGTGCAGGGACGACATTGAAATTTCCTTACACGACGGGACCTTGACAATCAGTGGCGAGCGGAAACGCGAAACTTCTGGCGGCGAGAAATCGGAGCGCACCGAGCGTTATGTCGGCAAATTCCGCCGAAGCGTCCCGCTCCCAACCCACGTAGATGCGAACAAAGTCAATGCAACCTATCGGGATGGAATCTTGACAGTGACGTTGCCAAAGGCCGAGGAAGCGAAGCCAAAGCAAATTCCGGTGGTTAGTTAATGAAATCCGGCGCGTGCATAGCGGGCCGGCCAACTTTGCATAATGAAAGGAAATTCAAACATGAACACTTTAGTCGGCGAAAATCGTGACGGGGATCGCGCGCAAACACAACAGTTTGTCGTGCCTTTCGCGAGCGTGACCGAGGCTGCCGAAGGCTATACGCTCGAAGTAGAGATGCCCGGCGTGAACAAAGAGGGCGTCGAAGTTTCAGTCCAGAACAACGAGCTGACAATTGTCGGGCGGCGTTCGCTTCCTACCGTGGAAGGGACGTTGATTCATCATGAATCGCGCCCGGAAAATTATCGGCGCACGTTCGAGATCGATCCGTCGATCGATGCTGACAAAATCAGCGCAAAGATCCATCAGGGCCTTGTGACTTTGACATTGCCCAAGGAGGAGCACGTCAAGCCGCGCAAGATTGCTGTTTCGTAAACTCCAGTTTCCTGGGAAATCAAAGGCCGCGAAGTAGAAGTTCGCGGCCTTTTAATTTGCAAACTTAGCGGCCCCTCTTGCTGTTTTGCCTTTCGGAGCGAAATCGAGGAGTCTCTTGTTATTACGTCGCACTACGATGAGAGGTATTTTCGACGGACAGGCGGCTAATTAATTGTCCATCTTAGCTTTTCCGCTTGGCGAATTGCCGGCGTGGAAGTAATTACAGTCACCTGAATATGGCGACCAAAACCGAAGAAAAAACAGGCGCAGACAAACTTACCGCGGCGCGAAACAAGAACCTCGATCTGGCGATTCAACAGATAGCCAAAGACTACGGTGAAGGGGCGATCATGCGCCTTGGCGACGACAAAATTGTCGATATCGATGTCATCCCCACCGGCAACATTTTGATCGATCGCGCGCTCGGCGTAGGCGGATTTCCAAGGGGCCGGGTGGTAGAAGTTTTCGGTCCCGAATCGTCCGGAAAAACGACACTTACCCTGACGGTGATTGCCCAGGCGCAAAAGCGGGTCGGACTTGCTGCCTTTATTGACGTCGAGCACGCGCTTGATCCTGCGTACGCGAAAAGGCTCGGTGTGAATCTTGACGATTTGCTCGTTTCTCAACCAAGCTCCGGCGAGGAGGCGCTGCGGATTTGTGAAACCCTCGTGCGCTCCAACGCCCTGGACGTAATTGTGGTCGATTCGGTGGCTGCACTGGTCACCAGAGCGGAACTTGAGGGCGAGATCGGGGATGCCACAGTCGGTGCGCAAGCGCGACTCATGAGCGCGGCATTGCGCAAACTCACATCGCTTATTTCAAAGGCGCGGACCTGCTGCATTTTCACGAATCAAATCCGCGAAAAAATTGGCGTGATGTTTGGAAATCCGGAGACGACCCCCGGCGGAAGGGCCTTGAAATTCTATGCCAGTGTGCGCGTCGATATTCGACGCATCGGCGCGATCAAACAGACGGATGGCGTCGTCACAGGCAATCGCACCCGCATTAAGATCGTGAAGAACAAGGTCGCGCCGCCGTTTACCGAGGCCGAATTCGACATTATGTACAACGAGGGAATCTCCTCGACCGGCGCCCTTCTCGACCTTGCTTTGGAAAAACAAATCGTTGAGAAACGCGGTTCGTGGCTAAATTACAAGGGCACGCAACTGGCTCAGGGCCGAGATGCCGCGAAAGAAGTTTTGAAAAACGACAAGGCGCTCTACGAAGAAATTGAGGCTGCGGTCAAAGCAAAGCTGGACGAAGAGAAAAGCTAGCTGCCAGTCCGGCCAAGTCATAATTCTCGCGCAGTTCAGGCCGGATAACCTGACCGCTCAAAGCAAGTCAGGTTGCGCGAACGCATTTGCTTGGAATTAGGCAGCCAACGCAGCAGGGAATGAATCCAACTTCAGACGTAAAGGGTTTTGATTTTAGCTCTGTCGACTTCGTGTTTATTCGTGTTCATTGGTGGTTAGAAAATGATGACCTCGGCTGAGATTCGGCAATCATTCCTCGATTTCTTTCGCGAGAAAAAGCACACCATTGTGCCTTCGTCGTCTCTGCTGCCCGGCGCGCCGAATTTGCTTTTCACCAATGCCGGCATGAATCAGTTCGTGCCGATCTTTCTTGGCCAGCAAAAACCGTCGTGGAGTCCTGCGCGCGTGGCCGACACTCAGAAGTGCATTCGCGCTGGAGGCAAACATAACGATCTCGAAGATGTTGGGCTCGACACTTATCACCACACATTTTTCGAGATGCTCGGCAACTGGAGCTTCGGTGATTATTTCAAAAAAGAAGCGATCGAGTGGGCATGGGAACTACTCGTCGAGCGCTGGAAATTTCCGACGCAGCGCCTTTACACCACCGTTTACAAACCCGACGTCGGCGAACCGAGCGAGTTTGATCAGGAAGCATATGAGCATTGGGCCCGTCTTTTTCGTGAAGCCGAGCTCGACCCGGCTATTCACGTTCTCAATGGCGGCAAGGCCGACAATTTTTGGATGATGGGCGATACCGGTCCCTGCGGCCCGTGCTCGGAAGTCCATGTGGATCTCACAGCGGACGGCGACACACGCGGTGCGCTCGTGAACAAGGAAAACCCGCGTTGCATCGAGATTTGGAACCTGGTTTTCATCCAGTTCAACGCGCAACCTGTAGCCGGGGGCGGTGACCCCGGCCGCGTCGAGTATGTCCCACTCGCGGCGCGTCACGTCGATACCGGGATGGGTTTCGAGCGCGTAACCGCAATTATGCAAGGCACAAAGGATTTCAGCGATTTCTGCGGAACTATTTCAAATTACGAGACCGATATTTTTCGCCCAATATTCGATGAGCTGGAAAAACTGAGCGGCAAGAAATACGCCAGCACACTTCCGAACGCGCAGGGGAGCACACCCGGCTCGGGTGTGGCGATCGGTGGCCCGCCGATCGAGCAAGTCGCAGCGAGCCGCGGCGACCAGCACGCCAGCGGCGTGCGCTCCCCAGAACAACTCCAGATCGACGTCGCTTTCCGCGTGATCGCCGATCACATCCGCGCTTTAAGCTTCGCCATCGCGGACGGAATTATCCCATCAAACGAAGGTCGCGGTTACGTTTTGCGTCGCATCCTTCGTCGTGCCGTCCGTTACGGTCGCACTCTCGGTTTTCACGAACCATTCTTCTTCAAACTTGTCGATGTGGTGGCGGAGACGATGGGCGACGTCTTTCCCGAAATCCGAGTGGAACAAGAAAGAATTAAAGAAGCCATTCGCCGCGAAGAGGAGTCGTTTAACACGACTCTGGACGAGGGAATTTCGGTGTTCCAGGGAGCGACGAGCTATCGCCAGGCGCTTCTAGCTTTAGCGAGACCATGGCGTGCCAAGCTCGAGTTGTTTCTACAAATGATTTCTTCGCTACCTGACGCAAGACGACCTTCTCGCTTCGTTCTACAGCGATTTGTCGAGCCGCTCGAACAGCTCAGTATGGATACGATGATGGCGGAACTCATGCATGCGCCAATCTTCAGAAGCGGGCTTAAAGCTGAGAGGCTTGCGCTTCAGGACGAGCAGAATCTGTACAGGGGAATCGTTCAACTGGAAGTGCTATGCAAGCACCTTACGAAACCCGATCTAATTGAATCTGAGTTCTTCGAGCGCTTCGAGCAATTGAAGGATATAGCCAGACGGTTGCTCAACCAAGTCGACCAAATGGACGCTACTGCGCGAATTTTCCCCGGCGGCGCGGCGTTCGTTCTGTACGACACTTATGGATTTCCACTGGATCTTACTGAACTGATGGGACGCGAGCGCGGACTTAGTGTCGATGTTTCCGGTTTCGAGAGATTAATGGAGCAGCAGCGCGAGCGTGCACGAGGGTCACAAAAAAAACAGAAGATCGAAGCCGACCTCCGATTCACGAGCGAGTTGGAAGCAAAGAAAATCTCTTCCACAAAGTTTCTGGGTTACGATCTTCTTGAGGCGGAAGCAGTCGTTGAAACCGTTCTCCCGGACAAGAAATCGGACGAACTAAATATCATTGTTGATTGCACGCCTTTTTACGCCGAGATGGGCGGTCAGGTGGGGGATCAAGGATTGCTGCACGTACCGGGACACGACTGGACTGAGGTCGGTCAATTGCGCGTGATCGATACGCAAAAACGCGGCGAAGTTTTCGTTCATCGCGCGGCGATTGTGGAGGGTCGCGCGCCGGAACCGGGCGAGGCGGTGCGCATCTCAGTAGATGCCGATCGACGCCGCGCGATTCAGGGGCATCATACGGTGACACATTTGTTGCACTGGGCGCTGCACGAAGTTGTGTCGCGTGATGCTTCGCAAAAGGGCAGCTACGTCGGTCCCGACAAATTGACGTTCGATTTTTCCAGCGCGGGATTGACGAAGCAGCAGGTGCGTGATGTGGAAAAATTAGTGAACGAAAAAATCGCGGCGAACGCACCGGTTTCGTGGACTGAAATTCCGTACGGAGAAGTGAAACAGCGAAAAGACATCATTCAATTTTTCGGCGAGAAATACGGCGATACAGTGCGTGTGCTGCAAATCGGCGGCGACCCTCGCGCGCTCAACGGTTACTCCATGGAACTCTGCGGGGGGACCCACGTCAGATCCACGGGTGAGATCGGCCCATTCCGAATCGTCAGGGAAGAGGCAATCGCTGCTGGGATCCGCCGGATCGAAGCGGTTGCCGGAGACGCGGCACGCAATTGGGCGAAGCAGGAAGCTGCGCGCCAGCAAGAGAAGTTTGAAGCGCTCGCGCGCAAGAAACCCGACATTGCAGTGCTGCCTTGCTTTGAAAGCAAAGCTGAGACCGCTGAAATGCTGCGACGGATCGATGCGCGCGCGGCGCATCTGGAAAAAGTAGATGTCGAGGTTCGCGAATGGGAAAAGAAACATGCGAAAGAAGCAGAAGCGCATTTGCGTGGCCACGCCGCGCAGATTGCGAACGAATTGGCGTCCTCTAACGTTGGCCTGAAATTCTGCGTAGCCAAAGTTCCGGATGCCGACGCGAAATTGCTGCAATCGGTCGCCGATGCGTTAAAGCAGAAATTTGACGCGCCGATCGTTCTTGCCGGAGCGAAAGAAAATACCGTGGCGCTTGTGGCCGTTGTTCCAAAGCAGCTGACTTCAAAATTTCAAGCGAACAAAATCATTCAGCAGGTCGCGCCGATCGTCGGCGGCAAAGGCGGCGGCCGACCGGAAAATGCGCAGGGCGGCGGTACTGACGCAGCGAAAATCGACGAAGCGATGGCGAAAGCCCGCGAGCTTTTAAGTTAGCGCGCAATTATGGCGCTCGCGCTCGGTGTTCGCGCACGTTTCACGAGCAGCTTCGCGTTTTTGCCGTCGAGCGACATTCGATAAAGGGACGGCTCGTTTTCGTTTTGCAGGATGCAAAGGAATTGGTCGTTGCTCAGCCAAAACGGCTCCCAAACGAAATCATTCTTGCCGGTAACGCGAACTGCTTTTTCGCTCGCGGGATCGAATTTGTAGATCGCCGGTTGTGGACCGTCCCAGTTTGCGCTCGTGCTCAGCTCCGCAATCGACATCCATCAACAGCGCCTTGCCATCGGGCGGAACACTGAGCCGATCGTTGCTGTTCATGCTGGCGTCGGTCAAAATTTTCGAGAGCTCCCATTTCTTCAAGACGTTTCCGTCCAAATCGATCTGGTAAAGATTTTCGAGATCGTGACAAAAAATCGATTTGCCATCGCGAGCCCATTCCGGCGCCCCGAACGCTTCGCTTTTCAATTCGGCATTTTTCACAAAACGAAAACCGGAACCATCGGCATTGGCCAAACCGAGATGCCACTCCTTTTCCGCCATGATGGAGAACGCGAGCTGCGTTCCGTCCGGCGACCAAACCGGCCCGAAGCAATTGTCGCTCGGAATATCTTTTATAACCGTAACCTTCCCGCTCGCCACATCTGCGACGGCTATGCGGCGCTCGGGACCGGGATTCTTCGCATCACCTTCGGTGTTGAACGCGATGCGCGTGCCGTCCGGCGAAATTTCGGGCAATGCGCCTGCGGCAATTTTTTTCGCGTGTTTGCCATCGAGATCGGCAACGAAAACATTCTCGCCGCATTCATACGCAATTTTCCGCTGCGCCGCATGGCTGAGCGCGGAAATGCGAAGCAAACGAAGATGGAGAGCGTGAGCGGTTTCATTGGTGCAGCTTACGGCGCGCTGACAGATGGGAAACGCCCATTCTTGATTAGGCGTTTCGAATTTTCCCAGTCGACTGACATTCGATAAATCGAATCCTCCTTTTCGCCGGCCGCTTTGCTGAGAAAGAGGATGTTGTTGTTATCGATCCAAACGCCGTCCCAGCCGAAAAGTTTTTTCGGCGTGAGCCTCGTCGCCGTTTGCGATTGGAGATCGAACACCCAGAGTGCAGGCAACGGCCCGTCCCAATCTTTGCGGCCGGATTCTTCGCCCACGTCGATGCTCAAGAGCAATCGCTTGCCGTCCGGCGAAACGTCAATCCGACCGTCGCCGCTCATATCACCCTTCGGCACGATGTTACTGATCTTCCATTGCGCGCGAATCGCGCCGTCGAGCCCGAGTTGATAAATGTTCGTCATGTTCTGGCAAAAAACTGCTTGTCCGTCGTGCGCCCAGATCGGCGAGTAGAGGGTCACTTCATTTTGAACGCCGGGCTTCAGCACATGAAAATTCGTGCCATCGGAATCAATAGCGACGAGATCCCAGACTTCGTGCGGGCGCGTGGTGAAAAGGATTTGTTTCCCGTCGGCCGTCCAACTCGGGTAATACGAATTGTCGCTCGGGACATCTTTGAAGACGTTCAACTTTCCGGTCGGAACTTCCACCACAGCCATGTGACGCACGTAACTCGTCTCGCTCGTTTTTTCGACGGTGTTGAACGCGACACGCGTGCCGTCGGGTGAGATCGCAGGGAAAATTCCGTCAGCGACTTTTTTCTCACCCGTCCCATCCAGATTGGCGATGTAAACGGCGTTATTGCGATCGAAGGCGATGTGCCGGTCAGCAGAAAACGCAGTGGCGGCAACACTGGCCACGGCAAAAGCGAGGAGAATGATTTTTTTCACGGCATTACCAATGTAATGAAGAAGGTCGCAGCAAGTGCGGTCGCGAGGACTATTAGATAAGCCAATCCGCCGAAAAGAAACTTTAAAATGCTGATGAACCAGCTCTGCCGATAAACGCGACGGATTGACAAGAAGATTTGGATTACGAACGCAATCCAGAGGAGCGCGATAATCCAGCCCGCGATCGGACCTGAGACCACGCGGTTGAGCCCGATCGTTGTGAGCACGATCAGCATGATCCCGGTGTAAGCGAATGTGTGGATGTGAAGCGCATAAATCAGATGGTCGATGTAAAAAATGTGGCGACGAAGGTAGAGAACTTTCAGAACAAAAGCGAAGAGCGGGATACAGCAGAGCATCATGTAGGGCAGATTGCTGAAGAGCGTACTGATAAAAAGTCCCATCTTCGTTCCGCGTTCCCCCATTTTGTCCTTGGCCCGTGCTTCCACCCAGCGCTCAAAGGGAGTTGAGGATTTCGTGTCCGGACCAAAAACCACAAACGGTCGCTCGCCTACTTTCCCAAATTCCTCCTTCTGCTTATCGGTTCTGGGCGTGGGTGAGGGTGAAGGCGCGGTCGGTGGAGACGGAGAAACGAGCGCGGGTGATGCTTGAGCCTGAGGCTCTCGCAATAACGCCTCCAGTTCCTCTCGCGCAGCAGGCGGCAAATCTCCTTTCTTTAAATCGGCTTCGAGCTCCACGCGATCTTTCGGACCCAGTTTGCCCGGTTCGAGATGAAGCCCTTTTGCCCCATAATTCACGGCAAAGAAAAAGAGAATGCTGGCCAGCAGATAAAGCCGCAGCGGATGCACATAACGCACACGATGCCCGGCGAGAAACTGGTTCGTTAGTTTCCACGGTCGAACAATTAGGAGGCCGATTGTTGCGAAAAACTTCGAGTCCCAGTTAAGGAACTCATTGAGAAGATCAGCGATTACGTGGCGGAAAGAGCGGCGGTAATCAATCGCCGGTTGACCGCATTGCGCGCACCAATGTCCTTGCAGTTGCGCTCCGCAATTCTCGCAGTGGGTGAGCGGCGAGCGCTCCGTTTTTCGCCGACCGAAAAAGCGCCTTCGACGCGGTGGCGTTTGTTCGATCGCCGAGATCGCCGTATCGCCCAAAATGAGTTTTGTCATTTCATCGGCCATCTCGCAGTTTACGAAAACGCGACCGGAACGTCTATTTGGAATCTTTTCTGTTCGTCGGCTCCACACCCTCGTGCGCGCTAACGCGGCTGCCCTAGCAGAGCGAGTCTCGCCCTACCAGGAGGCAAGATCGGCATCGAAATCCGGATCACTTGATGGCCGAGGCGGCTGCGCCAGAGCGTCAACTGAAGCGCGCACTCTCCGCTTTCGATCTTACCTGCATCGGGATCGGTGCGATCATCGGCGCCGGAATTTTCGCGCTGGCAGGAACCGCAGCAGCCGGCGAGCAAATAGAGGCATCAATCTGGAAAACGCCAGTCCTGAATTTCATCATATCGTATCTCACGCACGTCGACTTGGTGTTTGGCCGGCCGGGCGCGGGGCCGGCGGTTATGCTTTCTTTTGTGGTGGCAGCGGTCGCGTGCGGATTCGCGGCGCTTTGTTACGCCGAGCTCGCTTCGATGATTCCTGTTTCAGGCTCGGCCTACACGTATTCGTACGCGACCCTCGGTGAGATCATCGCGTGGGTTATCGGCTGGGACCTGATTCTGGAATACGCGGTCGGCAACATGGCGGTAGCGGTCGGCTGGTCTGGGTACTTCGTTAAACTGTGCGGGAGCCTCTTTGGTCTTAAATTTCCCCTTTGGCTGGTGAGCGATTACCGAACGGCGAGCGATCTCTTGTCCACGGGAGGTGAGGCGCTCAATAATTACTCCTCGACTACGTTGCCGGTCATTGCCGGCCACCCCATCGCTCTTGACTTGCCGGCGCTTCTCATCGTTGCAGCCGTGACTGTGCTTTTGATCTATGGCATTCGGGAGAGCGCGCGCACGAACACTGCCATTGTCGTCACTAAGGTTGCAGTCGTCGTCTTTGTCATAGCGTTCGGCGCGTTCATGGTTCACCCGACCAATTGGCATCCGTTTCTCCCGAAAGGGATCGGCGGCATGATGAGCGGCGCAGCGATCGTCTTTTTCGCCTTCATCGGATTCGACGCTGTCTCGACTACGGCCGAGGAAACCAGAAATCCGCAACGCGATATGCCGATCGGAATCATCGCCAGTCTCATTATTTGTACGCTGCTCTATGTCTTGATGGCAGCGGTCCTCACCGGCATGAGAAAATACACAACCTATTTCGGCGATTCGGCCGCGGTCGCGACGGCCTTCGCTGGCCGGCCCTGGGCGCAGGCGCTCATCAGTGCCGGGGCGCTCGCTGGTCTTACTTCGGTGCTGCTGGTTTTCCAACTCGGTCAGCCTCGCATCTTCATGGCCATGGCACGCGACGGACTGCTGCCGCAATATTTCGCGAAAATTCACCCCCGGTTCCGCACACCGTACATTACCACAATTTGGACCGGCGTCGCTGTCGGCGCCGTCGCCATGCTTACAGACATCGGCTCACTTGCCGATCTGACCAACATCGGAACGCTTTTTGCCTTTGTCCTCGTTTGCCTCGGCGTGATTATTTTACGGCGTAAAGAGACCAACCGGCCTCGGCCGTTTCGTGTTCCGTTGGTTCCGTTGTTCCCGCTTCTCGGCGTGTTCCTTTGCGTCGTACTGATGCTGAGCCTGCCGCTGGAAACATGGGGACGCTTCTTTATCTGGCTCATCATCGGCTTGTCGATTTATTTTCTGTACAGCGTGCGCCACAGCAAACTCCGTCGCGGCATCGACGTCGGTCCGACTGAAGACATTCCGCCGCCGCTCATTAAGACGTAAGATCGAAAACCAAGCTGCGCGAACTATGCCGCTTGCTTTGCGTGGCTTGCCCTGTCGTCGATTTCGAGCCACTCGAAGGTTGTCGTCTTTGCCGGGTCGAGCCCGAGTTTCTTGGCCTTTTCGCTGAAGAAGTCGCGCTTTTCCGGATCGTTGTAGAGGCTGCTGGCCTCCACCTCGATTCCCCAGCGCGTGATTTCCTCCGGCGTTTTCTTTTTGCCATTGCGGTTGAGCCACTCGACCATCTCCTGATCGCTCACTCCGTTTTCAATTTGGGCTTTGAAATCGTCAGCCTTCACGCCCTTGAAACCGAACAGCGTGTTATCGAGCGGGCAATCAAAGTGATATTCACCGATGTCTCTCGCTACGAGCGCGCGGCATTTATCGATCGTTCGCCCGAGAATTGCGTAACCGCCGACCCGAATACGTGGACTGCGCGGCGCTTCCCTTGTTAAGTCTTTACCACCAACTTTCTTCTTCATACTTCACGAATCGACGAGGCCAGATGGATCGGTCGCAACCCCAAGCAGATTCAGGAAACGCGAAATGAACTCGCCTTCCGCATGATTCATTATACGGTGTACGGTGACATAAGAAAACGATGCTATTTCGACGCACTCGCAGCGATGACAAAGGCTTCATCACATTCGAGTTTACCAGGTGGAGGTCGACTATCCCAGTCTTTCGGAAGCTCGTCGCTCATTTGCTGTTCCTCAAAGAGGGAGGCGTTTCTGCGGCGTTGCTATAAAAGCAGCCAGTCCAAATCGGGTGGTCAGGATCGCCTTGCTCGAATTCAATCCAAACCGAAGCGCCCACCTTGGGCAATGAGCTGGCTACTTTTTTAGGTGCACCAAACGGAACAGAAGGCATCGCCCAGCTGGAGGTGAAACCGGAGATGTCCGGCACCTGCACCATCAATCGGCCAATCTGCATCGGGTCAATGTTGTCGATCACCGAGCCACGGTATTTGCCAAAGTATTTCTTATCCGCGGCCTCCGGCGGCCCAACTCTGTTAGCGTAGCGACCGCGGGATTGGTCAAGTTCAGTTAACGGTCGGAACTGAGGACGGCAGTCTTCCATTACTGCCACATTGCCGTCGCTAACCTCAATGATCGCTAGGCGGCAGAAGTGATAAACGATGCCGTGCGCTAATCGGGGCACTGGATTCGGCGGCAATGCCGTGTCTTGCGGCCACTCCACGTCACCTGTGGCCGTCCGGGCCGGAATCATCCAGTAATCCCCAGTCTTGTAGATGCCGTTCTCAAACTTCACTTCCACTCCATCTTCTAATGGGAGGAAATGGTCGTTGCCCACTGGGACGGAAACGTCCGACAGCCCGGGCGAATCCCAGCGGCGCACCTTGGCGTGGAGCGCCAGGTCCAAATCGCTCAGTGTACCCGGCGGGATGGCTGTTGCCGGGTCCACAGTTAGCACGAGGTCTTCCACCTTCCTGATACGCGCCAGCGTGCCGGGCAGAGCCAGCAAGTCGTGCCGGTCGTCTGTGATTTCGATCCACTGGCCAGGACCGAATCCCAAAGCAGTATCGTGGCGTGCTGTCGTCAATTTGATCTTGCCGTTGCCGATCGATTGGACGGCCGCGACAATCGAGGCGTTATCGCGCGACCACTTGAAAGTTGGTGCCGAACTGCCGCCTCCAAGCTCGCCGGCGTTGTGAATTTCGACGCGGTAAAGCTGATTCTCCAATCCAGTAAAGCCGGCGCTGGGAGGTACGATGGATGGCTTGTCGGATTGTTCGTCTGGTCTGGTCCGGGCGCTCAACCGGCCAGTGCTTCGTGCAATCAATTCATTCCAAGACGCCAAATCGTCTGCGCAGGTCCCCCCCGTGCCGACGTCGCCAATGCGTAGGATCTTGACGTGCCAAATTATTTTGGCGCGGGTCGCCGTGTCCGGCCCGCCGAGCGACACTTCACGAATCTCTGCATCGTCCAACGCGGTCAGATGGCGCTGCCAAACATCGAGATAAACAAGATAACTTCCTGAGTCTTTGATCGACGTGGTTCCGGGCAAATCGGATTGATTGGTAAACGCGACCTCTTGGTCGTTCTGACAAAGGATACCGTCTACATAGAATGGCCCAGCTCCGATAGTGAAATCACCGCGGCTTCCGTTTAAAATTTTAAATCCCGCATTATGCTTCGGCGCGCCGCACAGCCCGATCACATCGCGCGCCTCGGTCTCAGTCCGGTGAGCTGTGATGTCGGCCTGTTCGTTCCAGTCCGCGTCGAGGGACACGCGCCCTTGCTGCGTCAGCACGCGGCTGAAGTGTTTCAAAGGATCAAACGTATCTCGGCTGAAGTCGCCTTTCATAGTTGGTTCCCTTTGGTTGAGTTTATCTGATGCGGAGCTTCTTGCGCGCAAATTTTATATGTAATTTTATGCCATAATGAATTCACCCGTTTGTTTGCGGAGAATCCCATGTATTGCGCGGGCAACCGTGAAAAGCGTACGCGATTAACTGGACGCGGGTGCGTCCGCAGGACGAAATCATTCTCCTGGCAGGCCCCATCGAAGCGCCGCGACCATCCATTCGTCTCTTCCAACGACCCTTAAGGTAAGGAGCGGTGACCGACACTAGTTGCTTCGTTGCAGCCTGCCTGGGCGATCTCGGTCGGCTCTTTTGTTACATCAAGGAACCCTGATGTTGATCGTGGGTTGCGGGATGTAGCGAACGATGTTCGCCCGAATCGCATCCGGCTCTCGCCATTGAGCGAGGTAGTTCAGCCCGTTGTGGTAGAAAAAGCCACCGCTCATGTAGTCGCCCCCGGGATCATGGTCTTTCCATGAACGGAGCGCACCGCTCGTGACCGACAGCGGGATGATCTTCGACTGGGTACTCGGCGAACCGTCGAAGATACAGCCCCGAACGGACATGTCTTGAGGGAGCGTCCAGTTCGGTGGCTCGTTCGGCTGGATTCGCCGCGGCCACTCAAGCCAGTAGAACAGCGACGCATTCGATACCACGTCAGGAGGCATGCTGATGTAGTCCGGGTCGATGAAGGTGCCGTGAAGCACCGAGTAGTTCGCTGGGTCCCTCGCTTCGATCCTGCCAGCCAACCTGAGTGATCCAGGCTCGAGTGATGGCTGGCCCCCTTGATCGACGACGCCGATGTCCACGATCGCGTAAATGTTTCGACCGTGCACGTTCAATGCCAACAGCGAGACTCGGACCCTGCTTGTCGATCCATCCGCGCTCACGCGGGAGATCGATGGGTGGGCGATCGTCTCATCGTTCTCCTTCATGGTCACGTCGGGCGGCTGGGTCTTGATGGGGGAGCCATTCACGATGTCCCAGTACTCCAGGATCCCTAGTGGTTTCGAGTTGGGGAGCGGTTCGTAACTCAGGTAGTGGCCGCCCTGGGGATCTACTCCTACCTTATGCTCGTTGCCCAGGATCACTTGGGCGATCTTCGGTACCGCGTTGTTCTTGTAGTCAAAGATATTCGAACAGAGCAGCCTGCCGTAGAAGCGCGTACTGTCTCTCCCCCAGTGGTACAAGAACAGCCGGCCGTTGGGAGTAGAGGTAATGACCAGCGGTCCCGACATAGGGCTACCCTCGAAGTTTAACATGTCCCAACTCTTGCCTTGGTCGCGTGAGAACAGGACCCTCGTGTCCTCTCGGTGCGGCGCCGTCGTCCCGTCGGGTAAGGGGAACTGTCCCGATTTGAACGTTGCTGTGAGATACAGGTATCCCGTGAAAGGACATGCGTACACCTCCGGACGATCCGAGCCGGGAGCGGTCCACCACCCTTGCAGGTCGCAGGCCCAGGCAGCCGCCTGCTGCCCCTTCTGGTTCAGCTGATTGACCCAACCCTTGCACTTCCCCCCGAGTTCACTGCTGTGCTTGATCAGCTCAGGGTCACAGTAATCATCGATTTTCTCTTTGAGGTTCTTGATCTCCTGTTTAAGCTGATTACATTGGGCGGCCAGACTCGAGCACGTCCAGGGGACCGGATCCTTGCATTGCTTGCTGAGTGAGGAGACCGGGCGACCATTAGGATACTCATCGTCGGGGCAACCGAGTGGACGTGGGTAGCCATACAGCCCATTTCCCAGTACGTACGGATCGATGAATCCCTGCATCTGCCATTCCAACTCCGCTCCTACACGCGTGGAGACCAACTGCCCTCGCCAAACTACCTCTGTTCCACGGCAACCGAAATGAGTGTCTGGCTCGCGGTCGCGGATGCAGATCCGCTGTGATGGCTTTGGGTTCGCGATCGGCGCCCAATTCAGGCACGACTTCACGGCCAAGAAGCTGCCGTCCTTGGCCCGGACAAGCTGGTTGTCGGTGTGACCGTTCAGGTAGCCTGGGTTGGGTAGGTCGTGCGATACGGACGAGTAGAGACTCATATCGACCTTGCCGATGTTGTCGTAGATCGGCCTGCTGATTACCTTAAGCAGGTACGAACTGTCTCCGCCCTGGCCTGGTAGCAGCACGAGCAGACCCTTGGGCTGAGCATCAGAGGGCGGTAACACGCGACACGTGTTCTCCAAGTAGTTCGGATTGGCCCATAGGGGGATGTTGTTAGGCAGGGCGTAGACGCCCCATACCGTATCTTTTACATCCGGCGTCGTCTTCTTCGCCATTTCACGCTCACCGCCAGCCCCGGCCCTCCACAAGTGGCAAATCAATCGCGCCGCTTCGAATCGTCGTGGGGACTACGCGGCGACTCCCTTTCTAAACTATCTAACGGTAACCGAACCGGCAGTCAATCAAAAGAAAATTGAGGAAACACGAATGATTTCGTAGCCACGCCTTGCGAGAGGCAACTAAGAGGAGTTGCTCGGCCTTTCGTAGCGGTGCTCTATGAGCGCGGGATTTTTCATTGTAGGTTTCCGGGTAGACCGCCACTGCAGAAGAATGACAAAAATTTTGTGTCGATCTTTGCTTGCGCCATTCTGCATCGCGTATGCTTATGCCCAAGCAGGGCATGTCGTGCCGCCGGAGGGAAAGCTTTATCATGGATTCTATTGGGGCGGCGTTGGAACTGACGAACACGATCCGACCGAACACGATGTCACGCCAGGTGACGTCGAGCGTTACGAGCAAGCAGTCGGCAAACAAACCGCTTGGATTTACTTTTCAGACAACTGGTTTGAATCCCGCAAATTTCCAGTGACGATGTGTAGCTGGGTCCGGGACTTGAAAAAGATTCCATATGTCCGCTTGATGCTGCGATCCAACGTCGAGCAAGGGCATTCGGAGAAAACTTTTTCGATTCAGAAAATTATCGCTGGCGATTTCGATGCTGATCTTCGCGCCTGGGCGCGCGACGCTAAGAATTTTGGCTCGCCGATTTTAATCGAGTGGGGAACGGAGCCGAACGGAAACTGGTTTAGCTGGAACGGCAATTGGAATGGGGGACCGAAGGAAGGCCCAGCGCGCTACGTTGCGGCTTACCGGCATATCGTCAATCTGATGCGTGTCGAGGGCGCAGATAATCTCCAGTGGGTCTGGCACGTGAACTGGCTCGATGAGCCAGAGAAGAAATGGAACCGCTTCGAGAATTATTTTCCGGGTGAGACCTATTGCGACTGGGTCGCTCTCAGCGCCTACGGACCAACCACTCCCATGACCCGCGATGGCACTGAGAGTTTCGCGTTCAAAATGCGCGAGGCCTATCCGCGCCTTGTGAAAATCGCACCGGGCAAACCAATCATTATCGCCGAGTTTGGTTGTGACCTGCACAATCCGCACGCCGATGCCGCAACGTGGGCGAAAGCTGCGCTGGAAGATTTATTCTCAAGCCGCTGGCCGGGCATTGTTGGTTTCTGCTGGTGGAACGAAGGCTGGCAGAATGACAACTTAAAGAAACACGACACTGACATGATCATTCGCGAGGATGCGGATCTTACCCGCGTATTTCGTGAGGAATCAAAGGGCCCTATGCGTCGCATAATTCGACATGGTCAAAGTCTCCATCAAATATACCGGCGCTTTGCATTGCGACGCTACACACGGTCCGTCTCAATCAAAGCTCTCGACCGACGCGCCGACGGATAATAAAGGCAAAGGCGAAGCATTTTCGCCTACCGACCTCGTGGCCACGGCTCTCGGCACCTGCATGAGCACGACCATGGGAATCAAAGCGCAGGAGCTTGGTGTCGATCTTCGCGGAATGACCGTGTCAGTGCAAAAGGAGATGTCGAAGGATGCGCCGCGCCGAATCGTTGGATTACCGTCCGAAGTTCACATTCCGCTTCCAGCTGATCATCCGCAGCGCGACGTACTGGAGCAAACAGCGCTCAATTGCCCGGTACACAAAAGCTTGCCGCGGGAAATCCATCGCCCAACGAAGTTTTTCTGGGAAGGGTAAAATAGGGTAGGGATTTCGCTACGAGCCGTCCGTCGAATTTTGTTTTCTTTCAAGCAGGTTCGGCCGCACAACGTTGGCCGAATGTGCAAAGTGCTCTGAGAGATTCCCTCCACACAGAATAACAGCGCTGAACGGCGGCATAAAGAACCAAACTAGCGGACACCCGTGTCGATATCCATGTCGACGCGGACAGTCTGGTCCGAAACAACCGTGAATCGTTGTGGTTTCGCGCGAACATGACCGCGCGCGCGTCGTTGCACATCCAAGACATAATCGCCCGGCGGCAATGCAGTGCGATAGTTTCCATTCCCGTCCGCAGTAACCCGCGCGATTTCTTTTTTTCCGTCGTGACTCAAGATAATCAGCGGATATTCGGCATAGTTTTCAGCCGTGATCGCAGGCGCGTTTCCATCGGCAAGCTCAACCTCCCTGAGCGAGAGAATCTTCAAATGTCCTTCCACGAAGCCCGGCGGCTCGGTGGCCATACCAGCGACCACCGAGAAGATGCAAACGGCAATGAGACACTTAAAGAACGACGACATAACGGTGACAGCCAATTGGAATTTACCGCTTGAACGATTAGATGCGCAACCGCGTCGCACGTTCATTTGGCGCTTTTGTTCGCCACTGAACGAATCTGTCCATTGTGCTGATCTGTGCGGCACGCGGTCATCCTGATTGTTGCATTTCGAGTAGCTGGCGAGACGCCTGCTCACCCCACAGGGTGTTCGCCACGGCGAATCTGTCCCGTGGCGGAGAAGCCTGTGCCAACATAAGAATGGGCGGGATAGATTTTGTCTATCCCGCCCAAGAAACTTAACCCAACTTTTACGGCAGTTTCAACTTCCAGGCGCTGCGTCCGTGCGTTGCCGCGTAGAGCACGCGCGAGGGCGACACGATCGTCAGACCCGCCACTTCGGCCTTCGGTAGGCCGGTGCCGGCAACTTCCCAGTTGGTCGAACCATTTGGCAGTCTTAGGACGCCCCAGTCGTTAGACACATAGAGGTCGCCGTTACCAGCACCAACTGAATCACGAGCAATAGCTGTCGCCGGGAAGTCTGGGAACGCCGTCGCTCCCGATCCATCGAGGCTCGTCCACGTCGCCGTCGAAGGCCCGGTTCGGGTCACTTCGAAGACGTGGCCTGGCGTCGCCGGAGTCAGGGAGCTATAGCTCGAGTACGAAATCCAAGCGTGATTTGAATCCGCCGGATCAATCGTGATGCCGCTCACAAACCGGTTCGGATCGACGCTTGACGAGGAGTCGAGCCGCTCCCAGACGACTGAGGCTGCCGCTGCATCGGCGTTGCTCGAGAAGAACACTCGGCCGGTTGACGTCGCCGCCCACATTGTACTTGAATCGGTTGAGCTCCGGACAACTGCCGCGACAGTGCCGAGGGAGCGATCGCCCCATAGCGCAGAGGTCAGCTGCGTCGATGGAACGCCGTCTCCGATGATGACGAAGTCACCGCACCCAGGTTGGTTTCCGAGAGTCGTGAACTCAGGGCAGTTCGCCTCAAGGGTCGCCTGATCGCCGCCCCAATCCTGCGTCCGCCACACGCTCTGCTCGCCCAGGAAGATCGTCCCGGCAACAAACGGGTCCGCGATGATCGGCTTGTAGAATGCCGAGGTCTCGGCGAACAGCGGACCAGAGATAACGACCCACTTGCTCGGATCGCCGTTCTGGAAGTTCGCATCGGTGTAATTTGCGAAGAAGGTGTTGAAGCGCTGCGCGGAGTTGCCGACGTTGAAGCCCGACTGGCCACCGTCGCCATAAATCTCTTGCGGCCATGTAAGGGAAGAACTGGTCCTATCAAATGTGCCATTATCCTGTGTGCCGCCCTGCACGTGCGCAGAGTTATCGGCAGCGACCGAGAGGCTCTGGAACTGCAAAGTCGAGAGCCCCTTGTTCAGGCTGTAGAGGTGCGTCGGCACACGCGACAGGAGTTGCTGGCACAATAACAGATCATTTCCGCTGAGTGTTGTACGGTAGGTGGTGCACTGCGATGAGATGTCCGCGAACGCTCCGTCCGAGCGCACCAGACCGCCGTCGGAACCATCGAAGAAGAGGCCCGGGTTACCTGGGCTAACGACGAACCCATGCTGGTCCGGATGCATTCCATTCGGCGCAATCGGATTAGGTTGGCAACAGCTTCCCGGCGGTGTCGGCTTCGTCGTCGAATCCCATGTCATGTCGGTGAACGACGCACCAGCATCGGTCGAGTAGAGAACGCCGCGGCCATTTGTCGCGAACCCGTACGTCCCATAGTCGAATGAGCCGCCGATATACACGGTGTCCGGATTACCCGCCGGCGTGACGACAAAATTGTCGTACCAGCACTGCCCTGTGCAATAGTTATCAGTTTGGCCAGCTGGCGACTCCATCGCCGTCAGATCGATAAACGCCGGCACGCCAGTCGCGACGTCATCACTGCGAAAAACATGTGCAGTCGGTGAACCGGTGTTGCCATCACCGACATACATCCTGGTCAGCCCGCTGACGGTCGTGACCGCGAACTCGGCCCGATCATTAATATTGGCGGGAGCGAGCGGCGTGTAAATCTGTGTAAAGGTAGCGCCATCATCGTTGGAGCGCCAGACGCCTCCGCCGCCGGTTAGGTCAATCCTGGGAAATGCAGCCGCATAGAGCGTGCTATTTGCCAGGTAATTCGGGTCGAATTCGATGTGATTAACGCCACGCGCCGAGCCAAAGGTCGATTGGATTCTTCCAGCATCGCCCTCTAGCAACGGGTTTAGGCAGATGCCTTCGGGGCTGAGCAGCGTGAAGTTTGCGCCGCCGTCGGTGGACTTCCACAGCCCGAATGGCGGAAGGCCCGGAGCCAGGGTGACGACCCCACCCGTAACGGAGCTCACTCCGCGCACGGCGCGCGTGGAACCGACGTACATCGTGTTTCCGCTAACCACGATCGATGAAATCGCGCGCCCGTCGAAAGCCGGGCCGGTATACTTGGGCGCGACCCCGCACGAGGTCGGCATCGCCCGGACCTTTGTGTTCGCATCCAGGTGTGTCCACGTGTTGCCGTTGTCGATCGATTTGTAAATACCAAAACCAGCCTCCGAATCACCTGACGCGTTGGGCTCGCCGGTTCCTGCGTAGAGCGTGCCGGTTGTAGCGTCGTAAGTCAGCGTCCCGATCGCATTGGTCGCAAAGCTGCCCGAGACGAATGTCCAGTTTGGCGGGTTTGCGAGCGCGTTGTTCGTGCGCCAGACACCGCCGCCAGCGGCTCCAACCCAAAGTGTGCAGTTGCTGTTTGTGCAAGTCGGCGCAATGGCTAGCGCAGTAATGCGGCCGGAGGTTGTGTAGTCGCGTCCACTGAAAGTCAAAATATCAGGAAAATTCGCTGTGCTCGGGCCTATGAGGGTCCAGGGGTTAGCCGAGGGTTGTGACATTGACAGCACGTTCGCCCACGCCCTCTGCGCGTTCCGCGTTACCCTGAACGGAACGTCGCTAGCCGGGTAGGCGCGATTCGCATAAGCTTCTTCAGCGGCGGCGACTGGCCCGCGATCTGTTTCCGGACCAGGCATGGCTCGCCTGTTGCCGCCAATTTGATCGCGATCCTGTCTGAATTTGTTGATCGCTTGATCCGTATTGTCTGATTTCCCCAATAAGAATGGGCCAGATGGTTTCGCCGCGACGAAGGCCATTGCCGCTGCGGCGGACATTAGTGTGACCACACTTGCGATCCGGAATTGTGAGAGAAGATGATTTCGACTAAACCAACGAGGAGTTTCCATATATTTTTAGCTGCGAATTAGGGGTTAGAGTTTTCGATAAACGACTTGAATTTATTAGTTTGCCAAAAAGACTCTCAAAACGTCAAGCAAGTTTTTTTGCTTTTTTTTGCTCAGACCAGGCCCCGTAAAAGCGGCCGTCACGGCATCCCAGCAGCGCAAACTAGGCTGCCGCTTGGGCAGCGCGCTTCCGCGCGGTCGCGTCCAGAATGCGCTTGCGGAGCCGGAGCGATTTTGGCGTCGCTTCCACATATTCGTCGATGTCGATGTACTCAATCGCGCGCTCCAGAGTCATGCCCAGCGGCGCTTCGAGTTGAATCCCTTTGCCTTCACCCTGGCTTCTCATGTTAGTTAGATGTTTGGCCTTGCACGGATTCACCGGCAAATCTTCCGGTCGCGCGTTTTCACCGACGATCATTCCCACATAAACATCTTCCTGTGCCCCAATGAAAAGCCGGCCGCGTTCCTGAATGTTGTTGAGCGCGTAAGCCGTGCTGACCCCCGATTCCATCGACACCATCACACCGCGATCGCGTCCTCCTATTTCGCCTTTGAACGGTGCGTATTCGCGAAAGAGATGACTCATCAATCCTT
>QHNJ01000163.1 GCA_003218395.1 Verrucomicrobiota bacterium
CACGATCTCGGTTTCCACATTGTGCACGAGCTTGATTACTGGCAGACGGTGGGACTCGGGCCGCTTAAGATTTCGCTCACGCCATGTCACCACTGGGGCGCGCGGTTTCTCGCAGACTTGCATCGCGACTTCGGCGGATTTGTCATAGCGGTGGACGGCCGCACGATTTTTCACTGCGGCGACAGCGCATACTTTCCGGGATTCAAAGAAATTGGCGACCGCTACAAGATCGATATCGCCTTGCTTCCCATCGGCGCCTACGAAGCGCCCAGCGGTCGCCAAGTTCACATGAACCCGGAAGAAGCAGTGAAGGCCTTTCTCGAACTTCGCGCCAAGACTTTGATTCCGATGCATTACGGGACTTTTCGCCTCGGCTTTGAACCGCTTCATGAGCCTCCACAACGATTGGTCGCAAGCGCGCGCACATACGGCATTGAGGAAAAGGTCCTCGTCATGACGGAGGGCAAGCCGGTGGTGCTGTGAATTCAAAACATTCTTGCCACGGATGAACACGGATGAAACACAGATCAGGAGAAACGATTACTCGTCCCACTCTCTCTCCTTTCCCAGGGGAAGCGGATGAAGGTGAGGGATTTTGTCTCTTTCTCCATCTGTGAAAATCTGTGTTAATCGGTGGCTAAATTTCTTCGGCGCGCTCGGAGCCGGTCTACTAATCGTCGGATTTTGCCTCATTCTGCTTTGGCATGATCCGCTCGTTTTTTGGAACGACGATTATGAAATATCGGTGCTGCCCGTGTTCGCCGATGTGGCGCGCAGTTGGTCCGAAGGCCATTGGCCGCTCCTGAGTCCTTACTCCTGGGTCTGTGGCAATCTCGCCGGGGAATTTCAGTACGGCACGTTCTCCGTCTTTGTGAATGCGGCCGTCATCCTGATTTGGAAGTTTCCGCTGACATTTCCGCAACAGGCAGCCGCTCTTTCCATCACGCATCTTTTTGTTCTGGCAATCGGCGCATTCTTGCTCGCACGCGATCGTCGATTTTCAATTTCACTCTCAATCTTGGTTGCGCTGGTCGCCTCTTTGAACGGCTGGATCATTTGCTGGGGCGCGACTGATTGGTTCGGCGCGCTCGGGGCTTTCGCGTGGCTGCCATGGGCATGGTGGGGAATGGAGCACGCGTTGGATGTACGAAGAACGAAATGGAGATTTCTCTGGCCGGGGCCCTTTGTCTACCTCGTCATTACTGGCGGCTTTCCTTACGCGGTGGTTATGCTGGCGCTGTTGCTGGTCTGGTTAACGATCAAGTCGTTAGCTCAAACGCGAAACGTCTTGTCAATCTTGCCGTTGGCTTTCGGCACCCTGCTCGGATTCGGACTTTCTGCGCCGGCATGGTTGGCAATTCTTGATTACGTTCGAGGTTCAGCGCGCGAGCTGCAGCCGGCCTCAGAGCATTGGCAATGGCTCGTTCCGCCTGCGGCGCTGCCAGGATTAATTCTTCCCTGCTGGACTGTGAAATGGACCATGTTCTCCTCACGTCTGATTCCGCATACCGCGACGGAATTGGCGTGCGGCTTGGTTGCTCCCGTTGCGCTCATTGCTGGATTCATCTGGCGCGATCGCACGCTCGTTAGGCGAATCAAATGGGAGCTGACCTCGCTCGTGCTTGTGCTCGTGCTCGCGATGCTACCAGCCGCGGGGCTGTTTCGGTGGAGTTTTCGCTGGCTTCCATTTTTCCATCTCATTCTCGCAGTTTGCGCGGCAGAAGCGCTGCAAACTTGGCGTGGTACGGGGCCGACTCTCCGATGGCCGGGGTCATTGACACCGGCTACAACAGCGCTCGCACTCGTTATCTTGATAGCCCTAACGATGTCCATCTTTCAAACGGGCGGCCCCTACGCTTTTCCGTTGACCTGGATTTTTCTCGGGCTCGCCGTGCTTTGGTATTTTTTGGAGCTTCTTTTACGCAATTCCGAACTTGGCGGATGGGTACCGGTAGCGATCACATTTCTGGCGTTTCTTTCGACATATCTTTGCATCCCGCCGAACTGCGGTGTCCCGAAATACAATCTGTCGCAAGAACTGATTAGGTCGTCACCGCTTGATTCGCGCCGCCTTTATCTCAGTCTCTATCTATGGGCCGAGCAGACATATCGTACGGGAAAAAAACCGGAATCGGTCGGACAAATTGTGCGATTGGGGAGCACATCGATGTGGGGACAGCTTCGTTTCATCAACGGTTACAGCCCAATCCGGCCTGCGGGTGTAGCACGTAAATTCGGAACGACGGTTCACGGAGAGATTGATCCCGAAGTGGGAAAGTATCTACTTCATGACCAAGCTGGCGAAGGAGGTGACTTGGCACGACTTGGTGTGGACGGGGTCGTTGTGGCGCGAGAATTGGATATCACGCCCCAGCCGACCTCCGAATGGGAAGCGGTTCTTACAACTGATGAAGGACGAGTCTTTCATCGGCGCGGCGCTCCATTCGCGCGCGTGCGCTCGGTTGCGTCAATTCCTTCACGGTCTAGCGAGCAATTTGCTTCCGCTACGATTTCACGAATCAATGATTTGCGAAATCGCGTCGAAGTAGATGTCGATGTTCCAAAGGCGCATCGGCCGGCTTTGCTCACTTTTTCCAGGCCATACTTTCGCGGATACAAAGCAAAACTGGGCAATCAAAAACTCGCCGTCACGTCTTATCGCGGATTATTTCCTGTTGTCGAAGTCCCAGCCGGCGCGCATGGGCGGGTCATTCTCACCTATCGACCATATTGGCTGATTTGGGGAACCGGAGCAGCCATCGCGTCCGTTCTGGTGGTTGTGTTTAGCTTTTTCGCTGCGATTTCTCAGCGCAGGTTGGAGCGATCAATCATCGGCTTCCGTTCGGCAGGCTCAAGGCAAGCCGAGTCTCGCCCCACCAGGAAATCAATCATAGTTTTTTTGGATCTTGCAGCAGCTCGATTACACGTTTGAGCAAACGACCCGCGCCGCCGCCGTCGATGCTGCGATGATCGAAACTTAACGTGATCTGCGCCTCGGTCTTGGGAACAAACTCTTTTTTATCTTCATCCCACGAAGGAACTTTCTTTCCCACGCCGAGGCCGAGCAACAATGTTTGATCGGGTAATGGAATTGGGGTGCCCCATTCCATTCCGAAGGTGCCGAAGTTTGAAACAGTCGCGATGCCGCCAAATTGCATGTCGGGCGAAATTCGTCGTTGCCGCGCAAGATCGACAAGTTCCTTGTATTTCGCCGTAAGATCGGCAAGAGACGTTTTGTCAGCGGAACGAATGACCGGCACCATAATTCCATCCTCGGCTTCGACGGCGATGCCCACGTCGATGGAGTTCGATTGTACAACGCGGCTGCCGATTAATTTTGCGGCTGCGCTTGGATTTTGGGCAAGGGCGAGAGCAAGCGCGCGCAAAGCGTAAAGCCCGGGGCCGGGCTTTGGATCGCGCGATTGTCGATCCCGTAATACCGGATCGAGATTCACTGACGAACCAATCGTTGAGAGCGGCCGCGTCCAACTCCGCCGCATCGCATCAGCGACGCCTGCCCGAATCGCGGAAGCTTCTTCCGTCTGCTGGTTCTCGATCTTATGCAGAAAATTCTCCAGATCTTTGATCGTGACGCGATTTCCCGCGCCGGTCGGAGGAATTCCGGCAAGATCAGCGTTGGTTAGCTGCAACTCCTCCATGCGCGCACGCACCCGCGGGGACAAAAATCCGGCGCCTTTTGCGACGGCAGGAACGGGCAGCCCGCCAGTGCGTCTTACGCCTTCACCATCCCTCTGGCGTGCTGCGATGGCAGCCTGTTCTTCGCGCCCGGGAATTTCCATTGACACAGTTCCCTTTGGAGGTTCCGGGACCGCTTTCTTGAATCTTGCTGCGTCTGCCTCGCTCGCTTCCACGTAGCCGAGCACCGCGCCGACTGGATACGTTTCCTTCAATTGCACAGTAATTTTGTCGATCTTGCCTTTGCACGGCGTGGTCACGCCCATGACGGCCTTGTTCGTTTCGACATCGAGAATTTCCTGATCGGCCACGACTTCGTCGCCGGCCTTCACTTTGATATCGACGATGGTGGCTTCGGCGATCGATTCGCCTAGCTGCGGCATGATGATCGGAACCTGCGCCATAAATTCCTATTCTCGGAGGAGAGCCCGGGCCTTTCTCGCAATCTCTTTTGTGTTCGGGCGATGCGCTGACCAGAGATTCGGATGATACGGGATGGGTGTATCTTTCGCGTTTAGGCGCTGCGGTGCCGCGTCTAGCAGATGAAAGCCTTCCGCTGTGACACGTGCGATAATCTCAGCCGTTGCGCTGCCCCACGGAAATGATTCTCCGACGCAAAGCAAGCGACCCGTGCGCGCAACTGACGCGAGAACAGTATTGGTATCAAGCGGCTTAACGGAACGAAGATCGACAACTTCAGTTTCAAAACCTTCGCTGGCCAATTGTTCCGCGACCGCGAGTGCTTCGTGCAGCATCGCGCTGTAGGTGGCAACGGTCAGGTCGCGCCCTTCCCGCGCGATGCGCGCTTTGCCTGTGGGCAAGCCTTCGGTCGGCAGTTTCTCTGCCTTAAGGTGATAATAGAGATATTTGTGTTCGCAGTATATGACCGGATCATCGATCGCCACCGCTTCAATGAGCATGGTGTAGGCGTCTTCTACGGTCGCCGGCGTCATTACGATGAGCCCCGGATAATGCGCGTAGATCGATTCCATCGACTGACTGTGAAACGGCCCGCTGCCTTTTGTGCCACCAGAGGGCAAACGTACCGTGATGGGAATTGGAACGTCCGTCCGCCAATAATGCGTCCCGGCGTTGTTTAAGATTTGATTGAGCGCGGTGCTGGAAAAGTCGGCAAATTGCATTTCGACAATCGGCCGCATCCCATGCATCGCGGCCCCGATTGCAGTCCCAACCATCGCGTCTTCGCTGATCGGCGTGTTCAACACGCGCCCGGGAAACTCTTTAGCGAGACCTTTCGTTGCTTTAAAGGCGCCACCAAATGTTCCGCCGACATCCTGCCCGTAGATAAAAACGTCTTCGTTGTCGCGAAGCAATTTCGCCTGCGCCTCGCGGATCGCCTCCAGATACGTGATGCTCATTCCAGAGAATCAACAAGGCTGCGGGTAGAGATTGCGCACCAATCTTCTTTATCGCCTTCCGGTGGGGCCTCTTTCTGCGCTGTAGAAATTGCCTCGTCCACCTGCGCGGCTGCATGTCGACGCCACCCCGCCAGTGTCTCCGAGTCGACCAATTTAAGATCGACAATCGTCTGCTCAGTGACTTTCAAACAATCGCGCGCAAACGGTTCACGTTTAATCTCGTCCGTTACGTAACTTGCATCGTCATGTTCGCCGTGACCGGACAGGCGCAGGACGGAAGCAACGACCAACTGCGGCGGACGTCCTGCGCGCGCGCGTTTCACCGCGCTGCCGATCACATCGAGGCAGGCAGCGAGATCCGTTCCATCGAGACTGTAACCCTCAAATCCATATCCGATCGCGCGATCAACCAAATCATGACAGGCGAATTCGCGCTCGTTCGGTGTTGAGTAAGCGTAATGATTATTGGTCGCGACGACGACCAGCGGCACCTGCTCAACAGCGGCAATGTTCATTCCTTCGTGAAACGAGCCCGTCTGCATTCCGCCTTCGCCGATGCAACTCAGGCCGATGAATCCCTTTTCGCCTCGGAATCGTTTCGCCATCAACGCGCCGACTGTCACGGAAATCATGGCCCCAAGATGACTGATCATTGCCAATTCGTTCTTGCGCGGATGGCCACGATGAATGTTGCCATCACGCCCGCGCATTGGACCCTGGCGCGAACCAAGATAAGTGCGCGTTACGTCGATAAGTGGTTCGCCAAACGCGGCTCGGCCTGCCTGATCGCGAATCAATGGCGCGAAGATGTCGTTTTTTTGCAAAAACAAGCCGCACGCGACGCTGACCGCTTCCTGACCTTTGCCGATATAGACCCCGCCTGTAATCAAGCCGCCTCGGTATAGACTGACGAGCTTTTCTTCGAGCGTGCGTGCGAGCAGCATCCAGCGAAACGCTTCCAGAAACCGCTCATGCGGCAGCGCGGGCTTTTTGGTTTTTGATTTTGCGGTGCGCTGCGCCGTCTGAAGCATCAGCCAATTTTACCCAAGATCGACAAATACGCGCAAAATTTTTTCTGAATCCTGCCAGAAAAGACCGCGCACAGTGCGCGAGCTATCTTACCGCGCGGCGAAGCTCCGCTTTGCCCCTGAGCCTTCGAGCGATAAATGACGCTGACTCGGCGTCTGTTCTTCTCCGTTCGACGCCACCTCGGTTGGGACCTGCCGCGGAGCGGTTAATTTCATTCCAACGAGCTTGCTCACTCCGCGCTCCTCCATTGTCACTCCGTAAAGCACGTCCGCTTTTGCAATCGTGCGTTTGTTGTGGGTCATGATAATGAACTGGCTCTGGTTTACGAATCGCTCCAACACCCGGATGAAGCAGTTGATGTTGCCTTCATCGAGTGGCGCATCCACTTCGTCGAGAATGCAGAACGGACTCGGTCGCACCATGTAAATCGCGAACAGCAACGCGACCGCCGTCATGGCGCGCTCGCCTCCGCTTAGCAACGAGACGCTTTGCAGTTGTTTGCCCGGCGGCTTGGCGCTGATCTCAATCCCGCAGTTCACCTGCGCGAAGGTCTCCGAGAACAATTTCCTTGTGGTCGAATTGATTTGCGCAATCACGTCGAACAACTCGCGCCGGGAGGCCGTTAGGTCGTTGTTTTGGTTTTCGAGAAAACGATAACGCTCTTCAAGCTCGTCGTACTCATGCACCGCATCCAGATTGACTGGGCCCATGTTATCGAGTTGGCGGGTAAGATCGGCAATTAGCTGTTGCACGTCCACCTGGGCAAGATCGACATCTCGGTGTGCCGTGCTCTCCGAGCGCAATGTTCCATTCGACGCGGCTTCGCCGCCATTATCAGCATCGAGCGACCGAGCGCTCGATTCACCTTGACGCCGTTTGAGTTGCACGCGCAAAGTCTTTTCGAACGCTGCTTGGTCCAGATTAAATGCGCCCAGGTCAATTTGATAACGGCGCGAGATATGTTCGGCGAGATTATCGATTTGCAACTGCAACTGTGCCTGACGAACTTGCTGTTTTGAACGCAAATCGTGCAGCTCATTCACGGAGTTTCGGACTACGCGCAGGCTCGACTCCATTTCGTTCATTGCGGATGAGCGTTCCGCCCGCTGATCGGCCAGTGAGGCAACGGCGGCCTCCAGTTCGGCGCGTTGGGCATTCTGTTTCTCGATAGCGGCTTCAGCGTCCTTCGATTCGCCCGCTTGCGCGGCCAATCGCTCTTCGAAATTCACGATCTCCGCCTGCCGAGCCGCGATTGTCTCAACGAGTTCAACTTCCCGTGCGGTCATGGGCTTGCGCTGTGCGATAAGGTTTTCGTAACGCTGTCGCTCCGTAGCGAGCACAAGGCGTAGCCTGTTGACCTGCTCTGTCGCCTCGCCTTCACTCTTTGTTGCTTTCTCGTGCGCAGCCTGGATCTCGAGCTGCTGATTTTGCTGCGCTTCCAGAGCAGTGCGCTCTGAGGTCAATTCTTCTTCTAAGTTTGCGATCCGTTCGTCTGCAGTTTGGATTTGCTGCGCGAGGACTGTCTGCTCCGAGCGAAGTTGGTCAACCTTCTGTTCGCTCGCCTGCAATTCTCGTTCCAGGAAAAGAATCCTATTCTCCGAGCCCGACTGTTCCCGATCAGCAGACTCACATCGGCAGCGGGCTTCTTCAAATTCGCCCCTTGCTTTCTCCAATATTGCATTTGCTTCGTCGCGTTTTTGTAACAGCGCGTCCCGTTGTTTGCGGAGTTCGGAATAATCTGTGTTCAGAGCCGCCATCCGCGCTCTGCGTTCGAGCAACGAATCGGCAGACGCGTCCCGGCTGCCGCCAAAAACAATCCCCTCCGCTGAA
This sequence comes from Verrucomicrobiota bacterium, assembly GCA_003218395.1. Lineage (GTDB taxonomy): Bacteria > Verrucomicrobiota > Verrucomicrobiia > Chthoniobacterales > UBA10450 > Udaeobacter. The sequence goes on from QHNJ01000163.1 coordinate 7,935, forward strand.
ATGAATTCCCCGGCGAGCGTCGCGGCGGCACAATCGTTTCCATGTTTCTTGAAAGCCAAGGCTGCTTCGAGATCGCGAAAAATTACGATGTTGTGCAGCAACCGTGCCACCAATAACGCAAGAGAATCTGGCGCTTTCACCTTGTCGATAGCCCAGGCGAGGCCTTTTTTTGGGAGGACCGGTGAGTGCGCTTTCGGCGCGGAGCCACAGAGTTTCGGAAGGACAAGAGCAGCTTGTCCGAGTTTCTTTTCCTTCAATGCCGCAATGATTTCAAGCGCGAGCTGTGCATCTTTCAGAACAATCGCTTGCAGATTTCGACCCAGGGCGCCCTCGATCGCGGCGATATATTCTGAATCAACATCGAGATTTGAAACAAAGGCTCCGGCCAGCGCAGGCTGGATTCGCGACCGGTCATCAAGCCCTTTGAGGACGGCTTGTGAACCTTGTGCGAGTCCTTCGCCTTCTTCGTTAAGCTGACGCAGAATTTCAAGGCGTGATGCTTTTTCCGTCAGTGCACGTTCGACTTCCGCCAGACTCTTTTCAGTGCCGGCCCGAAGTTGTTGATGCTGCCGCAAGGTTGTTTCGCTGGCCTGCGATTTTGTCTTTAGAAGATCGAGATTCTTTCGCGCGGTTTCTGCAGCAGCGTGCGCGGTGCTGATCTCTTTCTGAAGTTTGTCCCGAACTGCCTGTGCGTCCGAAATCGCGATCCCGAGAGTGCGCCGATTTTCCTCCGTGGTTTCGCGGCGAATCGCAAGTCCGGAGATTTCGTCTTCCAGTTCTCCGATTCGCTTCTCGTTTTTCGAGAGCGACAATTGCAGCGCTTCAAGTTTCGAATTGTGCTCGCTCTGCTCGCCGCGAAGGTGCGAAATTAAGTCAGTAACCTTTGCCAGTTCGGCTTCGTTGGTCTGGAGAAATTGGTCCGTTTTTTCAATCAGCGCGTTCGCGTCCTGTATTTCTTTTCCTTGCTGGGTGCGCTTTGCTTCGGCCGCGGCGATCTCTTTTCGGGAGCGCTTGATTAACTCTGCCAATTCTTCGGCGCGTTGCCGATTGAATTGGATTCGATTTTGATTCGTGCTGATTTCGCCTTGCAGACGTTGTAATTCGCTGCGGCCATCGGCAATCTGTGCATCAATGTCGTCCAGCGCGCGACGCTGCTCGGTGAGCTGATTTTCGCTGCTGTTGATCTTAGCGCGGCTCGTCTCTTCCGATTCGCCAAGCTGCTCAATCTCTGCGAGACAATGGGCAAGCTCAGCTTCACGCGAATCGAGCTGTTTGCGCGAATGATGGGTATCGAGTATGCGAAGCTCCGCGTGCAATGCCTGGTAGCGCCGCGCCTTGCCCGCCTGTCGCTGCAACGAGCCGATCTGGCGCTTTACTTCCTTGATAACGTCACCAATACGCAAAAGATTTGCCTCGATCGCTTCGAGCTTGCGCAGCGCGTCGCGTTTTTGCGTTTTATATTTTGTAATCCCGGCCGCTTCTTCAAAAACCGCGCGGCGATCTTCCGGACGCGAGCTTAAGATCATGTCGATCTTGCCCTGTTCCATCATCGAGTAAGCAGTCCGCGCGATGCCGGTGTCGGCAAAAAGATTTTGAATGTCGCGAAGCCGGCAGGGTGTTTTGTTAAGCAGGTATTCGGAATTGCCGTCGCGATACACGCGGCGGGTTACCCGTACGTCGTGCCAGTCGACTGCCAGCTCCTTTGCGCAATCGGCGAAGGTGACAGAGACCTCCGCAAAGCCCACAGGCTTGCGCGCGTCGGTGCCGTTGAAAATAACGTCGGCCATCTCGTCGCCGCGAAGCGATTTGGCGGACTGTTCGCCCAAGACCCAGCGCACGGCGTCAAGCACATTCGATTTCCCGCAGCCGTTCGGCCCGACAATAGCGGTGATGCCTTCGTGAAAATCAAAAATCGTTTTATCGGCGAACGATTTGAAGCCGAGGAGCTCGAGCGATTGTAAGTGCATGTGCAGGCCGAAAGGTTCGACCTTGGCTGTTCAATATAGTGAGCTTTAGAGGCTTACAAGCGCAAAATCACACAATTTGGAGGGTGCGGAGCTGCACCAGCTACAGGATATTGGGCTTTACGCGCCGCCCAACACTTCGGATTCTCTGGTACCGGATCGATTTATCGTGCGAACAAGCTGCCACTGTCCGCGAAGTTCAACCGGCAGTCTTGCCTCGGACAACTGAATCACACAGGATGCGCCAATGGCCAATGAAACGACGATGTCGATCGAACAAGCGGAGCGCGTCGATCATCAGCTGGTCCGCGGCATCGGGATTCCAGCTCTCACCGCGAATATTGTCAGCTCCACAATCGGTGCGGGAATTTTCGTAATTCCAGCGACAGTTGCCAGAGGACTAGGACCCGCCGCGCCACTCGCATTTGTCTGTTGTGCCGTTGCGATGGTGTTGTTCGTCACTTGTTTCGCGATCGCCGGCAGCCGCGTATCGTTGACCTCGCGAATTCAGTTGCCCTCGTCGTTCCATTCCTCGGCAGTCCCCTGATGCGCATTATCGTCATGCTCGCCGTTTATGGTTCGCTCGTACTAATCAACATCCGCGGCGTGCGCCAAGGCGCGGGTGCGGTGACCGTGATCACCGTGGCAAAGCTTCTGCCTCTGTTGCTGTTCGTTTGCGTAGGAATATTTTTCATTCACGCGCCGAATCTTTCTTGGATCGGTTGGCCCGGCAGCAAGTCGTTAGGTGACGCAGTGATTCTGCTGATTTTCGCCTTCGTAGGAATCGAGGTGGCGTTGATTCCGAGCGGCGAAGTGAAGAATCCGGCGCGCACCGTTCCGCGCTCGGCATATCTGGCGCTCGTCGTCACCACGGTCATTTACATCCTGATCCAACTCGTAGCGCAGGGTACGCTCGGCGCCGATCTTGCGAATCATCCTGACGCACCTCTTGCCGAATCGGCGGCGACATTTCTCGGCAACTTAGGCCGCACGATTCTTCTGGCCGGAGCCACCATCTCCGCATTCGGATTTGTGACGAGCGACATTCTGAGTTCACCGCGAATGATCTTTGCTTTCGGCCGCGATGGCGCGTTGCCGCAGTTTTTCGCGCACGTTCATCCGCGCTATCGATCACCAGACGTCGCGATCATTACTTACGCGGTGTTGGCCTTTATGCTCTCGATCAGCGGCACCTTCGAACGGCTGGCGGTACTTTCGAACGTCGCCGTGTTGTTGATGTATCTGCTTTGCTGCGCCGGCTGCTGGGTCTTGGTGCAACGCGATGTGCGCTCGGATGGTGAGCCCTTCAATTTCCCCGGAATGAAAATTGTGCCCGCGCTGGCGATTCTCGCGATCATCTGGATTCTAGCCCACGCCACAGTTCGCGAATTTGTAGTGACTGGAATCGTGCTCGCGCTTGCTTCGATTGTGTATCTGATCCGCGGCCAACTTAGGCGGAAGTCGTAGGCAAAAATCGAAAAGCCGATTAGCTTGTGGGCATGCGCGACAATTATCTTGAGGAGTATTATTCGTTCTTGCGATTTCCAAGTGTTTCGACCGACGACCAGTACAAGGAAAAGCTGGAGGAATGCGCGGGATGGCTGGTTGAAAAACTCACCAGCATCGGCTTGCAGACGCAGCTTGTTCCCACGCGTGGACATCCAATCGTCTGGGCGCATAATGAACAGCAGTCCGGGCGCCGGACAGTGTTGATCTACGGGCATTACGATGTGCAGCCGCCGGATCCTCTGGAGCTTTGGGACTCGCCTCCGTTCGAGCCTGTTTTGAAGAACGGCTACGTTTTTGCACGCGGCGCTACCGACAACAAAGGCCAAATCCTTTCGCATATTCTCGGGATTCAGGAAACGATCGAGCAACATCACGATTTGCCGGTGAATTTGCATCTGGTGATCGAAGGAGAAGAGGAGATCGGGAGTGCTAACCTCGGCGGTTTTCTAAACGAAAATCGCAACGCGCTGAAGTGCGACGTAGGAGTTGTTTCCGATACCGGGATGATCGCGCGCGGCGTGCCGACGTTGAGTTATGGATTGCGCGGCGTGACCGCTCTCGAGATCAAAGTAACCGGCCCGAAAGTGGATTTGCACTCCGGCGTGTTTGGCGGGGCCGTTGCAAATCCGATCACCGCGCTTGCGCAATTATTGGCGACACTTCACGATCGCGACGGTCGTGTGAAGATCGCGGGATTCTATGATCGCGTCAAGCCACTGGAAGATTGGGAGCGCGAAGCGTGGCGGAAACTTCCAGTCGATGGCGACAAACTAATTCGAGAGGAAACGGGCGTGCCCGAACTTTTCGGCGAAGCCGGCTACAATTCAGTGGAACGCATTTGGGCGCGACCAACGGCCGAGATCAACGGAATCGGCGGAGGGTACCAGGGGAAAGGGACAAAGACAGTGATTGCCAGCCATGCGATGGCGAAACTGACGTTCCGTCTCGTTCCGGAACAGCGAGGTGATGAAATTCTCGAATTGGCAGAAGTGCATTTGCAGAAAAATCTGCCGAAAGGCGTCACGATCGAAATCACTACCGGTCACAGCGGCCCATGGTATCTCACAGATCCGCACTCGCCGCTGGGCGAAGCGGCCCAGCACGCCTTACGCAACGCTTTCAACCGCGAGGCCGCGCTCATACGCGAGGGTGGCAGCATCCCGATCGTTTCGCAGTTTCGAGAAATACTCGGTATCGAAACATTGCTGATGGGACTTGCATTGCCCGATTGCCGTGCGCATTCGCCCAACGAAAATTTTCCCCTGGAAAATTTCGAGGGCGGCATTCGTCTCAACAAAGCAATTCTTCAGGAGCTCGCGCGCTGATTTATCTTCTTACTCTTGCTCCTGCTCATGCTCTTGATCACTCGCTGTAGCGGGCGCTGTCCTCAGCGCATCCGATCGAGTGATCGCGCGCGCTGGATTCTCCGCTGAGGACAGCGGACACTACAGCCTCAAGCGCACCGTTCCGATGATAAAATGGCTTCTAATTGTTGCGATGTTATTTGGAGCGATCTGCGCAGCGGATGCAGCTGAAGAATCGTTAGGCACAAAGATTAAGAAGATTTTCGCGACGCCAACACCGAGTCCAGCTCGCAAGCATCGGAAGCGTTCGTCGAACAAAGCAACGCCTAGTCCATCGCCTGTGACTTCGCCAAAAAAAAGGAAAGCTTCACCGACTCCGTCTCCAACGCCGACGCCGAAGAGCAAATCGAAGAGGAAGAAAATATCTCCCACTCCCACACCAAGCAAGTCTCCGGCTGCAACAGAGACTCCATCTCCCAGTCCGGCAGAAACGCCGTCGCCTTCTAATCGTCCCGCTCCAGGAAAAAAAGGTGCGGCCAACGTCAGTCTTTCGCCGGACGAAATAGCGGGCTACGACAGTTACCCGCCGAAAGTACGCCAGATCATCGACGCCGGGCTGGCGCTAACAAAACAAAATCTCGGTTACAGCTACGGCTCTGCCGATCCCAAAAACGGTGGGATGGATTGCTCAGGCTTTGTCTATTACGTCCTTCAGCAAAACGGATTTCCCGACGGGCCGCGTGATTCCAGCCAGCAATATGTCTGGGTCCGAAAGGCGGGAAATTTCAATGCGGTCTTGAGCCGACACGAAGATTCATTCGAATTCGAGGCGCTTAAGCCGGGCGACCTGCTCTTTTGGCGCGGCACCTACAACATCGATCGCGACCCGCCTATCACGCACACGATGATTTATCTGGGTCGCGAAAAGCGAACGAAAAAGCGTGTGATGGTTGGGGCAAGCGACGGTCGCACTTACGATGGGAAGCAACGCTTTGGCGTCAGCGTTTTCGATTTCAAATTGCCACCGCCACCCACCAGTGGCGATGCGAAGATCAGCCCTGTCTTTGTTGGCTACGGCCGAATTCCTGGGCTGAACGGACAATAAGCTCTATTATCCTTCCGACAACGCTTCTCATCATCGGAGGCGAGCTTTGGCATATCCTCGTAGGTTTGGGTGCTACTTTATTTGCGAGCAAATGGAGTCGCATGTCTGGGCGTGTTGCCCGAATGGTCGTCGACCTGGGGCTTATCAGTCGTAGTCCTCTTATGCGGACGAGCGAGCACAATGCTAAGCACAATTCCTAGGCATATCCCAACCAACGAAGCTCTAATTACGACAAGCGAAACATAAACCTCCCGGCTCAAATGGAAACTTTCCGAATTTACTGCGACCCAGTCAAGACAGACCCAGATCACCGTTACCAAACACACGATAACCACTGTAGACTTGGCCCACCCAGGGTATACGCAGCCACGGCCGAAAAAAACGTGAAGTGCCAAAGCGGCCGGTGCTAAAACTCCCGCGACCAGTAGGATGATATCTTCACCAGTCATGGCGACTTAACGAAAGACATTACGAGATCCCAGGTGAAGAGAAAGAGAATGGGAGAGAATGAGAATAGATAAAATGGGGTCAGTCTAGGGTTGCATTGATTTGACGGACAGTGGGCTAAGGGTCAAAACCCGAAAGGAAGCCCACATGAAGACGCAGTTATCGAAGCCGGCTCGCAGCAAGGCGAGATACACCGATCAATATAAACAGGAGGCATTGGAGTTGTGGCGTGCGAGTGGACGCAGTGCAGCCAAGGTAGCGGCCGAGCTGGGGATCCGTCCGCCGCTGCTCTATCGTTGGGCGCACGCGGAACGCGTGCCTGATGCGCCAAAGGCCGGACGCAAGCCGAAGCGCAGCTTGGAAGAACTGGAGGCGGAGAACCGACGGTTGCGTGCAGAGAACGCAAAGCTCTTGGAGCAGCGTGAAGTTTTAAAAAAATCACTGGGCATCCTCTCCGAAGCGCCGCCGAGAGGTATGCCCGAATCGAACAGATGAGCGGCCAATACAAGGTAGCCTGTTTATGCGAGGCTCTTCTGGTCTCGCGCAGCGGTTACTACGACTGGAAAGAGCGGCGCCGCCACCCCGGACCGCGCCAACTGGAAAACATCCGCTTGCGCGAGCGGATCCGAGAGGAATTTGCTCGCAGTCGCCAGACTTACGGCAGCCCACGATTGTCTCATGCGCTGGGTTGTCCGGGACGACGCAATTGCATTGCCCGCCTCATGCGTCTGGAGCGGATCTTCGCCCGGCAGCGCTCCAAATATCGAGTGGCTACCACCGACAGTCGCCGTGCTGGACCCATTGCGCCTAACCGATTGCACAACCTCGCCGTTCGACGCTCCAATCAAGTCTGGGTCAGCGATGCCACCGCAGTCCTCACTGCTCAGGGCTGGTTGTATCTGGTCGCGGTCCTGGATCTCTCTTCACCAGGCGCGTAGTTGGATGGGCTATGAGCCAAATCCTCGACGCCGCACTGGTGATCAGCGCATTGCGCATGGCGCTTGGTCAACGTCCTCCCACGCGAAATCTTATCCTCCACTCCGATCGCGGGGCTCAGTTCGCCAGCGCCGCTTACCGACAAGTCCTGGCCCAACATGGCTTGGTCGCTTCCATGAGTCGCAAAGGCAACTGCTACGATAACGCCTTCATCGAGTCCTTCTTTAGCACTCTCAAATACGAACTGGTCTACCATCATCGCTTCGCTACCCGCGCCCAGGCCCGCACCGCCATCTTCGATTACATCGAAACCTTCTACAACCGCACCAGACTCCACTCCAGTCTTGACTACCAAAGCCCTATCAATTTTGAATCCAAATTGAACTAAAGATTATCCCTTACTTACTGTCCGAGAAATTAGCGCAAGCCCAGTCCTCACTTTTGACATAAACATCACTCGCGAAGATTAGACTCTACTGCTGGTCCTCAGTTTCCACAGGACTAGGAGACGCTTTCGGTTCTCTCGCTGATATTTGCTGAACCGGACGATGATGACCACGTCGCGCATATCCGACAAAGGCAATTGCAACTAGCGCAAGCATTACGATGAGGACGACGCGCTGTTCGTTTTTCGAGACCTCGAAAATCCGGAGTAGGCGCTTCATTTTGTTACGTAAGCAATCGGATCTGTTGTTCCAGCTTCGCGAAAACCTTTGAGCCGCAGGAGACAGGAATCACATTTGCCACAGGCGAGACCTTCTGGCGACGGATCGTAACAGCTGTGGGTTCGTGAGAGATCGACACCGAATTCGACTGCTTTGCGAATGATTTCAGCTTTCGAGAGGTTGATGAGCGGCGTGTGAATTTGAAAGCGTCTGCCTTCCACACCCGCTTTGGTCCCAACGTTGGCGAGAGTCTCGAACGCCTTGATAAATTCCGGCCGGCAATCTGGGTAACCGCTGTAATCGATTGCGTTTACGCCGAGAAAAATGTCACGGGCGGGAATCACTTCGGCCCAGGCGAGCGCGTACGCGAGGAAAATCGTGTTGCGTGCAGGAACATAGGTGACCGGAATGCCTTTCCCGATTTCTACATCAGAACGCTTCTTTGGCACATCGATATTGTCAGTGAGCGCGGAGCCGCCAAAGATGCGCATGTCGATCTTTGCGATGCGATGTTCTTTTGTGCCTAATAATTTTGCAAGCCGGCTAGCGGCTTCCGTTTCGATCTGGTGACGCTGGCCATAATCGAATGACAGCGCGTACGCCTCATAGCCTTCTGCAATTGCAATTGCCAGCGTCGTTGTCGAATCAATTCCGCCACTCAACAGAACGACTGCACGTTTCATTTTATTCACAACGCAATGTTAAACGACGGCGTAGGGTCATTCGTCGGCGCGCCCGGCGGTCGCGCCCTACCAGTTTCACTGGCTGTCGCGGGCAGCTTTCTTGTCCGGATGCTCCGCACGGATCGTGAGCGCGATTCCGCCGCGCGCGGAGAATTGCGCAGTCACGACTGCTTCGCGCGGCGCGCACGCTTTGACGAAATCGTCTAGAATGCGGTTTGTCACCGCCTCGTTAAAAGCCCGCTCATTGCGATACGAAGCAAGATAGAATTTGAGCGATTTGCTCTCGACGCACTCACGGTCCGGCACGTAATCGATATCGATCCGCGCAAAATCAGCCTGACCTGTGACGGGGCAAACGGAAGTGAAATCGTCGGTTTCGAAATGAATACGGTAGTTGCGGCGGGGCGCTGGATTCGGAAACGTTTCGAGCTGCGCCTCGGCAGGCGAAGCGGGCAGCTTCACTTCGCTCCGTCCCAGCAAGGTCAATCGGCCTGCTCTTTTTGCTTTTGCCACGGCAACTAAAATCTGCCGGAGCCGCTTGAGGTCAACCCGCGAAAGCTTTCAGAGTGGTGTAGAGGCGTTTGTGCCAAACGTCTAACTGGAGCATCGGTGCTCGCCGCGGCGAGCACCGCTACAACGCACCGCGGCGGTTGAGGTCAATCGCCGCTGGTGCGTTGAAATGCTCGCAAATCGTCAGCCACCCTTGGATATTTCGCCGCGAGTGCTTCAACATCGCCGATTTCAATGTCTACCCGTTCGACGCCCGGCCATTCGGTGCTCCCACCGAGGAACCAGCGCCGGCGCTCGATCACGCGCGCGGTGTGAAACGTGTTGCCGGGGATCAATAGCTGCACGTGTTGACCGCCGCGCAAGTCAGGGCCGACCACGACGCGTTCGCTCGTGCCATTTTCCTGTAACATCAGAACGTCGATCGGATCTCCGAGGTAATAGTGATACAGTTGATCGTTGTGGATGCGATGCAGGCGCACGGGTGCATCTGGCGTTACCATAAAATAGAGCGCAGAGCCGGCTGGTCTGCCGTCGACGAATGGCGGCGGCAGTCCGCCCGGCGCAATTCGTCGTTGGCTGACAAAAGTTAGGCGGACAAACCCGCATGTGGCGTGCGGTTGCAATTTCAGGAGCGTACGAATCTCCTCGGCGGTGAGCCCGTCGATCATTTGTTTTCTTGAACATCGAACGCCCAACATCCAACGTCCAACACTGAATCATCTGCATGGAGAGTAAAGATCCGAACGCAAACGCAAAAGGTCCAACAGCTCTGATCGATGTAATCGCACAAGACCCGAAGACGGACGAAGTCGTTCTCGTGATGAATCAGCCTGACGAGTGGAACGGCTCGGACGAACAATTGCTCGCGTTACAGGAGCGGTTCAACGCTTACGTTTCATTTTTGCTCGACGGCGAAATGGCATCCGATCATCCGGGACTTGCTGGCAAACCGGCGCGCATTGAGGTGCGTTGCGCGCACATGCCTGATACTGGCGCGCTAGAGTTGCTCGCTCTCATTCATGATCAGCTGGTGTTCCAGGAGATTAAACTGGAAGTGGTCGTACGAAATGACGAAATCCGAATGCCGAATGACGAAGGAATGACGAAATCCGAATAACGGAGCCGCATCGGTTGTTGTTCGTCATTTCTGCATTCGAGCTTCATTCGTCATTAGTCATTCGTGCTTCGTCATTTTCTGATCTAGCGTGCATAGCCTGCGGTTTTCTGGACAACACGTGGATTCGCCATCAACCGAGCCGCCCGATGTTGCGACCGTAACCTTGCGCAAGATCACGCTGCGGTTAATCCCGTTTCTGTTTGTTCTCTACATCGTAGCGTGGCTCGATCGAGTGAACGTCGGTTTCGCGGCGCTACAAATGAATTCCGATCTCGGGTTTAGTTCGGCTGCGTTTGGGTTCGGTTCCGGCGTCTTCTTCCTCGGCTACTGCTTGTTCGAAGTGCCGAGTAATCTCCTTTTGCATCGCGTGGGAGCGCGTCGTTGGATCGCACGCATCATGGTGAGCTGGGGCGCCATTTCCGTGGCCATGATGTTTGTCCAGACGACGCTGACTTTCTATGTCCTGAGATTCCTGCTGGGAGCTGCTGAGGCAGGTTTTTTCCCAGGTATGATTTATTACCTGAGCCTTTGGTATCCGGAGGCGCAACGCGCTCGCGCGATCGCGGCGTTTATGACAGCAGTGCCTGTGAGCGGCGTGATCGGCGGCCTGCTGTCCGGCGCACTGCTAGAGTTGCATGGGACGTTTGGCCTCGCGGGATGGCAATGGCTTTTTTTAGTTGAAGGAGTTCCCGCAGTGTTGCTCGGCGTCATCGTCTTGGTTTATCTCACCGATCGACCTGAGGCAGCGCACTGGCTGAGTGTGGCAGAGCGGCACTGGCTGGTTAGTAAACTTGCCACCGAGCCAAATGCCTGCGGCCTAGGACAGCCGATTGGCATTTTGACCGCATTGAGCAATCCGACGGTATGGCAGCTTGGGATTATCTTTCTTTTCGCCGCAGTTGGTTTTTACGGGTACTCGTTTTGGGCGCCGCTGATTATCAAATCGCTCACGGGGAGCAGCGATTTGGGCGTAGGGGTAATTCTAGGTGCGATCAGTGCGGTGACGATGGCCTCAATGGCGTTGAACAGTATCCATTCCGATCGCACTGACGAGCGCCCTCTGCATGTGGCTGTTCCGTTGTTGATCGCGTATGCGGGGTTTTTCGGATGTGCTCTCCTTCCCGAGCCCAGACTGGCCGTCTTGTCCCTGGCGCTCGTTCCGGTTGGGCACTGTGCCGCGTATGGTCCGTTTTGGTCGATACCGACACGGTTCCTCACTGGACCGGCGGCGGCCGCTGGGATTGCGTTGGTGGTGACAATCGCCAATATGGGTGCCTTCCTGGGTCCAACCCTCATCGGCGCGCTGAAAGATCGCTTCGGCACACACGGCCCTGCCTTCATGCTTCTCGGCGCGTGTGGAATTGTTGCGGCGCTTCTCTCCCTGCGACTTCGTCATGCCGGGGTCCTGAGCAATACACGCTCTCCCGCGTGCACGACGATGGCCCTCGAATGATGGATAGATTCCAAGAATGTTTCGTGGGCTCTTTTTACCAACTCGCGTTTCAGCAAATTAGATGGAAGACGTGGTGAGGAATGAGGAAGCCCGAATGACGAATGACAAATGAAGCTCGAATTCAAAAATGACGAACACGCAAACCATGTGTTTCGTCCTTCAGCATTTTGTCATTCGTCATTACGCTAGTATTTCAGGAACGAAATTACCGGCGTCGGCTCGATTTGTTTGCGGCCACTAAGGAATTCGAGTTCAATTAGAAACTGCGCTTCGAGAAGTTTTCCGCCGACTTTGCGAATGAGCGCGGCCGCTGCAGCAGAAGTCCCCCCCGTCGCCAGCAAGTCGTCCACCATTACAACTTGGTCACCCGCCATCATGGCATCGACGTGCACCTCCATTTCCGCTGTGCCGTACTCGAGCGAATATTTCGCGATCTCAGTCTTGTAAGGTAATTTCCCGCGCTTCCGGATCGGAACGAAGCCGATCCCAAGTTCATACGCAACGGTTGATCCAAAAAGAAATCCGCGCGCGTCAATGCCGACGATTTTGTCGATCTTTTTCCCGCGACAGCGTTCCAAAAAAAGATCAATCGAGGCGTGAAACAGCGCCGGATCGCTCAAGATCGGAGTGATGTCTTTGAAAACGATTCCCTTTTTCGGAAAATCAGGAACGTCACGCACGCCGGCACGCAATTTCTCAAGAGTAGCTGAGGCCATCGGGGCGATGCTAGCGGCTCGCCTGGGAACGTCAACGATCCAGTCGGTTTCTGGGCGATAAATACCGTTTCACCGCGCTGGCAAGCGCAAAACGCTCGATTTCCTGTTAGCGAATTGCTCCAAAGATTTGGTCGCGGTGGCGCGAGTAACGCGTTGCCAAGCCCGCTCCAATTACTCCAAACTAATCGAATGCGAATCGTTTCTCATTCGTTCTGGCCGGTGCTGGTTTCCCTTTCGTGGGCAACAGTCGCCGTTGGAGCTGATCAGGAGCGACCGGATAACGCCGCCCGTACGATGGTCGAGACTGAAAAAAATTTCTATCAAGCCGGACAGGAGCGCGGAACGCGCGCCGCGTTTCTTGCATTTCTTGCCGATGATGGGGTTGTCTTCCGCCCCGGCCCTGTGAACGGCAAAAAGGTCTGGACAGAACGGCCAGAAACAGGTCTTGACCTCATCTGGGAACCGACATTCGCTTCGATGGCTCGGAGCGCCGATTTCGGATTCACAAGCGGCCCAGCGCAATGGAAGGCGAAGAAAGAAGACGAGAAACCGCTCGGTTACGGACAGTTCGTTTCGGTTTGGAAGAAACAGAAGGATGGCTGGTGGAAGGTAGCGCTCGATGTCGGGACAGAAAATCCTCGCCCGCGTGGTCCGTCTGAGCGGCTTCATGTGATCGTGCCGGACGTTGCACTCAATGTCGATCCTGCCGAGGCGCGCAAGGCATTGCAGCAAGCGCAGCAGAAATTCGCGGCGGCGGCTAAACGTGATTTGGCGGCTGCCTTAGTTTCCGTCGCCAGCGATAACATCCGAGTATATCGCGATGGCATTTTTCCTTCGATTGGAAAAGATGCCATTGCCTCGATTTTAGACGGGCCCGGCAAGATCTGGCTAGAACAAATAGGCGGTGACATGAGTTCCTCACGCGATATCGCTTACAGCTATGGAAAATATTCCATCGCGCGGATGCAAGGCGGTGCGCAGGGTTTTTACGTCCAAATTTGGCAGACTGATGCCAAAGGGGCATGGAACATAATCATCGATCTGCAAAAGGATCTGCCTCCACCGGAAAACAAACCAGCGAGTTGATTTCGGCGATTTGTTTTGGATCAGCCGGACTGAGGGTAAGATAAGGTCGTTCATGGCGCGGGGTTTTGCCTTCTGATCGAGCGAAGCCCAGCATGTATTGCCAAGGTCGAACGCAGCTCTTACTCTGTGCCACGGAATGGATCGAGTAATTCTCATCGTTTCGACAATCTGCTTTCTCGCAGCGGTTGTACACACCGTTATTGAGCTGCGCGGCGGAGTGTTTCGGCCGATGCGATTCATTTTTTTTGCGGTCGGGTTGGGCTTTATTTTTCAGTCAGCGCTAATCTACATGCTGGTTGGCCCGGCCTATCGCCTCTCGCTCATGGGCGCGTTCACCGCGCCACTGGTCGTTTTGATTCAAGGATTCGCTCTAATTGCGCCAATCGACGTCCGGCATCCGGTGAAGGTGTCGGCAAATCCATGGCTGGAGTTTCACGCTTCCATCTCGATCGTAGCCTACGGTGCGTTCGCGCTCGCCTGCATCGCCGGCGTCATGTATCTCGTGCAGGAGCGCCAGCTCAAGACGCATCAACTGCATTCCATTTTTTATCATCTCCCGCCGCTCACCGATCTTTTTGCGGCTATCACGCGGCTGCTTTGGTTGGGCTTTGCCCTTTACACGCTTGGGATTGTGAGCGGGTTTTTTACCGGGCGACCATTGCCGCACGTGCAAGTGGTGGCCGCTATTGGGGTTTGGCTGCTTTACGCTGCGATTTTGCAAGGCCGCCATCTTCGCCGCCTTGCGCCGAGACGCGTAGCCGCGCTTTGCGTTATTGGATTTAGCGCGGCGTTAACGCTCCTCTGGGGAATTACTTTCTCGGCCCAAACCCATCCGTTGCCATGAATCTTTTCTGTGTCGGCTTGAGCCATCACACCGCAGACGTGGAGGCGCGCGAGCGCTTCGCCGGCCGCGCTGAGACCGATCGCGTTCTGCGGGGAGCTGGTTGCGCGGAAGCGCTCGTGCTCACGACTTGTAATCGGGTCGAAGTTTACGGCGCGTCGGAAAAACGCGTTTCGACAGCCGAGATCGCGCATTGTCTACTGCGCAAGACTGACATGACCGACAATAAACCTCACCAATATGCAGTACCATTTTACCGTTACGAGGACGCCCGGTGCGTACAGCATCTTTTTCGGGTTGCTTCAGGTCTCGATTCGATGGTGGTTGGCGAGACTGAAATTCTCGGCCAGGCGAAAAAGGCGTACGAATCGGCGCGAACTTCAGCTGCGGTCGGGCCGTATCTTCACCGCCTGTTCCAGCGTGCCTTTCGGGTTGCGAAGCAGGTTCGCACGCGCACTGAAATTACGCGCGGCTCGGTATCGGTGGGCTCCGTGGCGGTTGACCTTGCCCAGAAAATTTTTGGCAAGCTCAGCGTTTGCAAAGTCCTTGTGCTTGGTGCTGGTGAAACAAGCGAGCGTACTGCCCGGGCGCTTGTTTCTCGCGGGGCGTGCGACCTTAGGGTGAGCAATCGATCGACCGATCGTGCTCACGAACTGGCACGACTGGTTGGCGGCCGTGCAATTCCGTTCGATGAATGGCCGGAGCAGTGTTGTGAGATTGACATCTTGATTACATCCACATCGTCTGAAGCGCCATTGCTAACGCCCGAGAATCTGGCACCCACGCTCCGGGATCGCATCGACCGCCCGCTTTTTATTATTGATATTGCCGTGCCACGCGATGTCGATCCCAGCGTAAACAAATTGGAAGGCGTTTATCTTTACGACATTGATTCGTTGCAATCGGTCGCCGAACAATCGCTTGCGTTAAGGCGCCAGCAAATCGCCGCTGCCGAGGCAATCATTGCTGAACATGTCGCGGATTTTGTCGATTCGATTTCGCGTGGTTTGAATCGGATCTCCCGAATTACCGAACATCCTTCTGCCTCTGGTAATTCTCTGCGCTCTTCGGAATTGTAGCGGCGGTCTATGACCGCCGAAACTCGAAAGCAGCGCCTGCCTCGCCTCGAGTTCCTGTTCGTGTCGCTAGCCCATCTACTTCGTCACCGCCTGCACAAAAGATCGGCAAAAATTTCTTGCGACGGCGGCCGTCAACAAAACTTTTCTGCGCTTTGGGCAAGAACGTCCTGCGCATGGAGGATGGATCGGCGCGTATGTGACTATGCCTGATCAATTGCACCTATTCGTCACAACTGATGACGAAAAAATCACACTTGCAGCGCGGACGAAATCTTTGAAGAATACGATTTCGAAGGCTCTGCGTTCGACTGGAGTTGCCCGCCATTGGCAGAAGACATTTTTAAACCACTTGCTTTGGAGTGATCGGTCATCGCACAAAAGTGGAGCGACGTTCGTGACAACCCGGTGTGGGCTGGACTCGTAAAAAAAGCTGAGGACTGGCCGTTTATGGGCGAGATCTTTGCGTTGGAATATCGCTTCGGGTAATAAGGTTCGGCGGTCATAGACCGCCGCTACAGAAAGCTCCAATTGTGAAAACCTCGCAGATTGTGCTTGGGACGCGCGGCAGCGAGCTTGCTCGGGCGCAGGCGCATTTGGTTGAAAAAGCAGTTCAATCAGCCTGGCCGGCACTGAAGATCGACATAAAAATCATCGCGACCAAAGGGGATGAGCCGCGCATGCCGGTTCGAGACTTCCGCCTGGGACGGAAAGGATTATTCACCGCAGAAATTGAGCGGGCGCTCCGCACCGGAGATGTCGATGTTGCGGTACATAGCGCGAAGGATTTGCCAAGCGAAAAGAACCCGGGCGCGGAGATTGCAGTGGTGTTTCCGCGCGCTCGAATAGATGACGTTCTAGTGTCAAAACACTCGGGCGGCCTGGCTGGCCTTCCGGATGGCGCGACGATCGCGACCGGCAGTGTGCGTAGGAAACACCAGCTGCTCTGGAAATGTGCGGATCTCAAGATTATCGCTCTTCGCGGCAACGTGCCGACGCGTTTGCGCAATCTCGCGGAGAACGAGTGGGACGCGATTGTACTTGCGCGTGCAGGGCTCGAGCGGCTCGGCCTGTCGCTAGCCCAGAACGAAATCAACTTTGAAGACTCGCAATTCTTTCTTGAGGTCCTTCCGAGCGAAATATTTTTACCCGCAGGCGGGCAGGGGATCATAGCTCTGCAAATTCGTGTTGGCGACGAAAGGGCAAAGGCGATCATCGATCCCGTGAATGATCGCGAGACGTTGCTTTGTTTGCGCGCGGAGCGAGAATTTCTGCGTTTGTTGCACGGTGATTGCAATTCGCCGGTGGGCGTCTTGGCGAAGATCGACAATGGCAAGATGAAATTGCGTGCGCAAGTTTTCGATCAAGGCTTGGCGGCGCCGCGTGAGAGCAAAGTGGAAGGCGAGTGCGCCGAGGGCGAGCGTCTCGCCGTACAATTACTAAGGCAGATCAATGGAGAGCAGGAGAAAGAGCGAGAGCACTAACGAGAACGGAAAGGTTTATCTCGTTGGAGCAGGGCCGGGAGATCTTGGTCTGGTCACGTTGCGGGCAAAGGAATGCATCGAACGTGCAAATGCGATCGTTTACGATCATCTGACAAATCCGGAGATCCTTAGTTGGGCGCGCGATGATGCGGAGATTATTTACGCCGGCAAAGAGGCGGGCCAACACTCGTTAAGCCAGCAAGAGATTAACGCGCTGCTGATTGAGAAAGCGCGCGCAGGAAAGGATGTCGTCCGGTTGAAGGGCGGGGATCCGTTTGTGTTTGGTCGAGGCGCAGAAGAAGCGCGAGCAATCGTTGATGCGGGAATTGAATTTGAAATTGTGTCAGGAATCACCTCGGCAATCGCCGGCCCGGCCTACGCCGGAATTCCCATGACGCATCGTGCCGAAAATTCGCACATCACATTTTTTACTGGGCACGAAGATCCAGCGAAGACCGAAAGTACGATTGACTACGCTGCGCTGGCAAAACTTGGCGGCACCCAAGTGATGTTGATGGGCGTGAAACGTCTCGGTTCGATTGCGCGCGAAATGCTTGAGCAAGGTGTGAGAAATGATTTGCCCGTCGCGCTCGTGCGCTGGGCCACAACCGGGCGGCAGGAAACGCTCACCGGAACCCTTCAGAACATCGCGCAACGAGCTGTCGCGAGCGGCTTTGAAGCACCGGCGGTCGCCGTATTTGGAGAAGTTGTCGCTTTGCGTGAAACCCTGAATTGGTATGAGAACCGGCCGCTCTCGGGGAAGCGGATTGTGGTTACGCGAACACGAAAACAAGCGAGCGCGTTAAGCAACAAGTTACGTACGCTCGGTGCTCACGTGGTCGAATTGCCGACGATCCGAATCGAGCCGCCCGGCGATTTACGCGGCTTCGCCCAGCTAGTGCAGGATGCGCATGTTTACGATTGGATCGTTTTCACGAGCGCAAATGGCGTCGAAGCATTTTTCGACGTCTTCTTCAAACTGTACGACGACGCTCGTGAGATCGGCGGCGCGCGGATCGCAGCCATCGGCCCGGCTACAGCGCAACGGGTGAAAGACTTTCATCTGCACGTCGATCTTCAGCCGGAGGAGTTCGTAGCGGAAGCGGTTGTAAAGGAGTTTCAGAAACAGGGTGGCATTGAGAATTTGCGGATTCTACTGGTGCGCGGGGAAAACGCGCGGGACGTGCTTCCAAAAGAGCTCTCGGGTTTGGGAGCAATTGTGGACAAAGCTTTCGCTTATCGCACGGTGCCGGAAACGCGCGATCCCACCGGTGCGGGCCGGCAGCTGACGAAGGAAGGGGCCGATCTGATCACATTTACCAGCTCTTCGACGGTGGAAAATTTTCTCGCGCTTGGATTGCCGTGGCCGAAGGGAATGCAAGTCGCGAGCATCGGGCCGATCACGTCAAAAACTGCGCGGGATCACGGTTTGAACATCGACATCGAAGCGCGCCGGCACGACATCGACGGTTTGGTGGAGGCAATCGGCGACTTTTTCGCAGCAGGAAACGCCAGGAAACAGAGTTAGGACTGGCCAATTCCGCAATCGGCAATCCGAAATCGAAAATTGTCAGGACGGATTGAAGCGGAATCTAGTGCGGACGCGCTTGGCGTTGGCTTTTGCTTTGCGGCGGTGCTTTTGCGAAGGCGTCTCGAAGGCGCGCAAACGGCGGACCTCCTCGAGAATGCCTTCGGCATCAAGCTTGTTTTTCAGCCGCTTTAGCGCGCGATCGACGGGTTCACCTTTGCGAACGATCACTTCTGGCATCGATAATCACTCCTAGGTTTAAAAAATAGACTTAACCGGCGAGTCTGAGCCTACTCGGGCGAGGCGACCTCGTCAAATCTCACCAGAAAACGCCGCCGCGGCCGTTTAATTTGTAGCCACGGCTCTGTGAGCCGCTAATTGGTGAGCTGTTACCTGTGATCGTTCTTTCGACCTAGCGCAGGAAAGAAGGACGGCTTTGCAATCCGTCTCTACCGTTGGGCGAGCGGGTTAGCCGTGGCCGCTTTTTCAGTGATTTCGCGTCGAAGAGCGGTGGCACTGCCGCCACGCGCGCGTGTCCACCAGAGAACAATAGGCGAAGCGATAAAGATCGAGGAGTAGGTGCCCACGACCACACCAACGATGATGGCGAGAGAAAAGTCGCGCAGCACGGCGCCGCCAAAGAAGAACAGGCAAAGAATCGGGATAAGCGTCACTGTGCTTGTAAGAATGGTGCGGCTGAGCGTCTGGTTGATGCTCGAGTTCATAATTTCCTCGATCGTGCCGCGGCGCCCGCTGGCCAGGCCTTCCCGAATCCGGTCGTAAACGACAATGGTGTCGTTAATGGAATAACCGGCGATGGTTAGGACAGCGCCGACCATCGTTAGAGTCAGCTCGCGGCCGAGGAGCGAGAACATGCCAACCGTCATGAGCACGTCGTGCAGGAGCGCGACAATCGCTCCCACCGCAAAGGAAAGTTCGAAGCGGAAGGTTACGAAAATTAAGATGCCGAGAATGCCGAGGCCGAGCGCGATGAGCGAGCTTTTCGCCAGTTCACCGCCCACGAGCGCGCCCACGCGTTCCGAGCCTTCCACTTTAAATCCGGTGCCTGGAATTGTCTGCATGATTTGCTTTTCCACTTTATCGCTCGTGTTCAGTGGAGTACGGACGGTGATGTAGCTCTTGCCCCCCTGGGTGGATTCCTGAATTGACGCGTCGGCAAATCCGATCGGCTTGAGCGCATCGCGCACCTGTCCGATGTCGATCTTGCCCGGTGCGCTCAATGTGATCAGGTCGCCGCCGCGAAAATCGACGCCAAAGTTACGGTCCCCACGCGTGTAAAATGCCAACGCGCCGGCCAGAAGCAGAGCGAGCGAGCACATGCAGGCAAGAAAGCCTTTGCCGAGGAAGTTGATGTTTTGCGCCGAAATCAAATGCAACATCGAGATGCGCTTCAACCGTCCTGTATCGACAAACCAGCCGAGGCAGTTCCGCCCCACGATGAGGGCCGTGAACAACGAGGCCAAAATGCCGAGCGTAAGTGAGATGGCGAATCCTTTCACCGGGCCGCTGGCCTTCCAAAACAGGATCGCCGCCGTTATCAAAGTCGTCACGTTGGCGTCGAAGATGGAGCTAAAAGCTTTCTCGTAGGCCGTCTTTACCGCGACCTTGAGCGATTTTCCGAGAGCCATTTCTTCACGTAATCGTTCGTAAATGAGCACATTCGCGTCCACCGAAAGGCCGATCGTCAAAATGATGCCGGCAATGCCCGGTAATGTGAGGACAAAGTGAAACATCGTCAGCGCGCCGATGAGCAGGACGAGATTTATGATCAGCGCGAGATTTGCGACGAGACCGGGAATTTTGTAGTAGACAGCCACACAGACGAGCGTGATGGCGAGTCCAACCAAGCCGGCGAGAATGCTCGCGCGAATGGAATCCAGCCCGAGAGTGGGCGAGACGCTGCGCTCTTCCTCGATGCTCACGGGTGTTTGCAGCGGGTTCTCAAGCACGCTGGCGAGCCCGCGAGCCTCGTGTTCCGAGAATTTGCCGGTGATGATGGCGTCACCGCCATAGATGGCATCGCGGATAACTGGCGCAGATTGAATTAGCCCATCCAGGACAATTGCGAAGCGGTGGCCTTTGTATTGCTCGGTGATCTGGCCGAACTTCTTGGCTCCCTCGCTGTCAAACTTTAATTGCACGGTCCACCCCTCGTTGCCGTAGTAAGCGTTTGAGGCTGAAACTCGGTCGCCGCCGAGGTCGGCTTTCTTTTTTACCAGCAACCGCTCTTCGACCGGTTTTTCATTTCCTTCTGCGGTGTGCTTGTAAGATTCGATGCGATATTCCGGAGGAATAACTTCCTTGCCAGCATCAATGGCGCGCAAGCGTTCGCCGTTGTCTGGATAAACCAAGCGAAACTCCAACTTCGCGACGCGCGAGAGCTGATCTCGCGCCTCCTGAATCTTAGCGGTGTCCAGTCCTGGAATTTGGACAAGAATCCGATCGCTGCCGACCGGACTGATGATTGGTTCGCCGCCGCCAAAATAATCGACGCGCTTGCGAATGACCTCGACCGCCTGGTCGAGCATGCCCTTGTTCACTTCTTTGTCGCCGCCCTTCAACCGGATGAGGAAGGACGTGCCGCCTTGAATGTCGAGGCCGAGCGCGATTTTTTTCTGTGGCGGCCAGATCGTGATGATGCTGAAAGTGACGAGAAGCAGCATCAGCGTGGCTGCGAGCAGGTGTTTCCTGAGGCCTTGATCGGTCGCAAAGTACCACCCGAAGAGAATGAGCATGACGAGCCCGATAAAAAATGTCAGCCCAGCGGTCATTTCTTTGTCATTCCGAGCGGAGTCGAGGAATCTCTCACTGTTTAAGACTCAACCGATTTCAGCACCGTTGCGATGGCCGATTTTTCCATCTCGACCTTTACGTTGTCAGCTACTTTTACGATCACCGTGGTCTCTTTCACGTTGGAGATAAGGCCGTGAATGCCGCCGTTCGTTACTACGCGATCGCCCGTCTTTATACTCGCAATCAATTTCTGTTGCTGCTGCTGCCGTTTTTTCTGCGGCCGGATCATCACGAAATACATGATGATAAAAATGAAAATGAACGGCACAAAGAAGCCGATGCCGCTGGCCGGACTGGCTGTAGGAGCGGCGCTTTGTGCCTGAGCTAGAAACATGTGGAGCATATCAAGAATTGGAGATCGCACCTTAAGCGCGAACGCCTCCGCTGCAATCGCTGTTTGTCATGTCGAGCGAACATGCCAGTCCGGTCCGCCAATCCTTGGACTCGTTCTGTGGCGAGCTCAGACCGAGACATATCTAACTGCTTTTACGTGAGAGGAGTCGACCACGGATCGACACGGATTTTCACAGATTCAGAACAGGGACTGAGCTAAGAAGGGGAAATGGGTGTTTCATCTGTGTGAATCTGTGGCTAAGTTCTTCCCGCAAGATCGATCGACATCGCGCGTTCTGTATCCTGATACGAACGCTTTTCTGAATTCGTGGAAGTTTCCATTCTCAATCGCAGCCTGCGCTCGCCTCATTAGATCGAGATAAAAATGCAAATTGTGGAGCGTGATCAGGCGGAGTCCGAGGATTTCTTCGGCCTTGATGAGATGCCGAATGTAGCCGCGTGAGAACTCGGAGCACGCATTGCGCGCAAGCCGGGTAGGTAGCACGCAATCGAACATGTCCATTCCGCGCGCGATCATCTCGAGCAACTGCGGCGGCGTGCCAAGTCCCATCGCATAGCGAGGTTTTTCTTTGGCCAAAAAGGGCTCGGTCGATTCGACGGCTCGCATCATTTCCTCCTCCGGCTCGCCCACGCTCACGCCACCAATGGCATGGCCATCAAAATCAAGATCGACAATCGCCTGCGCGCTTTCTTTGCGCAGGTCATCAAAGGTCGCGCCTTGAATGATACCGAAGAGAAGTTGATTGGCTGTAGTGGCGGCTGTGTCAGCCGCAGTTCGCCAACCTGCGCGTGAGACACACACCTCTACAGCTTTTTTGCATCGCTTGGCCCACCGCGTTGTCATCTCGGCGCTGCGCGCTGCATAATCGCGCTCGCACGGCCACGGCGGGCATTCATCGAGC
Source organism: Verrucomicrobiota bacterium (assembly GCA_003218395.1). Lineage (GTDB taxonomy): Bacteria > Verrucomicrobiota > Verrucomicrobiia > Chthoniobacterales > UBA10450 > Udaeobacter. The sequence goes on from QHNJ01000163.1 coordinate 30,429, forward strand.
ACCATTGCGATGTCGCTGCCAAGCTTCGCCTGAATTTCCATCGCAATCTCCGGCGAAATAAACGCCGGTGTCCCATCGACATGATTCTGAAAATGGACGCCCTCATCCGTGATCTTGCGCAGCTTCGCCAGCGAAAAAATCTGATAACCGCCACTATCGGTCAGAATCGCTCCATCCCAATTCATGAACCTGTGCAGCCCGCCGAAATGCTGCATAACATCGATGCCCGGCCTAACAAACAGATGATACGTATTCCCGAGAATGATCTGCGCCTTGAGCTCGCGCAGTTCCCGCGGAGTGACCGCCTTCACGGTGCCTTGCGTCCCAATCGGCATAAACGCCGGCGTGTGAATCACGCCATGCGCGGTCGTCAATCGTCCGTGCCGCGCTTTCGTATGCCGATCTTGTACGATAAGCTCAAACATCGCGGGTCATCTGCACGTCGCATTCATTCACGAAAAGAAACGAATGAACACGAACTGATAACAAGTCTTCCACATTAGCTGGCGTGTTTCCGGATTTTCGTCTTACTTCTGATTAGCGGTTAATCCTTGGCTTAGTGTGCATCGCTACCCCAACTCATCGCGCAAAATAGTCTTTGCCGCTGATTATTTTCACTCTATATTCGCGGCTCACCGCACAGACGCGTGAAAGGACGTTACGCGGCCTGAGCGGGTTTTTTGTCGCCCCGAGTACGACTTTGGGCGGCGCTTTGTTTAGAGAAAATGCCTACCATTAACCAGCTTATTCGAAAAGGGCGGCGGAAGGTGTCGGTGAAATCGAAGTCACCGGCGCTGACTGATTGTCCACAACGGCGCGGTGTGTGCGTGCAGGTGATGACACGCACGCCAAAGAAGCCGAATTCTGCCTTGCGCAAAGTGGCGAAGGTCCGCTTGACGAATGGCCAGGAAGTGATTGCCTACATTCCAGGGGAAGGCCACAATTTGCAGGAGCACTCCATCGTGCTCGTGCGCGGCGGACGCGTGAAGGATTTACCAGGCGTACGTTATCACATTGTGCGCGGAACGCTCGACAGCCTTGGCGTCGATGGACGTCGCCGTAGCCGCTCCAAATATGGGGCGAAGCGCCCGAAAGGTGGCGGGGGCGGTGCGGGCGCATCTAAAGCGGCCGCAAAGGAAACGCCCGCAGCGAGAGAAGGCGCTGCGGAAAAGAAATAATTTTGGATAGAAAGATCGACAATGTCGCGACGGAGGAAGGTTTACAAAAAGGAGGAGCGAGTCGATTCCCGCTACGGGAGTCCGGCGGTTGCACGCCTCATTACCACGGTCATGAAGCGTGGCAAGAAATCTCTCGCGGAGCGAATCGTTTACACGGCGATCGAGAAATCGCGCGAAGGATCTGATTCAGTCGATCCGCTGGAAGTTGTAAACAAGGCGATCGAGAATGTTCGCCCGCGGCTGGAAGTAAAATCGCGCCGCGTCGGTGGCGCGACTTATCAAGTGCCCATGGAAGTGGCTCCCGCGCGCCAAATTTCACTCGCTACCCGTTGGATCGTCCAATACGCGGATAATCGCAAAGGAATGCGAATGGCAGACGCTCTCGCGCGGGAAATCAAAGACGCCGCCACCGGCCAGGGCAACGCGATCAAGAAACGCGAAGACACACACAAGATGGCGCAAGCGAATCGCGCGTTTGCGCATTTCCGTTGGTGACGATTATGCCCGCGACGCTCGAACAAAAACCTGCCGCGAAGAATCCGAATTCGCCTAATCGCAAGTTCCCGCTCGAGCGGACGCGGAACATTGGAATCGCCGCGCACATTGATGCCGGCAAAACGACACTGACGGAGCGCGTTCTGTTTTACACCGGTATGATCCACAAGATCGGCGAAGTGCACGAAGGCACCACCGTGACCGATTGGATGGAACAGGAGCGCGAGCGTGGGATTACGATTACTTCGGCGGCGACGACCTGTGCGTGGACGCAGCGTCAAGAGCCAGGCGTTTACAAGATTTTCGAGGGTATCAAGCAGCGCATTAATATCATTGACACGCCCGGCCACGTGGATTTCACCGCGGAAGTTGAGCGTTCGCTTCGAGTGCTCGATGGAGCGATTGCGGTGTTCGATGCCGTTGCCGGCGTGCAGCCACAATCTGAGACCGTTTGGAGGCAGGCGACTAAATACAATGTCCCGTGCATCGCGTTCATCAACAAAATGGACCGTGTCGGTGCTGACTTTAAGATGTCGATCGACAGCATGCGCCAAAAACTCGGCGCAAACGCCTGGCCGGTTTTGCTTCCACTCGGCAAAGAGGATCAGTTCAAAGGCCAGATCGACATCATTAATAAGAAGGCGGTCATTTATTCGGACAGCGATCAGCTAGGGTCGACGTATGAACTTGCAGATGTTCCAAAAGAGTATGTCGATCTTGTCGATAAAGCTTATGCCGACCTCGTCGAACAAATTTCAAATCTCGACGACGAAGTCGCGGAGGCTGTTCTCGAAGAAAAGCCGGTCCCACCCGAGTTGCTGAAAGCGGGTATTCGGCGCCAAACCATCGCGAACAAGTTTGTGCCGGTCGTTGCCGGTTCTGCACTCAAGAATAAAGGCGTGCAGTACCTGGTCGATGCGGTAGTCGATTATCTGCCGAGCCCGCTCGATATTCCGCCAGCGAAAGGTCAGGACCCGGACACGGGCGAAAAGATCGAAGCGCCGACCGATGACAACGGCAATTTTTGTTCGCTCGCCTTCAAGCTTTGGAGCGATCCGTTTGTCGGCAAGCTTGTCTTCTTTCGTGTTTATTCCGGCACACTTTCGAAAGGCGACACGGTTTACAATCCGCGCACGAACAAGCGCGAACGCATTTCGCGTTTGATCCAAATCCAGGCCGACAAACGCGAGGATATCGAAACCTGTTACTCAGGCGATATCGCGGCCATCGTCGGCATTAAGAATATCACCACGGGCGACACTCTGTGCGACGAAGACTATCCGATCCTGCTCGAGCCGCCGACGTTTCCTGATCCCGTCATATCAATGGCCATCGAGCCAAAGACAAAATTGGATCAGGAAAAGATGGGTGTCGCGCTGCAACGTCTTGCCGAAGAAGATCCAACGTTCCGCGTTTACACGCACGAAGACACCGGCCAAACGATCATCGCCGGCATGGGCGAATTGCATCTGGAGATCATTCGCGATCGTATGTTCCGCGAGTTCAAAGTCGACGCGAACGCGGGCAAACCGCAGATCGCGTATCGCGAAACGATTACCAGCTACGCGCACGGCGTCGGTAAGTTGATCAAACAATCCGGTGGTCGCGGTCAATACGGCCACGTCGAAGTAGATGTGCGTCCCGGCTCTCGAAGCAGCGGCTTGGTCGTCGAAAATAAAATCGTCGGCGGCATTATTCCGCGGGAGTACATTCCCGCAGTCAAGAAAGGCATCGAAGAAGCGGTGCTCAACGGCGTGCTGGGCGGTTACCCCGTTGTCGATGTTGAGGTCGACATTGTTTATGGAAGTTTTCACGAAGTCGATTCCAGCGAACTGGCGTTTAAGCTGGCAGCGATTTTCGCGATGAAAGACGGCTTCAAACAGGGTAAGCCGATCCTGCTCGAGCCGATCATGAAGGTGGAAAACATCACACCAGAGGAATTTCAAGGCGACATTTGCGGAGATCTGAGCCGACGGCGCGGCAGCATCAATAGCATAGAAACCAGAGGCCATCTGGCGATTATTCACGCCGAAGTTCCGCTTGCTGAACTCTTCGGCTACGCAACCGCGATTCGTTCGCTCTCCAAAGGCCGCTCGAGTTATTCGATGGAACCGTCGCATTTTCAGCAAGTGCCGCAGAATCTGGTGGCGGCGATTCTTGATCAAAAGGAGACGAAATGAGCAACGGCCAGCGCATTCGTATTCGCTTGAAGGCATTCGATCATCGAATGCTCGATCAATCTGCAGTCGAGATCGTCGAAACCGCCAAGCGCACTGTCGCACGAGTGGCCGGACCGACTCCGCTGCCGACATTGATCGAGAAATTCACGGTGAATCGCTCGCCGCATGTCGATAAAAAGTCGATGGAGCAATTTGAAATTCGCACTCACAAGCGGTTGCTCGACATCATTGAACCGACGGCGAAAACGGTGGATGAACTAAAGAAATTAAATTTGCCTGCGGGCGTTGATATTACGATTAAGATTTAAGCGGAGGGGCTTCTGAAAGATTTGCAAACCCACGATCATGAGCATCGGGCTTCTCGGACAAAAAATCGGCATGACCAGCGTTTACGACGCCAGAGGTCGATTGTGTCCCGTGACCGTGATCGCGGCGGGCGATAATGTTTTACTGCGTCGCTTGACCGAGAAAAACGAGGGCTATTCGGCCGTGCAGGTTGGGTTCTACTCGCAAAAGGAATCGCGTGTCACCAAACCATTGCTTGGCGAATTCAAGAAGACCGGCGTCGGGCCGCAAAGATTTGTGCGGGAGTTTCGCCTGACAAACGATCTTCCCGAAGGCGAGATCAATTTAAGCGTCACGCAATTTCAGGCAGGCGACTATGTCGATGTGATTGGCCGCTCGAAAGGCAAAGGGTTTCAAGGCGTGATGAAGAGACACAACTTTCACGGACAAGGCGCGGCGCACGGGTCGAAGACACACCGGCGCATCGGCGCTGTGGGCAATCGATCTACGCCGGGACGCATTTGGAAAAATATGGGGATGCCGGGGCATCTGGGGGACGAGCGTGTGACCGTGCAGAATCTTCAGGTCATGCAAGTGCGTGAGACTGAAAAAGTGATTTTGATTAGCGGTGCGGTGCCCGGAGCAAACGGTAGTTTTGTTGTCGTCCGTCCGGCCATCAAGAAACCGACAGCAGCAAAGCCAGAAGCGGCTAAGAAACCAGAAGCCGTAAAGACATCAGAGGCAACGAAGGAGATGGAGGCAGCCAGGAAATGAGCGCGAACGTTTTGACCAAAGCTGCTGCGCAAGAGGCAAAGATCGAGATCATCGAAAACGGACGCGGCACGCAAGTCGTCCATGACGCGGTCGTCGCCATGCGCGCGGCACGCCGTTCCGGTTCGGCCAATACGAAAACAAAAGCCGAAGTGAATCTGTCCGGTGCAAAACCCTGGCGACAAAAAGGAACCGGCCGCGCCCGGGCCGGTTACAAATCGTCGCCGATTTGGCGGGGTGGTGGCGTCGTTTTCGGGCCAAAGCCGCGTGATTATTCCAAAAAGATCTCAAAATCCGTGCGACGTCTCGCTTTTCGAAAGGCACTGAGCGAGCGGATCAACGCCGGGGATGTTTTGACAATCGACAAATTCGTCGTGCCAGAACTGAAGACGAAGTCGTTTCTGGCGTTGCTGAAAAAACAAACGGACGCACGGAAGGTCTTGTTGATCTCAGATGCATTTGATGAAACGACCTTCAAGTCAGCGCGCAACGTTAAACCGGTGACGCTCGCGGCCGCTTCTGATGTAAACGTAGAGCAATTGCTTGCCTTCGAGAAAATTCTCGTCACCCAGAAGGCGCTGGAAAAATTAGCGGAGAGAACCCGTCCAGTGGGCAGCCACGGGGCTACGGAATAAAGCAATGAACGAGCCGCACGAGATTATTCAAACTGCTTCGTTAACGGAAAAGTCGACGTTGATGGGCGAAAAGCAGAATAAGTACGTCTTTCGCGTCAGCCCGCGCGCGAACAAAATTCAGATCAAGAACGCAATTGAACGGTTGTTTCAAAAGAAAGTGGTTGATGTGAACACGTGCAATTACACCGGCAAAGAGAAACGCGTGCGCGGGCCGTTGGGACGACGCCCGCACTGGAAGAAGGCCATCGTGACGCTCGCGGAAGGGGAAAAGATCGACCTAGTATGAGCAAGCGCTCCATCACTCCATTCTTATCATGGCACTAAAAAATTATCGCCCGCTTACGCCGACGCTGCGCTTTAAGTCGCTGCCGGGCTTCGATGAAATCACCAAGTGGCGGCCGGCCAAAAGCCTCGTTGAGCCGAAGAAAAAAACCGGCGGCCGTAATAATTACGGACGGCTGACATCGCGGCACATTGGCGGTGGTCACAAACAGAAATATCGCAAGGTCGATTTCAAGCGGCGCAAACGCGGTGTTGCCGCCGAAGTGATCGCGATCGAGTACGATCCGAACCGTTCCGCGCGCATTGCTCTCATTAAATATGCGGATGGCGAGCTGAATTACATTCTTGCGCCGAGTGGACTTCGAGTCGGATCGACGGTCGCCGCCGGGAACGATGTCGCGCCGGATTTGGGAAACGCGCTGCCGCTTTGCGCGATTCCGCTCGGCACCAACATTCACAATATTGAACTGAGTCCGGGCCGCGGCGGTCAGGTTGCGCGGAGTGCCGGGCAGCAGGCAACGTTAAATAACCTCGAAGGCGGTTACGCGCTGGTGAAAATGCCCTCCGGCGAGATCCGACGGATTCACGAAAATTGTTTCGCGACGATCGGCCAGGTGGGAAACGTCGATCACATAAATGTGTCGAGTGGCAAAGCGGGGCGGACGCGCTGGCAGGGACGGCGCCCGCATGTGCGCGGGATGGCGATGAACCCGATCGATCATCCGATGGGCGGCGGTCAGGGGAAATCAAAAGGCGGCGGCGGCCGGCATCATCCAGTCAGCCCATGGGGGCAATTGGCAAAAGGATTTAAAACGCGGAGCAAACACAAACCGAGCGATCGTTTCATTTTAGAAAGGAGAAGGTCGAAGAAGAAAGCGTGATGTTCTGTAGTTGCGGCCCTGTTTGGCACGGGGAATCCGTCCTGTAGGGATGCATCGCGCACGCGCCGCACAGAGGCGCGCTACAAGTTGTCATTTGCAATTTATGGCTAGATCGTTGAAGAAAGGACCCTTCGTCGAATCGCATCTTTTGGAGAAGATCGACAAGATGAATAGTGCGGGCGCAAAGAAACCGATCAAAACCTGGTCGCGGCGTTCGATGGTGACACCGGATTTTGTCGGCCACACGTTTTTGGTGCACAACGGAAAGACCTTTAACTCCGTTTTCATCACTGAGAACATGGTCGGTCATAAGCTCGGTGAATTTTCACCGACGCGCGTGTTCAAGAAACATGGTTCGCACACGGCGAAGGTGGCGAAGTAATGTGAATTTTCGATTTTCGACTTTCGATTTTCGATTGCCCAAATGGGCAATGAGTCGGGGATCGATGATCATGTTTGTTGGCCTGTTGCCGGTCGGAAGGCTGGCGGCAGAGGGAGATAGTTCTTTGTCAGAATCCAAAGTTGAAAACGCGGAACACGCAGTGACGGCGGGGGCGTTGCTCGTACAAAACGAAGAGCTGCGCAGGCAGTTGTCCGTTGAGCAGGAATCGCTCAAGGCCTTGACGAGCAGCTTGGCGGAATCCAACGCGGAAGCGGAATTGTTTCGCCGCAAGTATTCCGATTTGGAATTGCGGATGGAAGCGCTGGGTCTGGCTTCAGCGAGTAAAGATCGCGCGAAGCTGGAGCAACGCTTGCTGGCGGCTGTGAGCGATCTTCAACTCGCACAGAAGGAACGCGATGAGTATCGCGATCAGATGTTGCGGCTGAACGAGGCGATGTTGCGTTATCTGAAAACGTCGCAGGGTGGTGACGCGCAAGCGCGCATGGAGGTAGAAACGCAATTGCGCAGCATGAATAATCTCGTGACAAGATCGGCCAGCGCGCCGGATTCGGCGGAACCGAGTTTGCTGGATGGGAGCGTCATTAGTGTGAAGGACGAGTGGTCGTTCGTGGTCGGCAACCTTGGCGAAAAACAGGGTGTAAAAATCGGCATGCCGATGCGCGTAATGCGCAACGATCGGAAGATCGCGACGCTGCGAGTGGTCGACGTGCGGCAGAAAATTTGCGGCGCCGTGATTCAAGAAATGGATTCGGAGAAGGAAAAGATAAGAATAGGGGATCGCCTCCAGGTGGATGCGCAGTCGAATGTGAGCTTGAAATAATAGAAGTTAAGAAGGTTAAAAGAGTAATAAGGGTTGCATCGCTAAGACGGGAGGACGTTGCCGTTGTAACGTTGTAACCTTTTGACCCTTTTGACGTCATGACGAAGTAACATGGAAGTGAGATCAATATATAAATATGCGCGGATTTCGCCGTTCAAGGTGCGCGAAGTCACGCGTGAGATCCAGGGTCTGCCGGTTTCGGCCGCACTCGATCTTCTCGCGTTCACTCCAAAAAAAGCCGCATTTCTGATCGGCAAAACGCTCAAGAGCGCAATCGCCAATGCGGAGAACAACGCGAACTTGAAACCGGATGGATTGGTCGTGAAGGAGGCGATTGTCGGCGAAGGCCCGACGCTCAAGCGGATCATGGCGCGCGCGCGGGGAAGCACCAGCCGAATTTTGAAGCGCACGAGCCACATCCGCATTGTGCTATCGGACGAAATTCCAATTGAGACGCGCGAGACGCAAAAAGCGAAACGAGAACAGGGAAAGAAAGAATTAAAGAAGCAAGCAACAGCCGGTGAGACGGCCGAAGCACCGACAACCTCAGCGGCGGAAAAGAGGCGCAAGGTAAAGAAGGCCGGAAAGAAAGCGAAAAGGTAATTTATGGGACAAAAAGTTAATCCAATTGGGTTTCGCCTCGGCGTCAATCGCGACTGGCGTTCGCGTTGGTACGCCTCGCCGCAGGAACTTCCGGCATTCTTGCACAGCGATCTGGCGATTCGCAAGTATGTGAAGAAAAAACTGCAGTTCGCTGCCGTCTCGAAAATTGTGATTGAGCGGGCGTGGAACAGTATTCGAGTGACAATTTTCACCGCGCGTCCCGGGATTGTGATTGGGCGCAAAGGCGCTGAGATCGAAAAGATGACGGAGGAGATCTCGAAAATGGCGCAAGGCAAGCAAGTCAAGATCGACATCCAGGAGATCAAGACTCCGGAGCTGGATGCGCAACTGGTCGCAGAGAACGTCGCGCTGCAAATTGAGCGGCGCATCGCTTATCGTCGCGCGATGAAGAAAGCGGTGCAGACTGCAATGGATTTTGATGCGGATGGTATTCGTCTGCGTTGTTCGGGGCGTCTCAACGGCGCGGAGATCTCGCGGTCGGAATGGTACCGGGAAGGCAAAGTTCCTCTGCACACGCTGCGAACGGCAGTCGATTATGGATTTGCCGAAGCCAACACAGTTTACGGCAAGATTGGCGTGAAATGTTGGATTTGTAAGAAGGAAGAACCGGCAGCTCAGCCCGCTACGCCACCACCACCACCGCTGCCAGTTCCTGAGGAAGTTTAAGGAGGAGTCGTTATGCCATTGATGCCAAAACGCGTGAAGTATCGAAAGTCCCAGCGAGGAAGTCGCAAGGGAACGGCTTCGCGCAACCTAAGAATTGACTTTGGCGAGTTTGGTTTGCAGACGCTAGAGCGGGCCTGGATCACCAACACGCAGCTGGAAGCGGCACGTGTGGCCCTGACGCGGAATATGAAGCGCAAAGGCAAATTGTGGATCCGCATTTTCCCCGATAAATCAGTCACGGCACGCCCGCCGGAAACGCGCATGGGCAAAGGCAAAGGCCAGCCCGAGTTCTGGGTCGCCACCGTGCGACCGGGCAACATTTTGTTTGAGCTAGACGGAGTGCCTGAATCGGTCGCGCGCGAATCTCTGCGACTGGCTGCGGATAAATTGCCCGTGCGCACGAAGTTCCTGAGCCGGCACCATGTGGCCGCCGCCTAACGAGCCATGAAAATGAAAGAAATTGTTGAAATGAGTACGGACGAGTTGCTAACGAAGAGACGCGACTTGCGCCAAGAGAGCCTGCATCTGCGTTTGCAACAGCAGAGTGGCCAGCTCGAGCAGCCAAGCAGGTTGCGTTTGCTGCGGCGCGACGTTGCTCGGATTGAGACAGTGCTCTCGCAGCGCGCGAGACAGACCGAAAAACAGTAAATTTATGACCGAGCAACAACAATCGCCTCCTCAAGTGCCGCCGCAGCCTGTGCCCGTCGCCCGCGGTGCGCGCAAGACGCGGACTGGCGAGGTGACTTCTAGCAGCATGAACAAAACGATTGTCGTGCGGACCGTCACGCGGGTGCCGCATCCCAAGTTCGGCAAGATTGTCAAACAGATGCAAAAATTTTATGCGCACGACGAGCAGAACGCAGCAAAAACCGGCGATACGGTTCGGATCATGGAGACGCGGCCGCTGAGTAAGCTGAAGCGCTGGCGCTTGGTAAAGGTTATCCAAAAATAACTTCGAAATGACTTGCGAGTAAATTGTCGATCTTATGGTGCAACTTCGATCCAGACTTGATGTGGCAGACAACAGTGGTGCGCGCATGGCGACCATGATCGGCGTGATCGGCAAGTCCACGCGTTACGCCGGAATCGGCGATGTGATCACAGCGAATGTGAAGGAAGCAAGTGCGACTGGGACAGTAAAGAAGGGCGAAGTCGTGCGTGCGGTTCTCGTTCGCACGAAACAACCGATTCGGCGCGATGATGGTTCTCTGCTGCGCTTCGACAACAATGCGATTGTGATTATCGACAAAGATTTGAATCCGCGCGGCACGCGCATTTTTGGGCCGGTGGCCCGCGAATTGCGCGAGCGCAATTTCATGAAAATTGTCTCGCTGGCTCCGGAGGTTTTATGAACCGGCTTAAGTGTCACGTGAGAAAAGGGGACCATGTCGAGGTCATCTCGGGGAATTTCCGGGGCTCTTCAGGAAAAATTCTGGCGGTATTTCCACAAAAGCAGCGTGTTTTGGTCGAAGGCGTACGCATTATCAAGAAGCACCTCCGGAAATCGCAGGACAATCCGAGTGGCAAAATCGCGGAGCGGGAGGGCCCGATTCATATTTCTAATGTGAAATTAATCGAGCGCGACGGAAAGCCTGTGAAAGCCGCGGAATCGAAGGCGAAAAAAGACAAAAGGAAAAGTTAGATGACAGCCTGTTGAAAAATGGAAAACGAATTTTATCGACATTACAAAGAACGCGTGATGCCGGCGCTGAAAGAGCTCCATGGCTACAAAAACGTCCACCAGATTCCGAAGGTCGACAAAGTCGTGATTAACACTTCAGTTGGCTCGCAATCGGACGTGAAGCAGGCGCTGGAGGAGGCAAAGGCGGAACTTGCCTTGATCACGGGACAGCGCCCGGTGGAAACTTTGGCGAAGAGAAGCATTTCCAACTTCAAGTTGCGAAAGTCGCAGGCAATTGGCGCGAAGGTGACCTTGCGTGGCGAACGCATGTACGAGTTTCTCGAGCGCTTCATCAAAGCAGCGCTCCCCCGCATTCGTGATTTTCGCGGCGTGTCGCCGCGCTGTTTTGATAAGCATGGCAACTACACGCTGGGAATTTCGGATCAGTCGATCTTTCCCGAAGTCGAGCTCGATAAAATCAAGCGCAACATTGGATTTGATGTTACAATTGTCACCACGGCACGGACGGACGAGGAAGCCAAGTCGCTCTTAAGCGAAATGGGAATGCCGTTCAGCGACCGGGCGAGGAAGCCCGCCGCGCAACCCGCCTGATTTTCATGAGTACTGTTACTGATCCTATTGCTGATTTTCTGGCGCGCGTCCGCAACGGCACGCGTGCGCAAAAGCCGGAGGTTTTCGTTCCGTACTCGAAGATCAAGGCGGAGATTTCCCGCATCTTAAAGGACGAAGGCTACATCTCCGATTATTCGATCGACACGAGCGCTGCGCATCCGCGCATTAAGATCATAAACAAAATAGTGAGCCGCTCGAGCGCGATTGCAGGGCTGCGACGCGTGAGCCGGCCGGGATTGCGCCGGTACGTCGGTGCGCACGAAATCCCTCGAGTGCTCGGTGGAATGGGTTTGGCGATTCTTTCCACCTCGCGCGGCATTTTATCGGGGCGCGAAGCAAGGAAGCACAAGGTCGGCGGCGAACTACTTGCCTACGTTTGGTAAATTTTATGTCACGAATCGGAAATAAAGCGGTTGAGATTCCCGACAAAGTCAGAGTCAGCATCGACAATAACGGGGAGGTTTCAGTGGAAGGCCCTAAGGGAAAGTTGAGCTGGAAGCTGCCGTGCGACATCAAGGCAAGCGTCAAGGACAATCGCGTTTCGCTCGTGCGCGAGGCGGAGACGCGCAGCGTGAAAGCGTTGCACGGACTTTCACGGAGCCTCGTTCACAACATGGTGCAAGGCGTGAGCGAGGGTTTCAGCAAGGAACTCGAGATCGAAGGAGTCGGTTTCAAGGCTGCAGTGCAGGGATCGACGCTTAATTTGAGTCTCGGTTTCTCACATCCGATTCCATTTTCGATTCCGAAAGACATTAAAATTACAGTCGCGGATAACACAAAGATTGCGATCCAGGGCGTCGACAAAAAATTAGTTGGCCAAGTGGCGGCGGACATCCGCCGTTTTTACCGGCCGGAACCGTACAAGGGCAAAGGCGTCCGGTACGCAGGCGAGCAAATTCGTCGCAAGGTGGGCAAAACCGTTCAGTAAATATGGCGACGACTCGTAAAGCGGCCCGGCAGCGCGTTCACCGACGGATCCGGAAGAAAGTTGCTGGCACGGCGGAACGGCCGCGGCTAGCGGTTCATTTCTCCGGGAAACACATTTACGCGCAAGTTATCGACGATGGTGCTGGTCGCACGCTGATCGCTGCATCGACGGCTGAGCGTTCGCTGGTGGGGACTAATAAATCCGCCGCCAACCGCGCCGCAGCGGAACAGATCGGCAAAACGATTGCGGAACGTCTGCTCGAAAAGGAACTCGATCGAGTGGTTTTTGATCGCGGCGGGTTTCTTTATCACGGAAAGGTTAAAGCTTTGGCGGATGCAGCGCGCGCAAGCGGTTTAAAATTTTAATTCATGGCACAAACGACTTCAGGCAGGCGACCGGATCGCACCGCAGACAGGAGTCCCGCGGCAAGGGGGGATACGACCGAGAAAGTCGTTTTCATCAATCGCTGCGCGAAGGTGGTCAAGGGCGGCCGGCGCTTTAGCTTCAGCGCATTGATCGTGGCCGGAGATCACGATGGAAAAGTCGGCTGCGGATTTGGCAAGGCGAACGAAGTCTCGGAAGCGATTCGAAAGGCCTCTGAGGCGGCGCGCAAGTCGATGGAAAAAGTCTCATTACGCGAAAATACAATCCCGCATGAGACAATCGGCGAGTACGGAGGTGGGCGCGTTTTGTTACGGCCCGCTTCGCCCGGCACTGGCGTGATTGCCGGTGGGGGAGTCCGCGCGGTGGTTGAAGCAGCTGGTATTCGCGATGTGCTTGCGAAGTCGCTTGGCTCAAGCAATCACGCAAACGTTGTGAAAGCGACGATAGCCGCGTTGCGATCGCTTCGCCGGCGCGACGAAATTTTCAAAGTGCGTGGCATTCGGTCCAGCGACGGAAAGGGCGAACAGCATGATGCGTCTTCATAATTTACGGCCGCGTCCAGGGTCACGGCATCGGGTCAAGCGGCTCGGCTGTGGTGAAAGCTCAGGGCACGGAAAGACCAGCGGGAAAGGCCATAAAGGACAAAAAGCGCGATCCGGCGGCAGCATTCGGCTTGGGTTCGAGGGCGGGCAAATGCCGCTGATTCGACGATTGCCGAAGCGTGGATTTAACAATGCCGCTTTTCACAAGCACTATGCGATTGTGAATCTTGGTGACCTCAGTGCATTCAAGGCCGGAACAGTCGTGAACGAGCAATTGCTGCGGCGAGCGAACCTAGTGCGTGGTCATTTCGTTGGAATCAAAATCCTTGGCGATGGTGAATTGAAGCACGGTCTGACGGTTGAAGCCGATAAGGTTAGCGCGGCAGCCCAGGAAAAAATCGAGAAGGCCGGCGGAACCATCACCTTACGCGATGGGCGAGCGGCAAAGCCAACCGCCTCGCATGAAATCGTCGATCTTACGTCGCAGGAAGCTCCGGCGGCGGAAGCAGCGCCCGCGGCGGCCATGAAGAAAAGATCGACGAGCAAACCGAAAACAAGGGCGCGAGCACCAATAAAGAAAACGTCGCGGGAGAGGTAGCTTCCCGGCGCGCGATGTTCCAAATTTAGCGGATGGTCTCGGCGTTTCTAAACACGGTTAAGATACCGGAATTGCGCCGGCGGATTTTGTTTACGCTGGCAGTGATTGTGATTGTGCGTTTAGGGGCAGCGATCACGACTCCCGGAGTCAACCAGGCGGTATTACAGGAATGGTTCCGCACTGCATCTGATAAAACTGGAGGCGGTCTCGCGGCGCTCTTCAATCTGTTCAGCGGGGGGGCGCTGGAAAACTGCGCAGTTTTTTCCCTGGGCATTATGCCTTACATCAGCGCATCGATCATGATGCAGTTGCTTACGGCGGTAATTCCGCGGCTTGGCCGGATGGCGCGTGAAGATGGTGGGCGGCAAAAGATCATGCAGTTGACGCGTTACGCGACGGTCGTGCTGTGCATTTTCCAAGGTTATTTGCTGGCAGTGTCATTTCAGCACCCCGAATCGTATCATACGATGCTGCCGGGAATCACTGACACGATCAGGAACCTCGGAATTCCGCTGGTGGAAGACCTTGGCTGGACGTTTCGCATCGTAACGGTGATTTCCCTGACGACCGGCACACTTTTATTGATGTGGCTGGGCGATCAAATCACCGAGCGCGGCATTGGCAACGGAATCTCGCTTATCATCACCATTGGCATTGTCGCGCGTCTGCCCGCTGCATTGGCACAAGCGTGGAAGACCTTTGTGCCCTCGGCGCAGACCGGGTCGAGCCAGGTGAATCCAATGGTCCTGGTATTGCTGGTGTTGCTCCTGATCATAGTTATCGCGGCGGTGATCGCGATCACACAAGGCGTGCGGAAGATCACCGTGCAGTATGCCAAGCGCGTGGTCGGTCGCAAAATGTACGGTGGACAAACGCAGTACATGCCTTTGAAAGTAAATTACGCCGGCGTGATGCCAATCATCTTTGCCTGGGCGCTGCTTCTCTTCCCGGCGACGATTGTCCAGTACGGATTTAGAAACAGCCCCACAGCCGCGAAGATCGCAAGCGCGCTCTCCACCGGTTGGCCCCATTATGTCGCTCTCGGGGCAATGATTTTCTTCTTCAGTTATTTTTGGGTTGCCACGCAGTTTCAACCGTCGCAAATCGCGGACGACCTGAAGAAATACGGTGGTTACATTCCCGGCGTAAGGCCCGGGAAACCGACTGCGGATTTTCTCGATTTCACCATGACGCGACTCACGTTTTCCGGCGCGATCTTTCTGACGCTGATAGCGGTGCTGCCAAGTCTTCTCAGCCAGGGACTGAACGTACCAATGATCACAGCGCAATTTTTCGGCGGCACGAGCCTGTTGATCATTGTCGGGGTCATGCTCGATACCATGCGCCAGGTGGAGACACATCTAATTCAACGGCATTACGACGGCTTTTTGCGTAAGGGCCGCATTCGCGGTCGATCATTTGATCGCGCGTCCTACAGCCGCGGGGAAGCGGCGGCGGGCGGCACGCTTATGTGGCTTTATGTCGGCATCGCCGTGCTCGCTATTGCCGGGGTTGCCATTTTCCTTTACGGCCGATAGGTGAAAAGACGACTCGTTCTTCTCGGCGCGCCCGGTTCCGGCAAAGGAACCCAAGCGGAAATGATTACGCGCCAATTCGGTATTCCCGTCACTTCACCGGGCGCGATTTTGCGCCGCGAAAAAGATCTCGGCACACCTCTGGGGCAAGAGACGGCGGAAGTGTTGCAGCGCGGCGACCTCGTTTCCGATAAAATCATTATTGAACTGATCGAAGACTGGCTGCGCTTGCACGGCGGCCATGGATTCGTCTTTGACGGTTTTCCCCGAACCCTCCCACAGGCAGAAAGTTTGATGTCGATCTTGGCGCGGCTGCGCACAGCTCTCGACCTGGCGATTTGGCTCGAAGTGTCGGAACAGACTGTGCGCGACCGTATCGCGGGCCGTCTGCAATGCGGCGCCTGCGGGTTTACCACCAGCGTTAAAAGCGCGAAATTCGCGGAGCGACCAGTTTGTCCTTATTGCGATGGACCGCTTGTGCGACGGAATGATGATGACATGGCCGTGTTGCAAAAGCGACTTTCTGAATTCGAAACGAAGACCCAGCCGCTGGCTTCCTTTTACGGCAAGATGTCGATCTTGCATCGAATTGACGGCAACCGCGATCGCGAGACGGTCTTCAGCGATATCTCGCGCCTAATCGAAGGCAAAGCCTCGGCATGATCCCGATCAAGAGCCCGAAAGAAATTGAGAAAATGCGGCAATCATGCCGGTCCGCCAGCGATATTCTCGACCGGATCAGGGAGCTGGTTCGCCCCGGAATTACGACCAAGGAAGTCGATGAAGCGGCTGCGGACTTCATGAGCGAAGCGCACGTCAAAAGCGCGTTTCTCGGTTATCGGCTCGGGCACCGTGTTTTTCCCGGCAACATTTGTATCTCGCTTAACGATGAAGTGGTGCACGGCATCGGCAGCCAGCGGCGGATCCAATATGGCGATATCGTAAAGCTCGATATCGGCGTGATTCGGGATGGTTGGGTAGGCGATAACGCGACGACTGTGCCGGTTGGAATCGTTGATGAACGGACGGACCAGTTGCTGCGGGTGACGGAAAATGCGCTCGCCCGCGCAATCGGTGTTGCTTATGAAGGCCGGCGTGTCGGCGACATCTGCGCAGAAATTGAAGACGAAGCACGGCGCTTTGGCTTTTCAGTCGTACGCGAATTTGTTGGCCACGGGGTGGGGCGAAAAATGCACGAAGAGCCACAGATTCCCAATTACGGCAAACGCGGCAGCGGCCCAAAGTTGAAAGCTGGGATGACGCTGGCAATTGAACCGATGATTAATATCGGAGTATCCGATGTGAGATTGCTCGAGGACGGGTGGACTGTGCGCACAGCGGATGGACTGCCATCGGCCCATTTCGAGCACACTGTCCTGGTCACAAAGGGTGAGCCGGAAATCCTGACATGGCGCGCAAAGACGCAATTGAAGTAGAAGGCACGGTCGTCGAGTTGCTGCCCAATACAATGTTTCGCGTTGAGCTGGCCAATGGCCATCGTGTTCTCGCGCATATTTCCGGGAAAATGCGGTTGCACTTCATTCGGATCTTGCCAGGCGACAAAGTTATGCTAGAGATTTCACCCTACGATTTGTCGAAAGGGCGAATTACCTATCGCCAAAAATGACAACGCGGAGGCCCCTCCGCGTTTCCTATTTCGCGGATTATGAAAGTACGACCATCAGTAAAAAGACTTTGTGCGAGTTGCAAGATCGTGAAGCGCAAGAACGTCGTGCGCGTGATCTGCAAAAACCCGCGCCATAAACAGCGCCAGGGATGAAATCCATTTAACGGGTTAACATTTAACTTTGTAACCTTGTAACTTTTTAACGAATATCATGCCAAGACTACTCGGAGTTGAAATTCCAGCGGATAAACGTATTGAGGCGTCCCTAACCTATATCTACGGGATCGGCTTGAGTACGGCCAAGCGCATTCTCGAGCAAACGAACATCGACCCTAATTTGCGCGCGAAGAATCTTAGCCCGCAACAGCTGAACGAAATCATTCACGCAATCACAAACAATAAGATCAAGATTGAAGGCGATTTGCGCCGCGACGTGCAAACCAATTTGAAACGCTTGCAGGCGATCAATTGTTATCGCGGCATCCGCCACCGAAAAGGCTTGCCCGTGCGGGGGCAGCGTACATCGACAAATGCCCGGACACGCAAAGGCCCGCGCAAAACTGTCGGCGTGATCCGAAACCCGGAAGCCAAAGCGGGCAAAGTTTAATGACTACCTAAAATGGCTGAATCAAAGGACCCGACCAACGCAAATCCGGAAGAATCGGAAACGAAGAAGCCGAAATCGATGGCAGCTCGGACCGATTCGCCGGAACGCGAGACTGTGGGAACAACCGGTGAAGAGGGCGCACATGGCGACGTTTCGACAAGCGCAGGTTCTAAATTGGCAGCTCCAGAGACGGAGCCGGTAGTTAAGCCAGCCACGAAGCTTGCCAAGAGAAAAAAAGAAGAGCCAGCGCCGGTTCAAGCGGCACGGGAAAGCCTTTCACTGTCGTCGGACGAGATTGACAAGCCAAAGGTCGTCAAGGCTAAAGGCAGCAAGAATATTCATTCGGGCATTGCCCACGTTCTTTCGACGTTTAACAACACAATCGTGACGATCACCGACATGAAAGGCAGCGTGATTGGTTGGTCGAGCGCCGGCAAAGTCGGCTTTAAAGGCTCGCGCAAAAGCACCGCCTACGCAGCGCAGATGGTCGCGCAAGATGCTTCGCGACAAGCGATGGGCCACGGGCTGAAAGAAGTGGAAGTTTTGGTAAAAGGGCCCGGGGCAGGACGCGAATCGGCGGTACGAGCTTTGCAGGCAATCGGGCTCGATCTCACGGTTATTCGCGATGTTACTCCCATGCCACATAACGGCTGTCGCCCGCCAAAACAACGCCGCGTCTAATGCTCTCAACTCTCAACTAACAACTCTCAACGTTCCGCAATGGGTAGATACACAGGACCAAAAACGAGAGTGAGCCGGCGCTATGGGGTGCCGATTTTCGGTTTCTCCAAGGCATTGGAGCGGAAAAATTATCCTCCAGGCATGCATGGCCCGAGAGGTTCCCGGCGCAAACAATCGGAGTACGCGATTGCGCTCGGCGAAAAACAAAAGCTGCGTTATCAATATGGGCTTCTCGAGCGGCAATTTCGGAGGATTTTCGAGAAGGCGCTGCAGAAGCGCGGTGTGACAGGTGAAACACTTCTTCAACTATTGGAGACGCGTATCGATAATGTCGTTTACCGACTTGGCTTGGCCAACACGCGCAGCGCGGCTCGCCAGCTCGTGTCGCATGGCCACGTGCTCGTGAACGGGCGCAGCGTGAATGTCGCTTCCTACAATGTGAAGGCAGGCGACGAAATCACGATCAAAGATAAACCTAAATCGCGCCAGCTGGTGTTGCGTAACCTTGATCTGACGCAAATCGTTCCCGTGCCCGACTGGCTCACAGTCGATCGCGACGCGCTCAGCGGCAAAGTCGCGCACATTCCGTCGCGAGAAGAGATGCAGCCGATCGTAAACGAACAGCTCATCGTCGAGCTGTATTCGCGGTAATCTGTAGCGGCGCTCTATGAGCGCCCCGAATTATGATCGGCGGTCATAGAGCGCCGCTACAGTTGGCCTCAAGATACTCTAAGGCTTTGTCGTAACTTTTACGCTCGAGGTAATGCTTCAGTCGCGGATCAATCGGCTGCGGAAGCGCTGCTTGCAAGCTGTCGATCTTCTCAGAAACCGCGCGCAATCGGGCGATGTGTTTCACTTCATCGCGACGGCTGTCTTCGTTATGAATAATCGCGAGGCGTTCTCGCAGAGCTTCTCTTAAATCGACAATTGCGCTTTCCATTTATTTAAGAACCGCGGATTACACAGATTAACACAGATAGAGAAATCGGCGCCTACAGATCGCTAATTATCCGTAATCATCCGGGAAATCCGTGGTTAAGAATGATTCCGAGCAAATCGGTCTGCGTGACAACGGATTCAGCGCGGGCCTGTTTCGGAGAGTAGCTGGCGTCTCGCTTCGAGCCAATCCGATTCAGCGTCGCCTGGCAGCGCGAACCTGCGGCGTCGCTCGGAAATGAAGTAGGCGCGCAACCGAATTTGCTCGTCCGTAGGCTCCGCTGTTCCGCCGGCCTCTGGCGGCATTGGAACCGTTGCTCTCTGCGCCGTTGCAATTCTCTTATCATGCGCTCCTGGTTTCTTCGAGCCTGTTGGTGCGCGACGGGGACGAGGCGCTTTACCGCGCTTTGCTTCAGTAGGCAATCCGCTGGCTTCTAGTGGCCCTTGATTTTTGCTTTGGACAATTTTGCTCTTTTTGGGCACAGATTGATTGGTGTTAATGATTTCAATTCGTTTAACGCGCATCGTCCGGTTGGCAAGTGCTTTCTCGCCGCCGGTTAGACGAGTGCTAAATTATAAATCTCCTGTATGAGGCATTTCGTTTTTCGTTGGCTCGTGACGACTGTTGCCGTGTTTGTGGCGGCACCAATTGTGGGCATTAACTACGGCGATCGCCTCGGTTGCCTGCTGGGCGCTTCGCTTCTGCTCGGTATTGTGAACGCTTTTGTTCGTCCCGTGCTGTTGTTGTTGAGCCTACCATTGATTCTTGTGACGCTCGGTCTCTTCATTTTGATCATCAATGCGCTGATGTTGAAATTTGTCGGCCAGATCGTGCCCTGTTTTGAAGTGCCAGGCTTCTGGCCCGCTTTCTTCGGCGCAATCATAATTTCCTTCATCAGTTGGTTGCTCAGCGCTTTTTTTCGAGGAAGCGATGGACGCGTTCATGTGCTAACGCACCACAGTCAAATCCGGCGTGTTCGCGGCCGGGTGATCGAGCGCTGAACGCAACGCTTCTTGCTAACCGAGATATCGGCTCAGTCGCGAGCGCAGTTCTGTTCGTGCACGAAAGAGCACGCTTTTTACAGCGGGCACCGAAAGATCGAGGACCTCAGCGATTTGCTCGTAGCTAAGTTGCTCATATCGCCGCAACACCATGGCCATTCGTTGAGTCTCGGGAAGGTGCATAATCGCCTCCTCAATTGCTTTCCGCAGCTCGACTTCCAGGAGTGATGCGTCGGGGGCCGGGTTGCTCTCGTCCTTCAGGGCTGGTTCATCCGCGCTCGCCTCCGATTCCAGCGGAACCTGAGCCCTGCGCTTGGTCCGGCGCAATTCGTTGAACACGAGATTGCGGGTAATTTTTAGCAACCAGGTAGTGAATTTGGCGCGCGGGACGTATCGGCTGGCGCTTTTCCACACGCGGATAAAAACCTGCTGCGCGATGTCTTCCACGTCGGAGTTGCTGCCCAACATTCGGGCCACCGTGCCCGCCACCAAGGCTTGATGCCTTTCGACCAGTTCCTCAAACGCGCTCGTGTCGCCCTGGCTTACCAGCCGCATCAGTCGCACGTCCTCAGCGTCTTCCTCCGATCTCCCTTGATTTCCTGGATCGCCGGCAGCCATCGCTCAATTAGACGGTAGCATCAGGCGAAGCTTGCGAAAAATGTGACGAATCATTGCCATAGACGTTGCCATGGTTTTTGTTGCAAGCTGGAAGCGCCGTGTGCATTCTTGATGGCCAACGCATTGCCTTGGCTGCCCGATGAATTATTTGCTTATTTCAAAAGAACTCAGGCCGATCGCCGAAAAAGTTGAGTCCGGGCAGCGAATCTCAGAGGCCGATGCGCTCGCGCTTTATCGCTCAAACGATCTGAACACCTTGGGCAGGATCGCCAACGTTTTGCGCGAGCGAAAAAACGGCAACTACGCGACCTACATCCACAATCGTTACATCAATTACTCCAATATCTGCGTCCTTTCATGCCAGTTCTGCGCCTTCGCAGCGAAGAAACGTGACGCACACGCCTTCGAATACGCGATCGACGAAATTATCGGTGCGGTCCGGGAGGCTTTGTCCCTTGGGATCACCGAAGTGCACATGGTTGGCGGGCTGCATCCCAGTTTGAAGATGGAGTGGTACCTCGAGCTTTTACGGCGTCTTCGCGGCCTCAACTCGGATCTCCATATCAAAGCCTTTACCGCTATCGAAGTACGGCATTTTGCGCAGCGGATCTTTCGCATGTCGATCCGCGAAACGCTGGAAACATTGCGCGAAGCCGGTCTCGGCTCCATCACTGGCGGCGGCGCGGAGATTTTCGACCCCATTGTGCGCGACCAAATCTGCCGCGGCAAAGAGACTGCCGCCGAATGGCTCGATGTGCATCGCACCTGGCACCAAATGGGTGGCCGCAGCACGTGCACCATGCTCTACGGCCATGTCGAGACATTCACTCAACGCGTTGATCATTTGCGCCAGCTTCGCAAATTGCAGGATGAGACCGGCGGTTTTACAGGTTTTATTCCGTTCGCGTTTGAGCCGCAGACGACCGTGCTTTCCCACATAAAACGCGCCTCGGCGTTCGAGCAGCTTCGAAATCTTGCCGTGAGTCGCATTTACCTCGATAACATCGACCATTTGACTGCGTACTGGGTCAGCCTGGGATTGCCGCTCGCGCAGGTCTCGCTCAGCTACGGCGTGGATGATCTGCACGGCACAATTTTGGAGGAAAAGATTTTCCATATGGCAGGGGCAACTACTCCGCAACAACAGACCGTAGCTGCGCTCGAACATGCCATCCGCGAAGCGGGCCGCGAACCGGTGCAACGCGACAGTTATTATCGCCACATATCTCCGGACTCGACGTCTGAGAAACGCACATCCTCGACGCGACCGGAACTTGCCTGCGCGTAAATGATAAGGCGCGACCGCCGGGCGCGCCGGGGAACGAATGCTCCGCATCGGCTGCGTCAAATATCTTAATGCCCGTCCGCTTATTCGAGGGTGGCTAGGCCCTGTGGAATTCGATCATCCGTCGACGCTCGGCAAACGACTGGCGAACGGTGAGTTCGATGTCGCGCTTGTTTCCAGTTTCGAATTCTTGCGCAACCCGATTTATCGAATCGTTGACGACGTTTCCATTTCGTCGGTCGGATCGGTTTACAGCGTGGTTGTCGCGCATCGCGGCGACATTTCTAAGATCGAAGAGATCGAACTTGATCCTGCATCGAAAACTGCAGTCAATCTTCTGCGTTGCCTACTCGCCGAGCTGGGATTCAATTGGCGTTTAATCCGAGGTGTTCTGGGGAGCACAGGCTGCCAGCCTGTCGTGTCCGGCAGCCTGCCGGACACGACAGCGTGGCTTCTCATTGGCGATCAAGCCATTCGTTTCCGTCAGAAACACGCCGGTGAATTTGATTTCTGGGATCTCGGCGAACAATGGCGGAAACTTGTTGATCTTCCGTTCGTTTACGCGCTTTGGCTTGTTCGCCCTGAAGTTATTGATCCAAAACAAATCGCGGAGCGCCTGCGTGTCTTGCGCGATGAAAACCTGACCAATCTCGACGAGTTAATTGCGGCCGAAAAAGAATCCGATCACCAATTCTGTTCCCGCTATTACCGCAAACATCTTCAATTCAGCCTTGGAGAAAAAGAAAAGGAAGGTCTGCGAACGTTCGCGTACCTCTGTGCAAAGCACGGTCTACTTCCGAAGCGCGATCTCGCGTTCGATCTCGTGTAGCAAAATCAATCTGCCCTTGTGCCTGCCGCACCAGTCAACGTTTCGCCTCGCCGAAACCAAGGTCGAGATCGTTGAGCCGCCAGCCTAAACCTATAAAACGGAATCGGAGTTTGATTCCTTCCCGATCGACCACAAAGGTACGCGGGCCTGTAAAGAATGCGTATTTTACTTTTAACCAGTTTACAGATTTTCCCGTAGTGAATCGGAACTGCTGTGGAGTCTGAAGGTTCCTTAGTGCGGCTGGATTAGAAAGAAGCGCCGCAATACCATCCGGGGTGGCATAAGCGTCAATGATCGCATCGATCAGCGTCGGCCCGAGTTTGCTCCATCGCTTGTGACTAGTCGTCGCGTGAGTGAACCGCGCGGCAAGTTGTTTCTTCAGCGATGCTCGAATAGCAGGAAAATCGACACGCGAATTGATCGCTGCGCTATCGCCGGATCGAAGCGCGACCGTGAAGCGCCAGAATGAAAAGTACGGTGAGGCGCCATAGAGGAGCAGAAGAACAATGCAGATGAGTGCGACCCAGCGGACAAGTCTCATTTGAAAACTCCGATCTTACTGACGAGAAGTGGCATATACCTAGCGTGAATCTGGAGGCGTCTCAAAGATTAACGCGAAGGCACAGGCCCGATTTTCTTGCAGTACTGAAGAATTCGCCCGCTTCCCGGAGGCGACTTGAACTCTGTCGGCCGCGGACCACCAGGCGGCCCCCCAGTAGGCGCGTTTGTGGGTTGCGTCGATGATCTCGTAATGCCGCGCGTCAGTTGAGCGGTTGTGATCGGTGATGAGGACCGTATTTCGCAGCACAGTTGCGGGCACAGACTTTCCGTTCACTACGGCGCGAGTCAATTGCCAGGTTCCAGACAACAGTTCCTAATTTCTCTGAGCGCCGGCAGATTGCGCGGTTGCGCTGCCTATTTCGCCATTTGCGCAGCAAGCGCTAATCGCGCCACGACGCCGATAGCCAAGATCGATATTGCTTTGATCATGTGTGCCCTTTGCATTGAAAATCGCCATTTGTCGAGCGCAGCATGATTGCGAGTCAGACACATGCGATTCGCTGCATCTTGTCACGAAGTCATCCGCGATTAGGCTAATCGGTGCAATCCCGATGGATCGTTGCGCCGCCGGAGGAACTATACGGCGGACCAATTTCGTGGAATGAAATCTGTGGGTACGCATGTATCGCGCGGCTACTCATGCGCAAAGGCTTCGCGAACGCGGAGGAAGTAGAAACGTTTCTGCGACCGCGTCTCAAATCATTAAGCGATCCGTCTTTGCTTCCAAACATGCAAGCGGCTGCGCAGCGAGTTCTTGCTGCGTTGGATCGGCATGAGCGGGTCGTTTTGTTCGGAGATTACGATGTCGATGGCGTGACCTCGATTGCACTCTTGACGGAGATGTTGCGCGCTTACGGCGGCGCGCCGGAATTATTTTTGCCGCTGCGGATGGAGGAAGGTTACGGATTGAGTCCAGAAAGCGTCGAGCGGTGCCTGAAGCAGCATCATCCTCAACTCTTGATTGCAGTAGACTGCGGCACATCGTCCGTGAGTGAGATTGTCGATCTTACGCGACGCGGCGTGGACGTGATCGTGCTCGATCACCATGAACCAAAATCGGCGTTGCCTGATTGCGTGGCGATCGTGAATCCGAAAATCGATCCGGAATCGCCGTTTCATTATCTGTGCAGTGTCGGAATCGTTTTTAAACTTTGTCACGCCCTTTTGAAAACGAGACCACTGTTTGATTTCGATCTTAAATCGAAACTCGATCTAGTGGCACTGGGCACAGTCGCGGACATCGTCCCGTTGCGAGGGGAAAATCGGATTTTTGTCCGGCGTGGCGCGATTGAAATTACAAGACGGACGAGATCATTGGATTCCGACTCGGGCCGCGACTGAACGCAGCAGGACGATTGAGCACTGCTGAAAAGTCGTTGCAGCTTCTGCTTACCAAAGACGAAAACGAAGCCGGTGCGCTTGCTGACCTTCTCGACAAGCAAAATCGCGACCGGCAGGAAATCGAAAGGCAAGTGTTCATTGCAGCGGAAGAGCAGATCTGCCGTGATTTTGATCCGTTACGGGACGCGGCAATCGTGGTTGGAGCGCGCGAGTGGCATCCAGGCGTGGTGGGGATTGTGGCCTCGCGAATTTCGCGCAAATATCATCGGCCGACGATCGTGATCGGGTTCGAGGCAAATGGCACTGGAAAAGGCAGTGGACGCAGCATCGAAGGGCTTAATCTGGTCGAAGCATTAGATCGCTGCGCTGAATCACTGGAAAAATTCGGCGGGCACGAAATGGCGGCTGGCCTCACAATTCGCGAAGAGAAGATCGACGTGTTCGCGGCGGAATTTCGCCGGGTGACGCGCGAGCTGCTCTCGGATGATTACTTGCAACCGTGCCTCCGCATCGATCACGAGCTCGCGTTTTCGGAACTCACGGGCGATTTTCTCCAGTGGCACGAAATGCTCCAGCCATTCGGTAACGGGAATCCGGCGCCGCTTTTTTTTGCGCGCGAAGTCGAGCCGGTCATGCCGCCGCAGGAGGTAAAGGAGAAGCATCTCATTTTGCGCCTGCGCCAGGGGAATTACCATCGGCGCGCAGTTTACTTCGATTCGGCAAATCTCTCACTGCCGCCGGCGCCCTGGGACATTGCCTTTCGCATCCGCGCGGATGAATACGAAGGCGAAACTACGCTGGGCATGCGGATCGAGGCCGTGCGAAAAGCGGAGCAAATTTGAATGATCACGCCCACGAAAAGTAGAAAAAGGCTTCGCGGCAAGCTGCCGCGAACAACAGGCTGGCAGCCTGCGCTCCCCAGATGATCGGGATTTCGCAGTCGCTCGAAGACATCGCGTGGATCCCCCGACCGCGTCTGCTGGCGCTGAGACGGCTCGGTATCGGTACCGTGGAGGATTTGCTTACGCATTTTCCGCGCCGTCATGAGGATCGAACCGAGTTCCCGCATTTTCCACGCGAAGAAAGCGACGTTCCAATTTGTCTTTGCGGTGAAGTGATTAAAACGTCGCTGCGCCGTTTTGGCGGCTGGAAGAAGATCTTCGAAGCAACACTGCAAGAATCGCAGCCGAACGCGCTGAGTGAACCACTGGTGTGCCGTTGGTTCAATCTGCATTACGTGCAGAAGATGATCGCAACCGGGCAACGCCTGGTTGTGTTTGGCAGGCCGCGCCTGCGGGGCAAGAGAATTTGCATGGATCATCCGGAGTTCGAGGTCATCGAGAATGATAAAGAAATTTCGATCCATTTTCGGCGCATCACACCGATTTATCCAGCGACGGAAGGTCTTTCACAGCGCGTCTTGCGCAGCATTATTTACCGAGCGTTGAATGAAATTTCAGGCGCAGTATTGGAAACAATTGCGCCGAGGGGTTTGGTTCATGGCACGCGGCGTGACGCGATCCGCGCGATCCATTTTCCGGAAAGCTGGGAAGCGCGTGATACTGCCCGGGAGCATCTGGTGCTCTCGGAATTTTTTGCGATGCAAATGCTGATCGCATCGCGACGCTCCGACGCATCCATCCGCGTCGGGTACGCGCACTGTGGAAATGGCGCGTTGCTCGACAAATTTCTTAAGGCGCTACCGTTCGAGTTAACCAGCGCGCAGTCCAAAGTGATTACGGAAATTCGGCGCGATCTCGCGGCACGCCAACCGATGAACCGTTTGTTGCAGGGAGACGTTGGCTCGGGAAAAACGGTCGTTGCCATAGCAGCGATGCTTCTTGCGATTGAAGCTGGATATCAGGCCGCGTTTATGGCGCCCACGCAAATTCTGGCGGAACAGCATTATGATGTGCTGCGGCGCTGGCTCGAGCCGCTGGGGTTGTGCATCGCGCTGCGAACGGCCGCGCGTCAGGAAGACAACGCACCATTGCCTCTATTCGTACTCAGCAAAACGCAACGCGCAAAGATTCCGGGGAGCACGCGCGTCTCGCGTGTTGGCGACGGCGTCGCGCCGTCGCGGACTTTTCCTGAAACACAATCAGGCGAGGGGGCTGCGTATTCTCGCCGTCGGCTACCACATTTCGAAAAACCTTGGGCAATTTATGCGGTGAAGATCAGCACGAAGTCGCGGCGTTGTTTGTCACCAATCACGCGCACCATCGTTCTCGACGCGCTCCGACATTTTCATAACAAACGCTACGAATTGTTCGCGGCGTGCGTGATGCCTGATCATGTGCATTTTCTTATCCAGCCATGGCCGAAAGAAAGTGATGACGCGGGAAACGCAACATTCTGGCCGCTGAGCGAGCTGATCCACTCGATAAAATCATTTTCGGCTCACGAAATTAACGAGATCGACAAAAAGAAGGGGGCAGTTTGGGAACGCGAAAGATTTGATCGTTATGTGCGATCGGATCGCGATCTCCAGGAGAAGTTCCATTACATTCTTCGAAATCCATGGGATTCTGGAGTGGCACAGCAGAATGAGGATTATCCGTGGGTCTGGACGCAGGATGACGAGCGCCGCGAGGAAAGCTTGTTTCGGGGCGACGCCGAAATCAGCACGCGGGACGCGAGCGCTACCCAATCCGGAGCGTCGTTCGGGACGAACGACCCACAAATCGTCGTCGGCACGCATGCGTTGCTGTACGAGAATCTTTCGTTCTCCAATCTCGGGCTCGTTGTTATCGACGAGCAGCATAAGTTCGGCGTTGCTCAACGCGCCCGATTAACCACCCGCGAGCCGGCGCCTGACGTCCTCGTGATGACCGCCACGCCAATCCCGCGCACACTGACAATGACCATCTACGGCGATCTTGATGTTTCCGTTATCGATGAGATGCCGCGCAACCGCGGGAAAATAATTACCGCCGTGCACGAAACGTCTAAGCTCGGCGAAGTCCTCAGTTTTTTGCGAGCACAACTGGAAGCGGGCCGCCAGCTCTACGTGATTTATCCGCTAATCGATGAAACCGAAAAACTGGACGTGAAAGCGGCGTCGGTGGAGTACGAGTTGTGGCGGGAGCGATTGCACCCGTATCGCTGCGAATTACTTCACGGCCGGATTCCGGCGCCGGAAAAACAGGAAATCATGGAACGGTTTCGACGCGGCGAGACAAATGCTTTGATCAGCACTACGGTAATCGAAGTCGGTGTCGATGTCCCCAACGCGACCGTAATGCTGGTCGAAAACGCCGAGCGTTTCGGGTTGGCGCAACTCCATCAGCTTCGCGGCCGGATAGGTCGCGGTGGGCACAAGTCGTACTGCATTTTGTTAACATCCGACACTTCTAAGGAAACATCAGGAAAGCTCACTGTATTGGAAAAAACAAGCAACGGTTTCGAAGTGGCGGAGGCTGATTGGGATTTACGCGGGCCGGGCGATTTGCTGGGCACAGCGCAAAGCGGCTTGCCAGTGCTGAAGATCGGCGACTTAAAAACCGACGCACATTTGATGCGACGAGCGCGCGCGACGGCGGTGTCGATCTTCGCGGCGGATCCGCGTCTAGAACTGCCTGAGAATCAACGTTTCCGGCGTTTAATTGTCGAACAACAGGGACGAACTTTTTCCAACGTTAGCTGATGAAAAACCTCGCCAAGTTTCTACTTTTTGTGCTGCTTGTAAGCGCGGGAATTTCGCTGCTCTACGATTACCGCCTCAAACGTGGGAACTTGGATTTGCTCCCGCGGCGGGCATCGGAAAATTACACGTTCGCTTCCGAGGCGGCAATCAATCCAAAACAAGTTGCGTCGCTAGAAGCATTGAATCAAGAACGGCGCGCGCTGGTGAAGAGCGTGATTCCTTCGGTAGTAGCGGTGAAGACCTCCAAGAAGATCGGGATTCGCCGGCAGTACGGGCTCGATCCATTCGAGTTTTTCTTCGGCAACCCGAGGGGCCAGTTTCGCAGCCCGCGCGAGGAGGCGCTAGTGCAAAATTCGCTTGGCTCCGGGGTGATCGTTACCAATGAGGGACACATCATCACCAACAACCACGTAGTCGATCAGGTGGACGAGATCGAGGTGCAATTGAGCGATGGCCGCACGAAGAAAGCGTTGTTGGTAGGCGCGGATTCTCAGATCGATTTGGCTGTGCTCAAGATCGATGATCCCGGTGTTAAGCCGCTCAAGCTGGCTGATTCCGATACCGTGCAGGCCGGCGATTTTGTTCTCGCCATCGGGAATCCATTTGGATTCGAGGAGACCGTGACCGATGGGATCATTAGCTCAAAGGGCCGGCCGGGTCGCTCCGATTATTTCGGTGATCTCCTGCAGACGAACGCGGCGATCAATCCAGGCAACAGCGGCGGGCCGTTGATCAATTTGCGCGGTGAAGTTATCGGTATTAATACTGCGATCGCCTCTACCACTGGCGGCTCGCAAGGGGTCGGCTTTGCTATTCCGTCAAACACAGTTCGCACGGCGCTTGAAAGCTTATTGAAGCAAGGGCGAATTATTCGCGGTTATCTTGGGATCCAGGCGCGTGCGGCGCAACCGGGGCAAAGAGGCGCCGATAACGAAGGCGTAGTGGTTGAGGAAATACTTCCGGGATCTCCCGCAGCCGAGGCGCAACTGCAGCAGGGAGACGTTATTCGCAAGTTCGACGGGCGCGACGTAAAGAATTTCAATGTGCTCAGGAGTCTCGTGTCCCAGACCGAGTTAAACAAAAAAGTTGAGTTGGAAATAGAGCGCGGCGGCAAGCCGATCAAGGTGACGGCGCAGATCAGAGAACAGCCGGTTGATTATCAGACGTCTGGCACTTTGCCTCGACGATCACAGCCACAGCCGCAGGTTCCAAGCCAACCGGATCAAGAGTCGACGAGTGGTCCGTTTGCTTCGATCCACGTGGGCGATTTAACTCCAGAAATGGCACGCGAGCTCGATCTGCCCAGCAATGTGCGAGGCGTTGTGGTTACCAATGTCGATCCTGACAGCGGTGTGGCCGAATTGCAAAAGGGCGACGTGATCGAGGAAATCAATCAGCAACCCATCGCATCAGTTTCGGACTACAACAAAATCGCCGGGTCACTGGATCCCAGTCAAGCCCAAGTCCTGTCGATTTGCCGGCATCGGATGCGTTCGTTTCTAGTCTTGCGACCGCGCTAGGTTGCATGACAGTTTGCGGGTCCTGGTTTGGGAAAATGCGATCCCAAAGGCCGAGTTTACACAAAAGTGGCAGGACACTGCCGTACTCCAAAACGTGACCGTCCTCAAAACGCGCATTACACGCTTGCGCCTTGGACTGCGGCGGTGCTCCGCCGCTTTGGATTCTCATCGGCAGCGAAGGACGCGCCGCACCGCAGCAACAAAGCCGACATGTTTGTCCACGTTAGCACGCGATCGCGTGACGGCGGCAGACGCCGGAAAGCATTTCCCAAAGTGCGTCGAGAATGCCATTCACAGATGCCCTCACTGATTCGAAATTGCCATTGTCGATGTACGCGCCGAGCAGTTTTCGCTCGGCAGCAGAATGTTCACGGTCGGCTTTGACGTGCACAGTGAAATATCGGTAATGCTCAGGATCAGTGAACCCGTAATGCTTTTTCAGCCCATCGATTTTTGATTCACAAATCGCGGGGATTTGATTCTCGTAGGCGTAAAGGGCTGCGAGACCTTCGGCTGTCGATCCTTTGCTGCAAACCGATCGGAACGTATCGATCAAGTTTTTCGTCTCGGCTTCTTGCGCCGTATTGCAAACATCGACTTCGGAAACGCCGAGGCTTTCGGCGAATTTTAACCAAAGCTGGGGATGATTCGGTGAGCCTGCCTCCTCGTCGGTTAAATTATCGAGTAACTGTTTCCGCGTTGCTTGATCGTCGCACTTCGCATGCACCGCCGAGAGATACGTCGGAAACGCTGCGACATGGTGATAATACTGCTTCGTGTAATCCGTCAGCGCTTCCTTGCTTAACTGCCCGCGCGTCCATGCGAGATAAAACGGGTGTTTCAACAGATGTTTCTTTGCAATGTCGTTGTCGATCTTGTCGAGATGCGTGTTCATAAGATTCTTTCCAGCTAACCGAGATATAAACGCGGCTTCGCGAATCGCCAAATTTTTGTTATGTCGAGCCTCATGAATGTCGTTGGTGATAATTCGCCAAGCATTTGCGCCTTGGAATTGGCGGTGCTCCGCCGTTTTTGACTCTTACGGGGAGCCGATAGAATGGGATTTTCTTATTCTTGCACGTAGACGATTATAGGCATCACATGCGCGAGATCCCTCCAGAAACAGTTAGGCCGTTTGTCTTTTCCGATCCGGCCGGTAAGCGCTGGCCGCGCCTGCGGCTGGTTCTGCTTATTGCCGGCGTGCTGTTTTTTCTCGCCTTGGTGGTGTTCGTCCAAACGCTGTTTGTGACGCCTCAAATGCGGGTTCCGTTTTCGTTGCGGCAGTTAAAAGGTCAGTTGAGAGCGTTGCAAAAAGAGAACCCTGCCGGACAAGTCACGACAGCTTCGCTTCTCTGGCAGAAGTTCGGCGCGGCGCGCCAGGCTGCAAAAAAGGTGAGCAAGTCGACGCCAGCGAGGCCCCGGAAAAAATCGCCGGATAACGAAGTGCATTTGGCCTTTTATACGAACGGCGATCCGTACAGTTACACGTCGCTCCAGCAGCATGCGGCGCAGATCACGCACCTTTGCCCGGAGTGGATGACGGTGATCAACGGCATGGGCGAGTTGCAAGTCGATGGGGATTCACGCCTGCCGAAATTCGCGGCAAACAAGGGAATTGCCCTGATGCCGTTATTGACGAACCTCGTCGGCGACACCTGGCAACCCGAAGCGGTCGAGAACCTGGCGCACGGCCCGGCCGAACGGCAAGAGCGCTTCATTCGGAATGTGCTGGCAGTCTTGCGCAATGCCAGGGCCTCGGGCGTGGTGATCGATTGGCAGCAAATCGACCCCGCCTATCGAGACGATCTGGCCTCATTCATCGATAAGTTTGCCGACGTGTTACACGATGATGAAAAGGAACTGTGGTTGTGCGTGCAGCCTGGCCAGGAGTTGGACTACATCGATTTCGATAGGCTTTCGGACAATGTCGATCGGTTTGTGGCAATGCTGTTTGACGAGACCTCCGATATCGACCCGCCCGGGCCGCTCGCCTCGCGCCCATGGTTCGAAGGCTGGCTGCACGTCTTGCTGGAAGACACTGACACCAAACAATGGATCATTGCGCTGGGCAGTTACGGATATGATTGGACGATCGGCGGGAAAAAAGCGGATTTGATCGCTTTCGCGGAGGTCATGAGTCGCGCCAACGATGCGGAAGTAGGGACCGCGGAAGTGAAGGCGCCCAGCTACAGTCCCTATTTTTATTTTCAGGATGAGGACAAGGAGCACGCCGTCTGGTTTTTGGATGCCGTGACCTTTCTCAATGAACTGCGGGAGGTGCGTGATCAAAAGGCTGGTGGATTCGCGCTTTATCGGCTCGGCTGCGAAGACCCGGCAATTTGGGATGCGTTAAGCGTGCCGCGCGACTTGAAGATCGATAATCAAACACGGCAATCGCTCCAGTGGATCAAGGCCACCGACACAATCACGGACGTGGGCGATGGCGAGATTGTCACCGTTGATGAGAGCCACACGGATGGCCTGCGCAATCTCGGCATTGACGCAGCTGGTTATCTTACCGCGAAATATGTGAAGTTCGCGCAATTCCCCACGCTCTATCACCAAGGGGCGGGCGGCGAGCACCAGGTGGCCATCACTTTCGATGATGGACCGGACCCACGATGGACGCCGAAGATTTTGGACATCCTTAAAGGCGCAAACGCGAAAGCCGCGTTTTTCCTCGTGGGAGCGAATGCGGAACGTTATCCGAAACTGGTACGGCGAATTGTGAACGAAGGCCACGAGATCGGAAACCACACCTATTATCATCCGAACCTGGCGCTTTGCTGGCCGGAACACATCCGGCTTGAACTCAATGCGACACAGCTCCTCCTCGAAACAATAACCGGTCGCGCGACGGCGCTGTTTCGTCCGCCGTACGCGGCCGACACCAGCCCGTCGCAGTTAAGCGAACTGATTCCACTTCAAATCGCGGAAGACCTCAACTACCTGGTGGTGCTGGAGAGTATCGATCCCGAGGATTGGGCGAAACCAGGCGCGGACATTATTCTGCGGCGCGTGAAACAACAGCGCCGCGACGGCAACATTATCTTGTTGCACGATGCCGGGGGCGACCGGTCACAGACAGTCCAGGCGCTTCCGCGCATTTTGGAATGGCTGCACACGCGGGGCGACACCGTCGTGCCTTTGAGCACGCTACTCGGCACGACTCGCGATGCGGTGATGCCCCCATTGGCGGAAAGCGGTCAACCGTTTGCGCGAGTGGTCAGCAGTACGGGATTCCGCGTCTATCACGCGGTCGAGGAATTTCTTTGGGCCTTCATGATTGTTGCGACTGCGCTGGTAGTGATCCGAACGCTGATTGTGGTGTGGCTGGCGTACCGATTCCGGCGACGACCGCGAGCGGAATTTGCTGAACCGGTAAGCGTCGTCATTGCGGCGTACAACGAAGGAAAAGTGATCGCCAACACGTTACGCGCGCTGTTGACCACTGATTACAAGGGAGACGTTGAGGTGATTGTAGTCGATGACGGATCGCGCGACGAAACCGCCACGGAAGTCCAGCAGATTGCAGCTGCCGATCCACGTGTGCGTTTGCTGCAGCAGCAGAATAGCGGGAAGGCCCGCGCGTTGCAGCGTGCCCTCTCCGCCGTCCGTCGGGGCATTGTCGTTTTTATCGACGCCGATACGCAATGTCAGCGCGACACGTTGCCGCGATTGCTGGAGCCCTTCGCCGATGCAGGCGTGGGCGCCGTGTCGGGTCATGCGAAAGTTGGAAACTTGCGAAGGTTCATCGCGCGTTGCCAAGCGCTGGAATACACCTGCGGGTTCAATCTTGATCGACGGGCCTACAATCGCTGGAACTGCATCACGGTGGTGCCCGGAGCCATCAGCGCAGTCCGTAAGGAAGCGATCGACGAAGCGGGCGGCTTAAGTTTGCAAACACTCGCGGAGGACACCGATCTCTCGCTGGGCGTACGGGACGTTGCAATGTCTGTGGAAACATCGCGACATGTTGTTCAACTGGAACTATCGCGCCCTTGGCTGGTTCAGTTTGCCCAGCATCTGGTTTTTCCAGATCATTCTCGTCGCCGTGACGCCGATGGTAGATTTGTTTTTGCTCGCGTCGCTGCCATTCGGCGCGTGGCGCGCGGTGATGCCCTTCGTGATCACGTTTCTTTCCATGGACGTTATTTTGGCCACGCTCGCCTGTCTTCTGGAGCGGGAACCGATCCTGCGGGCCTGGCGGATTTTGCCGATGCGCCTGATTTACCGTCCGATGCTGAGCTATTGCATCTGGAAAGCAATCCTGCGCGCGATCAAAGGCGCGTGGGTGAGCTGGGGCAAACTGGAGCGCACCGCCAGCGTGCCGGTGCGCGTGTGATTGTTGTTCTTAGTTGTGCCACTCCGTGGGATGTGACACATTGGACACATGAAAAGTGTCACGATTCGCGAATTGCACATGAATACCGGCAAGTTGGTGCGTGCATCGGCTCACGAGAATATTCTTATTACTGAACGTGGACAGGCGGTCGCCGTGCTCAAGAGTGCCAAGGCGGCCGATCTGGTCGGCAAACCTTTTCCCAAGCGTGATTTTCGCAAGATGCCCAAGGTTCCTGGCGATTCGACTGTCTATATCTCAGAGGAGCGCGATGCGCGGTGATATACCTGGATGCCAGTTACATCGTAAAGTGTTATCTTCGCGAAGCAGGATCCGCCGAGGTGTTGAAGCTGGTCCAAAAGAGTGCCGGACGGATTACTGCACTTCATGGCCGGACGGAATTTTATTCCGCTGTGCATCGCCGTCTCCGCGAAAAGCATCTATCTTCGCGCGATGCAGCGGCTGTGTGGAAGCAATTTGAAGAAGACGAGCGCTCTGGCCTTTGGCACTGGCTTCCAGTGACCGAAAGTGTCGTTCGACGAGCGTGCAACGCATTTGAGAAGCTGGACGCCACGGTATTTCTTCGCGCCAGCGATGCACTCCATCTCGCTTGCGCCGTGGAAAATCAGTTCGCTGCGGTTTACAGCGCAGACCGAATATTGCTGGAAGCTGCGCCGTATTTTGGCCTCAAAGGGATAAGCGTCTATTGAAGGGTCACGGGTCCGAAAGTTTGCCGGTAAAATAGTGAGTGAATACGGTGTTCAACTGGAATTATCGCGCGCTTGGCTGGTTCAGTTTGCCCAGCATCTAGTTTTTCCAGATCATTCTCGTCGCTGTCACGCCGATGGTAGATTTGTTCTTGCTTGCCTCTCTGCCGTTCGGCGCCTGGCGCGCGGTCATGCCGTTCGTGATTACGTTCCTGTCCATGGACGTGATTCTAGCCAGGCTCGCCTGTCTTCTGGAGCGCGAACCCATCGTCCGTGCCTGGCGGATTTTGCCGATGCGCCTGATTTATCGTCCGAAGCTCAGCTATTGCATCTGGAAAGCGATCCTGCGCGCGATCAAAGGCGCCGTGGGTAAGTTGGGGCAAACTCGAGCGGACCGCCAGCGTGCCGGTGCGCGTGTAATTGCGAAACGCGCGCGCAAATTTCGGCTTGTCAGGCGTTAATTTTGTCGTGTAATCGGGCAATCTTTCCGGGCAGCATACATGTTTCGCCCCCAATATTGCAATCCTGAATTAGGCGAAGAAATCCTCGTGAGTTTTTACGAAGATTCGTCTAATCATAGTTGGGCGTATGGCAAGCACAATCGAGGGCGGGTGTTTATGCGGAGGCGTCCGCTATCGTCTACACGTTAGGCCAAAGCAGGGGAGTGACTGCCATTGCGAAGATTGCCGGCGGGCTAGTGCTGCTCCGTATGTGACTTGGTGTAGCGTTCCCAGCAAGGCGATAGAGGTTCTGAGCGGTGAACTGCGTAGAGTCTCATATGCAGACCGATTACGCTCGTTCGCCTCTTGTTGTGGCACGCCTCTGTTTATCCAGGACGAAGTCAGTTCTGAATGGATTGACGTGACAGTAGCGTCGCTCGATGATCCTAAGACCTTTCACCCGGAGGTCGCGATATGGACAGAAGACAAACTCCCGTGGGTAAAGCTCGATCCGAGTCGACGTGCTTTTCGCCGGAGCAGAGATGAAAACGCCTAACCAGGCTCCAGCCAACGGCTCAGACGGCGTCGTTCTCTTGGATGTTTAGCGTAGCTAGTGTGCTTTCACGAGCCGCTTGCGTTCTCCTGAGCCGTGGCTGAGCTTGTGTCTCGTTAGGCTAAAAATGCACTGCCACTCGAGGGAAGCCGATCAATAGTTGAGCTCCATCTCGCTAGGCCGAGGCTTTCTACATGGGCGACACAACACCGATCTACGGCGATGATGCAGAAATGAACGCCGCGATGGAAGAGGCACGGCGCGCTCGCCATGGTCTCCGCATAGAACTACAACGCCCAGGTGCCCGGTCCAGACTGATCGCGATTCTGCTGGCCTGTGCCGCCATGCTCCAGCCAAACGCGCTATTCGCAGATACGATCCCTGTGCGCCACACGGAAGGCCTGATCCATGGCTTTCTTGTGGTGCGGACCCTTGAAGGCAAGGCGCTCGCCGATGGTCAAATGACGCAGGACGCACGGGGCGATCGCGTAACCAACCATCTGATATTTCGTTTCAAAGATGGTTCGATCTATGAGGACACGACCATATAC
>QHNJ01000116.1 GCA_003218395.1 Verrucomicrobiota bacterium
AAACGAGCGAGGCGAAATTGTCATCGCGGGGCCAAATGTTAGTCCTGGCTATCTTGGACGTCCCGATCTTACGGCAGCCGCCTTTTTTGAACATCGCGGCAAGCACGCTTATCGCACCGGCGACCAGGGTCGATTTCGTGATGGGCTGCTTTTTTTTGAGGGCCGCATGGATGAGCAAATCAAACTGAATGGGTATCGCATCGAACTTGGCGACGTCGAAGCAAACCTTCTGGCCTTGGCGTCTGTAAGGGACGCAGTAGTAATCCCGATGATCAAAAACGGCGTGACTCAATCCCTCGCCGCTTTCGTCGTGCTCAGCAGCCGACCTGAGGCATCGCATTTCGAACTAACGCAGGCGCTGCGACGACAACTGGGGGAGCGGCTGCCAGTGTACATGTTGCCTCGCAAATTCGTTTTTCGCGATGCTTTTCCGCTGACGGCGAATGGCAAAGTCGACCGAGCCCGGCTGGCCGAGTCGCTGTGATTCCCTACGCCGATTTCACCTATTTTGGGCTGCTACTCTACGCGGCGGTTCCAACGCTGATTCTGGGGCTGTTTGGCAAAGCTGGCTGGCGCTGGGCGACCCTCGTGACTGCTGGGATGCTCATCGTGCAGTATCACGCGTTATTAAACATTCGGCCCGATTTTCCAGTGCGCGAAATCTGGATCGTCGTTGGTTTCGCTGTCTGGCAATGGGCAACAGTGTGCGTATTTGCGAAAAGCGGGACACGAGTAGGCTGGCCGTTTTATGCTGCGATCGCGGCAAGTCTGCTTCCGCTTGCGGCGTCCAAGTTTTTTCCGGTCATGTCGCCGAGAAGCCAGTTTGGTTTTCTCGGAATTTCCTACATCACGTTTCGGGCATTGGATGTTGTAATTTGCTTGCGCGATAACGTCATCGCTCTGCCCGGGACGCTCGATTTCTTGATGTTTCTTTTTTTCTTCCCGACCATTTCAGCCGGACCAATTGACCGCTATCAACGCTTTGCAGGTGAATGGAAAAAAAGGCGAACCGGCGCTGAATTCCTTGCCGATCTCGACGGTGCGGTGCATCGCATTTTTCGAGGGTTCTTTTACAAATTCATCCTCGCCGCGCTAATCAAGCAATATTGGCTCGAGCGCGCGGCGAGCAGTGGAAGCTTGCGTGCATTGGTCAATTACATGTATGCGTACAGCTTCTATTTGTTTTTTGATTTTGCTGGCTACAGCGCTTTTGCCATTGCTCTGAGTTATCTTTTCGGCGTCCATACTCCGGAAAACTTCAATCGACCGTTTCTCGCCCGCAATATCCGCGATTTCTGGAATCGCTGGCACATCACTCTTTCATTTTGGTTTCGCGACCATGTTTACATGCGCTTCCTCTATGCGGCGATGCGCGGCAAATGGTTTGCGCATAAGGAAGCCGCTCCAATCCTAGGCTATTTTCTGGCCTTCGGATTAATGGGCCTCTGGCACGGGCTTGAGCCTCACTACATCGTTTACGGATTTTATCAGGCGGCGTTGCTTTCTGTGTTTCACATTTTTTCCCGATGGAACAAGGGGCATCGCTATTGGCGCGACGGTCTGGTTTCGCGGGCACTGGCTGTGGTTATTACCTTCCAGTTTGTTTGCTTCGGCTTGCTAATTTTTTCCGGGCGGATCGGAGCCGCACCGCTCCCGCATCATGCCAGCGACATCGAGGGGGCGTACTGCTATGAGATTTATGGGTGGATTTGGGACAAACACCGACCAGACGTCCCAGTTGATGTCGAACTTTTGGATGACGATAAGTATCTGATGAAGTTCCCCGCCAACCAATTTCGGCAAGATCTAGCGGATGCAGGTTATGGAAACGGCCGGCATGGCTTTCACATTGTGACACCGCTGCAACTCAGAGATCACCGCTCACACGTGATCCATCTTCGCATTGCCGGCACAAAGCAGGAGTTAACCCATTCGCCCAGAGTAATTCGATGTCCCTGAGCAGAACTCGTCGCTACTTCTTAGCTGCGATTGTGCGAACGAATTGGGTCTACGATTTGAAACCAAAATGACGAAGCTCGAATGACGAATGACGAACGAAGCACAAATGCTCAAATGACAAGAACGGCGCGTGGCTTGTCTGGTCGTTCGAGTTTCGTCATTCGCCATTTTCGGTGGCTCCATTGCCTTTCTTGATTGGCGCTTCTTCTTGCGGCGCGACCTCGTATTCCGGCTTGGGCACGCCCATGAGCCAGTGGTCGAACCAGCCCACGATATTTCGCAAACGCTCAATGCGGTGCCATGGCTGGCCAGAGCGCGAAAGTTCGTGAGATTCGTTGGGGAACCGCACCATCACCGCCGGTATCTTGCGGAATTTAAGCGCGCGAAACATCTGCTCACCCCCCGCGCCGGGGGGCGTTCGGTAATCCGCTTCGCCGAGGATGAACATCATCGGCGTTTTCACATTCTTGATGTACGTGAGTGGTGAGCGCGCTTTGAAGTCCTGGTCGTCATCGAACGGCGGCGCCTTGAACCAGTTCGGTTGAAATAACGTAAAGTCAGATGAGTACCACCAAGCTTCCCAAGTCGCGATGTCGCGCTGCGAGACAGCGGCTGCAAACCGGTTCGTTTGTCCCACAACCCAGTTCGTGAGCAATCCGCCGCCGCTCCCACCGGTCACACCAAGCCTTTTATCATCGATGTATCTGCGGCGAACCATGTCATCCACGCCGGCCATCAAATCCTTATAATCGTCGCCCGGATAATGATACTGAATGGTGTTGCCAAAGTCCTGGCCGTACGTGGTGCTTCCGCGCGGATTCGGGTAAAGCACTACGTAACCCTTGGCTGCCATCCACTGAAACTCGT
Source organism: Verrucomicrobiota bacterium (assembly GCA_003218395.1). Lineage (GTDB taxonomy): Bacteria > Verrucomicrobiota > Verrucomicrobiia > Chthoniobacterales > UBA10450 > Udaeobacter. Next base: position 2,827 of record QHNJ01000116.1, read on the forward strand.
GCTCGAAAATATAACCATAAGCCGCGTGCGGCCCGCCATGGATGTTCAAAATTAAGGCGTATTTTTTTCCCGGATCGAAGTCGGGTGGTTTCTGCACCCACGCCTGGATGGTTTTGCCGTCGAAAGTCTTGTAAGAAATTTCCTCCGGATCGGTGAGATTGAGCTGTGAGAAAAGCGCATCGTTGACGTGCGTTAGCTGGCGTGGTTCGCCACCGATGCGATCTGTGATAAAGAGATCGTTTATTCGCGTCGGGCTCGAGAGCGTGTAACCGATTTTCGATCGATCTGCTGGCGCGCAAAAACGGAGCACTGCCTGGTTTCCGTGCGTGAGATCGGTTTCTCCGCTGCTCTCGACATCAAACGATGCGAGAATTGTTTTGCCTTCTTTTCCGCAAATCTCGATCAAGCTGCGCCCGTCCGGCGTCCACAGTGGAATATTTACGCCTCCAGCGCGCGGGGCTGCGTTGTCGCCGAAAACACCATCGCCTACATCGAAATCGAAATTCGCGGTCAGGTTCCGCGGCTTTGCGTTCGGGGTAAGATCGACAATCCACAAGTCCGGTTGGGTGTAGGAGTTGATCGGCTGCGTTGTCGATGCGATAAAGGCGATCTGTTTCCCGTCCGGCCTGAGCGACAAATTATTCATTTCCATATCGATCGAATTGAGCTTTGTCGGTTGTCCGCCACTGGCGGGGATCGAATAGAGCTCCGTCCGCGGCAGTTGGTAATACGGCTCGTCAACGCGCAGTGAGGTGAAATAGACCTGCGCGGCGTCATTCGACCAAACGATGCTGCCTTCATCAAATCGGCCGGAAGTCAGTTGTTTTGGCTGCATTTTCTCGTCCGCACTGCGTGGCGCCGCCACAATCCAGATGTGCTGCGGATGCTTCGGGTCGGCATAACCTTCATTATCTTCGCGATAGATCGCGCGCGTGATCACGCGGATGTCGCTCTCGTGTTCCCCTTCGGGCTCCGCTTTTTTTGCGGTCGCATCACTTGCGCTCTTCGGTGTTGGCGCTGTCTTATTCGCACTTCTCCCGGCCGTACGCGGTGACGGGGAGTTTTCGTTGATCGCTTTCTTTAATTCCTCTTCTTTGCGCTTTTTCTTTTCCTGTTTGGCGAGATCGTCTGCGTTTGTCTCGCTCGTGAACGCGATCGTTTTGCCATCCGATGCCCACACCGGGTTTCCGGCCCCTTTCGGCAGATCGGTAAAAGAAAATGAATCGCCGCCCGCCATCGACAAGATCGACAGTTGAGGCGGCTCCGGCTTGCCGTCCTTTTCTGCGGCGCGCAAGAAGAGCAAAAATCTTCCGTCGGGCGACCAGCGCGGCGCTGTGTCGTGATCACCTTTTGTCAATTGATGAGGCTCGTCGCCGCCAATGACGGACACAGACCAGATCGAGGTGTTATAGCCTTCCTTTTTTTCATTGACTGTGACGCGCACAAACGCAATGCGCATTCCATCCGGCGAAATTTGCGGATCGCCGATCCAAACAAAATCGAACAGATCTTTTTCGGTGATGTTGCGGTTCTCTGCTGAGGCGACGGTCGTTGCAGCAACTAAAACAGAAAAATAAATTGCAAATCGATTCATAAGCGTTGTCGAAGATTAGGATGCGGCCGACAAGGATTCGGATTCAGAATTAGACGTCGATCTTAGCGTTCCCCGGAACTCACATGCGTTCGATCACGTTGTCACCGAACTGCGAACATTTGATTTCGGTCGCACCCTCCATCAAGCGCGCGAAGTCGTAAGTGACGCGCTTGCTTGCGATCGCGCCGTTTAATCCTTTCAAAATCAGATCGGCGGCTTCCGTCCAGCCCATGTAGCGGAACATCATTTCGCCCGAGAGAATCACCGAGCCAGGATTTACCTTGTCCTTGTTTGCGTACTTCGGCGCGGTGCCATGGGTCGCCTCGAAAACCGCGTGGCCGGTGATGTAATTGATGTTTCCACCGGGCGCGATGCCGATGCCGCCCACCTGCGCGGCAAGCGCGTCGCTCAAGTAATCGCCGTTTAGATTTAATGTTGCGATTACGTCGAAATCTTCCGGCCGCAGCAGCACCTGTTGAAGCGTGATATCGGCGATCGCGTCCTTGATCACGATGCCCGCACCCGGTTTGCCCATGGGAATTTTGCACCAGGGGCCGCCGTCGATTTCTTCCGCGCCGAAATATTGCTTCGCAATCTCATATCCCCAATCGCGAAACGCGCCCTCGGTAAACTTCATGATGTTGCCTTTGTGGACGAGCGTTACGCTTTTGCGGTGGTTCTTGATCGCGTAGGAAATCGCGCTGTGAATCAAGCGTACGCTGCCCGCGCGGCTGACCGGTTTGATGCCGATCCCCACGCAAACATCGTCGCCTTCCGGCGCGCCGACTTTTTTCCAGAAATCGGCCGCCTTCTGCCTGGTGCCAAAGCGAATTTTATCGAACTGCTTCGGAAATTCTTTCTGGAAAAAATCGAGCATCTTTTGCGCTTCAGGTGTGCCCGCGGCGTATTCGATCCCCGCATAAATGTCTTCCGTATTTTCCCGGAAGATCACCATATTCACTTTCTCCGGATGCTTGATGGGCGAGGGGACGCCTTTGAAGTACTGCACCGGCCGCAGGCATACGAAAAGATCGAGAAGCTGACGGAGCGCCACATTAAGCGAACGAATGCCGCCCCCTACCGGCGTTGTCAACGGCCCTTTGATGCCAATCAAAAATTCACGGAACGCTTCCACCGTGTCATCAGGCAACCATTCGTCGAATTTGTCTTTTGCCGTCTGACCCGCGAATACCTCAAACCACGCGATCTCTTTTTTGCCGCTGTACGCTTTCTCGACCGCTGCATCAAAGACACGAACGCTGGCTGCCCAGATATCCGGCCCGGTGCCGTCCCCACGGATGAAGGGAATCACCGGCTCGTCGGGCACCTGGAGAGTTCCTTTATCGATAGAAATTTTCTCGCCGGATGGCTGCGTGACGTTTTTATACGGCATAGGGCGGAACTGTAGAGGCGGCTGTCCTCAGCCGCAACGCTGTAGATAGGACGCCTGATGCGAGTTGTCTGAGATCAGGGAGAAATTACAAGACCCGTGAAAACCAATCCTGCGCCGTTGAGCGATCAACTTGCTAATAGCAATTACAATGCTCTTTGCAGTGACACGTAGCCAGATCGAGAAGGCAATCGAACGTCACCAGCCTCTTGTGATCAAAATGGCCGCTGGGATCTCACGTGCCGCATAGGGATTTCTGCCGCTCTTGACGATGACTGGGCTGCGACAATCGGGCAACAGCGCCGTATCGAACATCTGAAAACTGATGGAGAGTTTCAGATCGCAATCGACGGACCGATTGCCGCCTGATTGCTGCTAGTCACCTGATGATGATGACGACGATGGAGGCTGTTCGGGGGAAACAACTGGCGGAGGGACGAAGTTGCTTGGATTAAGCGTAGTGATGATCCGCGGTTGAGGGAAGGCGTTCGCCACCGGACAGGGCTGAGCTGCGGCCGCCACAATGCAATCGCGCAGTAAAGGTGCTGCAGCGATCGCGGCATCGACAATTTCTCTGGCCGCTGAAGGATGCGCGGCGATTGCCGCTCGAATGATGCAGTCCACTTGCTCACAGGAAAGTTCTTTACCGACCGGTTGTTTAAAATCTTTAAAATCTGTGCGGGGGCTGACCCTGCTA